>NZ_KV800319.1:103393-202907 GCF_001810205.1 Pseudomonas sp. HMSC076A11 | reverse complement strand
CCCCGCCGCGGCCCGCGGCCTTACCCCCGGGCCGCCATCCCCGCTATACTCCCGAACTTTCTTCGCATTTTCCCCAGCCATATTCAGCTTTGGTCCCCTTTCGCATGGACAAGACTTACCAGCCGCACGCCATCGAGACTTCCTGGTACGAGACCTGGGAGTCCAACGACTACTTCGCTCCGAGCGGCGAAGGCCAGCCCTACACCATCATGATCCCGCCGCCGAACGTGACCGGCAGCCTGCACATGGGCCATGGCTTCAACAACGCGATCATGGACGCGCTGATCCGCTACCGCCGCATGCAGGGCCGCAACACCCTGTGGCAGCCGGGCACCGATCACGCCGGCATCGCCACCCAGATGGTGGTGGAGCGCCAGCTCGGCGCCCAGGGCGTGAGCCGCCACGACCTCGGCCGGGAGAAGTTCCTGGAGAAGGTCTGGGAATGGAAGGAACAGTCCGGCGGCAACATCACCCGGCAGATTCGTCGCCTGGGCTCCTCGGTGGACTGGTCGCGCGAGCGCTTCACCATGGACGACGGCCTCTCCGAAGCGGTCAAGGAAGCCTTCGTGCGCCTGCATGAAGACGGCCTGATCTACCGCGGCAAACGCCTGGTGAACTGGGACACCAAGCTGCACACCGCGATTTCCGACCTGGAAGTGGAAAACCACGACGAGAAGGGCCACCTCTGGCACCTGCGCTACCCGCTGGTGAACGGCGCGAAGACCAGCGAAGGCCTGGACTACCTGGTGGTCGCCACTACCCGTCCGGAAACCCTGCTGGGCGACGCCGCGGTCGCGGTGCACCCGGAAGACGAGCGCTACGCCAAGCTGATCGGCCAGTTCGCCGAACTGCCGATCGTCGGCCGGCGCATCCCGATCGTCGCCGACGAGTACGTCGACCGCGAATTCGGCACCGGCTGCGTGAAGATCACCCCGGCCCACGACTTCAACGACTACGAAGTGGGCAAGCGCCACGACCTGCCGCTGATCAACATCTTCGACAAGAACGCCGCGGTGCTGGCCCAGGCCCAGGTGTTCCACCTCGACGGCAGCGTCAACCCGAACCTCGACCCCAGCCTGCCGCAGAGCTACGCCGGCATGGACCGCTTCGCCGCGCGCAAGGCCATCGTCGCCGAGTTCGAGGCCATGGGCTTGCTCGAGAAGGTTGACGACCACGCACTGAAAGTACCGAAGGGCGACCGCTCCGGCACCGTCATCGAGCCCTGGCTGACCGACCAGTGGTACGTCAGCACCAAGCCGCTGGCCGAAGACGCCATCGCCGCCGTGGAAGACGGCCGTATCCAGTTCGTGCCCAAGCAGTACGAGAACATGTACTTCTCCTGGATGCGCGACATCCAGGATTGGTGCATCAGCCGCCAGCTCTGGTGGGGCCACCGCATCCCGGCCTGGTACGACGAGGCCGGCAACGTCTACGTCGGCCGCGACGAGGTCGAGGTGCGCACCAAGCAAAAGCTCGGCAACGAGGTCGAGTTGCGCCAGGACGAAGACGTTCTCGACACCTGGTTCAGCTCCGGCCTGTGGACCTTCTCCACCCTCGGCTGGCCGCAGCAGACCGAGTTCCTCAAGACCTTCCACCCCACCGACGTACTGGTCACCGGCTTCGACATCATCTTCTTCTGGGTCGCGCGGATGATCATGCTCACCATGCACCTGGTGAAGAACCCCGACGGCACCCCGCAGATCCCGTTCAAGACCGTCTATGTCCACGGCCTAGTGCGCGACGGCCAGGGCCAGAAGATGTCCAAGTCCAAGGGCAACGTACTCGACCCGCTGGACATCGTCGACGGCATCGACCTCGATACCCTGCTGCAAAAGCGCACCAGCGGCATGATGCAGCCGAAGCTGGCGGAGAAGATCGCCAAGCAGACCCGCGCCGAATTCCCCGAAGGCATCGCCAGCTACGGCACCGACGCCCTGCGCTTCACCTTCTGCTCGCTGGCCTCCACCGGCCGCGACATCAAGTTCGACATGGGCCGCGTCGAAGGCTTCCGCAACTTCTGCAACAAGATCTGGAACGCCGCCAACTTCGTCATCGAGAACACCGATGGCCAGGACACCGGGGTCAACGGCGAGCCGGTCGAGCTGTCCTCGGTCGACCGCTGGATCATCTCCCAGTTGCAGCGCACCGAGCAGGAAGTCACCCGCCAGCTCGACGCCTTCCGCTTCGACCTGGCCGCCCAGGCCCTCTATGAGTTCATCTGGGACGAGTACTGCGCCTGGTACCTGGAGCTGGTCAAGCCGGTGCTGTGGGACGAGAACGCCCCCATCGAGCGCCAGCGCGGCACTCGTCGCACCCTGATCCGCGTGCTGGAGACGGCCCTGCGCCTGGCGCACCCGTTCATGCCGTTCATCACCGAGGAAATCTGGCAACGCATCAAGGGCCAGGCCGGCAAGGAAGGCCCGACCCTGATGCTGCAACCCTGGCCGGTGGCCGACGAAGGCAGGATCGACGCCGCCGCCGAAGGCGACATCGAATGGGTCAAGGCGCTGATGCTCGGCGTACGGCAGATCCGCGGCGAGATGAACATCTCCATGGCCAAGCGCATCGACATCATCCTCAGGAACGCCTCGCCCAGCGACCACCGCCGCCTGGCCGACAACGAGCCGCTGCTGATGAAACTGGCCAAGCTGGAAAGCATCCGCGTGCTGGAAGCCGGCGAGGAAGCGCCGATGTCCGCCACCGCCCTGGTCGGCGACATGGAAGTATTGGTGCCGATGGCCGGCCTGATCGACAAGAGCGCCGAACTGGGGCGCCTGGACAAGGAGATCCAGCGCCTGGAAGGCGAGGTCAAGCGCGTCGGCGGCAAGCTGTCCAACGAAGGCTTCGTCGCCAAGGCCCCGGCCGACGTGATCGAGAAGGAACGCGCCAAGCTAGCCGAGGCCGAACAGGCCCTGGCCAAGCTGGCCGAGCAACGGCAGAAGATCGCTGCGCTCTAAGCACTCTCGCCAAGGTACGGGGCTGCGGCCTCGTACCTTTCTTCCCTCAGGCGCCGCTGTCTATCTGCGCCGAAGTGATCTGGCATACCGCGTTCACCGTGGCGCTGGCCGAATAGGCGATCTCCGGCAGTTTGTTCTGTGTGGCCAGGGCGCTCAGCATCAGCGACAGCATGGCCTTGCCGGCATCGGTATTCATCGGCGGCAGGCGCATCAGGCCAAAGCCGCAATCCGCCGCTCCCGGCTTGCTGACGATGAAGCCCCAGCCTCCACCCGGAGAATTTGCGTCCACCATGAAGCCCACGCGCATGATGGTGACGTTGTTGACTTTTTTATCGATGGCGTGGGCTGATATTGATGTGAATAGCAGCCATAACAAAAAACAATAACACCTTAAAAAACAAGAAACCATTAACAACACTCACTGCAAAACGTCAAAACCCCACTCTATAAACTGACTAAAGCAACCATGCCTTTAGAAAAATAAATATCCATTAGTTACCCACCTATCTTTCTCAATACTGAAAAAGCTTTATGCCTATTTTTTTGAGAGGCGCTCCGCCCCTCAACCACCCCCTCCAAGCGTGCTAGTAGTACATCACTGACTTCTACTCCTCCTTGCTCTATCCAAGAAAGTGCCAAACCAATCCAGTAGTCAGACTCACTATCCAGTCCCGCCAAAACAACATTTAAGTAACAAAATCCCCCCTCAAGCTTTTCCCTAACCTCTTCGTAAGGTTTCTCCAATAAAACCAGAACCCTCCAAAAACTCTCTTCCTCCTGGAGAAAAAAGACCTGATCCCCCATGGACAAATACCACAACCCTTCTGAATTACACCGTAGCGCCATACCAGCTTTAATATAATATTCAAAATCAGCCATCACATCCCTCTCTGGCGCTCAACCTCACACCATATTCATGAAAACTTCAACCCTTACCATGACAATTGATATATCTCAACAAGAATAAATACTTACCCACACATCCATAAACAGCAAAACAAAACCCACCCAAACCATCCTCATTCATTTAAAATTCACCGCAAATACCAACCATTTCACCCAGAAACCTATCTATAACGGCAACAGGAAAATTATTCTACCCAGCCCAGCCGTTCAAACAAACCCTCCCAGGCAAAACAAGCCCCTACAAACTTGCGAACCCTTATAAAGAAACACTCAAATAACCGCACCATTTTCAAGCTAGAGAAATTCAAAATATTTCTTTAACTACCCCCACCCCTACGACACGATCAAGCTCCCTGATTTCAAAGACATCACCAACCTTCACGTCATTACCGAAGAACTCCCAGCTAGCAAACTTTATCCTAGCCACAACAGCCTCTCCCGGATAGATGACTTTATCTCCAGGATAGGTATGGACCCCACTAGCAAGATATTCCACCTGACGAAATTTATGCTGCGGAGAGTATCCACTCGCAACACCTTTTACCTTAGGCCTAGGCACTTCCTCAGATAATTCCACCAAGGCTAAAATATCGTATCTCTTCATCAAGTCACCGAAAACTCATGATGAGTTACTTTCATTCAGTAAGTCCATGCCACCCTCCTTGGCGGCTACCACTCAAATGGATGGGCTCCTATCAACTCTCCCACCCATGCTTCTAACAGCCTTGATTAAACCGCCCGAGCACCGAGTCATAAAAGCGCCCATTCATCCCAACTCATTCTCCTTGACCTCAACTAAATCCCTCCTATAGACCTGCGCACTCTTATAAAGAAACAAAGAGACAGCGGCATAATCCCCTCTTACCCCCCGGCTGTCCCAAGCGCCAATCCACAAATGTTGGATACCCACTTTCACGAGGGGGATTAAAGGTCAAAAACGCTATACCAACATGAACATCAGGAAGCGATCCTTTATATGCCTGCACACTTACTTCCGACGATCCTTGAGCAGGCCGCCCCCATATCTCCTGACTCAACGCCCGGTACCGCTGGCTACCTGCAGTACGCCGTGCGCGGAAGGGTTGCCGCTGACGATCAGCAGCGAGTCGCTGGAATCGTTCGGCTGCAGGACCAGGTCGAGGATGCCATCGCGATTCAGGTCGCCGATGAAGCTCTGGTAGGGCGCCGCCGTCCAGGCCACGGCGTTCAGATCCGCCGCCGGTGGATCGTAGAGGGCGCTGTAGCTGGCACCATTGCGCAGCAGGACGACATTCTTCAACGGTGGCAGGAGCGGAATCGGCGTAGCCACTTCGCCTCCCACCACGACCACCGAAGTGACCGCCTTCAGGTAGAGGTCCGGCTGACCGTCGCCATTATAGTCGCCGCTATAGACACGGAAGTTTGCCGAACGCCAGCCAGCGGCGGTCGCGTCCCCGACCATGAGACAGATCGCCACGGCGACGATCCACGCACTCCAACGCCCCACCATGCATCCCCCAGAGCCCACCCCCATGGCAGGCACGCAGACCGGGCGCAAAGCACCGCTCCCAGGCAGGCGGTGCGGTACGCGTCCTTGCAACTCGGGAGACGTTTACCACAAGGCCATCAATTGGCCACATATCTTTGGTTGGGCTCGAAACCGATGACCTTCTGTTCGGAGGCCACGCGGGGCCTCATCGAATTTTCGCAAAGGGCAGGCACTCCCCCTTGCCCGCCCCCCAGCGGTAATCCCGCCGCAAGAAAAAACATCAAACCTGCTGACGACTTGCGCGAAAAATGCGATGTTTCGGCCACGCTGTACCCGCACCGCCCAATCAGAACAATTCGCTACAGCGCGCCAATACAATCAGGAGATCGCCGCATGATGCAGGCCTATAAGAATAAATGGTTGCCCCTCAGTGCCCTGGCCCTTGGCATGGCCCTGTCCTTCGGCGCCAACGCCGACGAGCAGAAGTCGGTGGCCGTGACCGCCATCGTCGAGCACCCGGCGCTGGACGCCGCTCGCGACGGGGTCAAGGAGGCCCTCCAGGAGGCCGGCTACGAAGACGGCAAGAACCTCAAGTGGCAGTACCAGAGCGCCCAGGGCAACACCGGCACCGCCGCGCAGATCGCCCGCAAGTTCATCGGCGACAAGCCCGACGTGATCGTCGGCATCGCCACTCCGTCGGCCCAGGCGCTGGTGGCCGCGACCAAGAGCATCCCGATCGTCTTCAGCACCGTCACCGACCCGGTCGGCGCGCACCTGACGCCGAGCTGGGAAGCCTCCGGCACCAACGTCACCGGGGTTTCCGACATGCTCGCGCTGGACAAGCAGATCGAGCTGATCAAGAAAGTGGTGCCGGGCGCCAAGCGCATCGGCATGGTCTACAACCCGGGCGAAGCCAACTCCGTGGTGGTGGTCAAGGAGCTGAAGGAACTGCTGCCGAAGATGGGCCTGAGCCTGGTCGAAGCCTCGGCACCGCGTTCGGTGGACGTCAGCTCGGCGGCGCGCAGCCTGGTCGGCAAGGTCGACGCGATCTACACCAACACCGACAACAACGTGGTGTCCGCCTACGAGGCGCTGGTCAAGGTCGGCAACGATGCGAAGATCCCGCTGATCGCCTCCGACACCGACAGCGTCAAGCGCGGCGCCATCGCCGCCCTCGGCATCAACTACAAGGAGATGGGCAAGCAGACCGGCCGCA
The DNA here is from genome assembly GCF_001810205.1 of Pseudomonas sp. HMSC076A11. Taxonomy (NCBI): domain Bacteria; kingdom Pseudomonadati; phylum Pseudomonadota; class Gammaproteobacteria; order Pseudomonadales; family Pseudomonadaceae; genus Pseudomonas; species Pseudomonas sp. HMSC076A11. The sequence continues at coordinate 196,360 of NZ_KV800319.1, read as the reverse complement.
TGGTGGTGCGCATCCTCAAGGGCGAGAAGCCGGGCGAGATCAAGCCGGAGACCAGCGACAACCTGCAGCTGTTCGTCAATCCCGGGGCCGCGCAGAAGCAAGGCGTGACCCTGTCCGACGAACTGCTCAAGTCAGCCGCGGAAGTCATCAAGTAAAAAAAGCGGCCGCCGGCCGCGGGCCTCCCGCCCGTGGCCGGACGGCACGATAATCCTGCCTTCACGCACTCGGTTACGAAGTCATGTCTCTGTTTTCCCTGTTCGGTGCCCTGGAGATCGGCCTGATCTTCAGCCTCGTGGCACTCGGCGTGTTCATCTCCTTCCGCCTGCTGCGCTTCCCCGACCTCACGGTGGACGGCAGCTTCCCGCTCGGCGGCGCGGTCTGCGCGACCCTCATCGCCCTCGGCTGGGACCCGTACAGCGCGACCCTGGCGGCCACCGCAGCCGGCGCACTGGCCGGGCTGGCCACCGGCCTGCTCAACGTCAAGCTGAAGATCATGGACCTGCTCGCCAGCATCCTGATGATGATCGCGCTCTACTCGATCAACCTGCGCATCATGGGCAAGCCCAACGTACCGCTGATCGCCGAGCCGACATTGTTCACCCTGCTGCAGCCGGAATGGCTCAGCGACTACGTGTTCCGGCCGCTGCTGCTGGTGTTCATCGTGATCGCCGCGAAGCTGCTGCTGGACTGGTTCTTCACCACCCAGAAAGGCCTGGCGATCCGCGCCACCGGCTCCAACCCGCGGATGGCCCGTGCCCAGGGGGTCAACACCGGCGGCATGATCCTGCTCGGCATGGCCATCTCCAACGCGCTGGTGGCGTTGGCCGGCGCGCTGTTCGCGCAGACCCAGGGCGGCGCCGATATCTCCATGGGTATCGGCACCATCGTCATCGGCCTGGCCGCGGTGATCGTCGGCGAGAGCATCCTGCCCTCGCGCCGGCTGATCCTGGCGACCCTCGCGGTGATCCTCGGTGCCATCGTCTACCGCTTCTTCATCGCCCTGGCGCTGAACAGCGATTTCATCGGCTTGCAGGCCCAGGACCTGAACCTGGTCACCGCGGTGCTGGTCACCGTCGCCCTGGTGATTCCGATGATGAAGAAACGCCTGCTCGGCAAGAAGGGAGCCTGACCATGCTCAGCGCGAAGAACCTGAAGATCACCTTCAACCCCGGCACCCCCATCGAGACCCGCGCCCTGCGCGGCCTGTCGCTGGACATCCCGGCCGGCCAGTTCGTCACCGTGATCGGCTCCAACGGCGCCGGCAAGTCGACCTTCCTCAACGCAGTCTCCGGCGACCTGCCGATCGACAGCGGACAGATCCTGATCGACGACGAAGACGTCACCCGCAAGCCGGTCTGGGCCCGCGCCAACCGCGTCGCGCGGGTGTTCCAGGACCCCATGGCGGGTACCTGCGAGGACCTCACCATCGAGGAGAACATGGCCCTGGCGCAGCGTCGCGGGACCGGTCGCGGCCTCGGCAGGGCGGTGCAGGCATCGATGCGCGACGGTTTCCGGGAAAGCCTGGCGACCCTCGGCCTCGGCCTGGAGAACCGCCTCGGCGACCGCATCGGCCTGCTCTCCGGCGGCCAGCGCCAGGCCGTCAGCCTGCTGATGGCGGCGCTGCAGCCGTCGCGTATCCTGTTGCTCGACGAACACACCGCGGCGCTCGACCCGCGCACCGCCGACTTCGTCCTGCATCTCACCGCACGGATCGTCGCCGAGAAGAAACTCACCACCATGATGGTCACCCACAGCATGCGCCAGGCGCTGGACGTGGGCGAGCGCACGGTGATGCTGCACCAGGGCCAGGTGGTGCTGGACGTCTCCGGCGAGCAACGCAAGGGCCTCGACGTACCGGACCTGCTGGCGATGTTCGAGAAGGTGCGCGGCGAGAAGCTCGCCGACGACGCCCTCCTCCTCGGCTGACAGGGCCGCGGCGCCTCTCCGCGGCGAAGCGGGGAGGCGCCGTCGACCTGCAGCAGATCAAGGCGCGATCCGCGTCCGTCTGCCACACTCGCAGGCATCCTCCCGCTCAGATGCCCGCATGAACCTCGAACTGCTCTGGGTGGTCGGCCTGCTCGCCACCACCGTCGCCCTCTTCATCCACAACCGCCTGCGCCTGGACGTGATCGCCCTGCTGGTGATCATGGCCTTCAGCGTCAGCGGAACCCTTACCCTCAACGAAGCCCTGGCCGGCTTCAGCGATCCCAGCGTGATACTGATCGCCGCGCTGTTCGTGATCGGCGAAGGCCTGGTGCGTACCGGGGTGGCCTACCAGGTCGGCGACTGGCTGATCGCCCGCGCCGGCAGCAGCGAAGCGCGCCTGCTGGTACTGCTGATGCTGGCGGTGGCCGGGTTGGGCTCAGTGATGAGTTCCACCGGGGTGGTGGCGATCTTCATCCCGGTGGTCCTGAGCATCGCCGCCAAGCTGAAGATCCCTCCGGGCCGGCTGATGATGCCGCTGGCCTTCGCCGGACTGATCAGCGGCATGATGACCCTGGTCGCCACGCCACCGAACATGGTGGTCAACAGCGAGCTGGCGCGCGAGGGTCATGCCGGCTTCGGCTTCTTCGCCTTCACCCCGATAGGCCTCATGGTGCTCGCCATCGGCGTGGCCTACATGCTGCTCACGCGCAACTGGCTGAACGCCGCCAGCCCGGCGGAAGTCGGCGCGCCGAAGGCACGGCGGACCCTGCGCGACCTGATCCGCGACTATCGCCTGGCCGGCCGCGAACGGCGCCTGCAGGTCCAGCTCGGCTCGCCGTTGATCGGCAGCACCCTGGAAGAACTGCAACTGCGCACCCGCCTGGGCGCCAACGTGGTCGGCCTGGAGCGGGTACGCAAGTTCCACAGCGAGGTGGTCAAGGTCGGCGGCAGCACCGAGCTGAAGGCGGGCGACGTGTTGCTGCTGGACGTCTTCGCCCCTCCGGAGGACATGGACCGGCGCTGCGCCGAGCTGAACCTGGTGCGACTGCCGTTCCGCGCCAGCTACTTCATCGACCAGTCGCGGGAGGTCGGCATGGCCGAGGTGACTCTGCCGCCGGACTCCACCCTGCTCGGCAAGAGCGTCCTGGAACTGGGCTTCCGTTCGCAGTACGGGCTCAACGTGGTCGGCCTGCGTCGCGACCACGAAGCGCTCACCGACGGCATGCTGGAAGAGAAGCTGCGCCTGGGCGATACCCTGCTGGTGATCGGCGCCTGGAAGGCGATCCGCCAGTTGCAGGGACGCAACCGCGATTTCCTGGTGCTCAGCCTGCCGGCGGAGATCGACGAGGTGGCGCCGGCCCTGAGCAAGGCGCCGCACGCCCTGCTCAGCCTGGCCGTGATGGTGGCGCTGATGGTCAGCGGAGTGGTGCCCAACGTGGTCGCGGCGCTGGTCGGCTGCCTGTTGATGGGCCTGTTCCGTTGCATCGACATGGACGGCGCCTACCGCGCCATCCATTGGCAAAGCCTGGTCCTGATCGTCGGCATGCTGCCCTTCGCCCTGGCCCTGCAGAAGACCGGCGGTATCGACCTGGTGGTCTCGCTGCTGGTCGACGCCCTCGGCGACGCCGGCCCGCGCGTGCTGCTGGCCAGCCTGTTCCTGCTCACCGCGGCCATCGGCCTGTTCATCTCCAACACCGCTACCGCGGTGCTGATGGCGCCGATCGCCATCGCCACCGCCAAGCAGATCGGCGCCTCGCCCTACCCCTTCGCCATGGTGGTGGCGGTGGCGGCCTCGGCAGCCTTCATGACGCCGATTTCCTCGCCGGTGAACACCCTGGTGCTGGGCCCTGGCCAATACCGCTTCGGCGACTTCGTCCGGATCGGCGTGCCATTTACCCTGCTGGTGATGTTCGTCTGCGTGCTGGTGATTCCGTGGCTGTTTCCATTGTGACCGGGCCAGGAGCGCGCCGCTCGGCAGAAACACTGGCCAGCCTCCGGCGGATGTGAATAATGCCCGCCTCGCCGTCACGGAAACCGAGAACATGCCCCGCCCGACCAGCCCGCATCCCGACGCCGAGCGCAAGAGCGCCAGCCCGCTGCACCCGCGCAATCGCCACCTGGGACGCTACGACTTTCCGCGCCTGATCGCCGGCAGCCCGGAACTGGAGCGCTTCGTCATCCTCAATCCGTACGGCAGGCAGAGCATCGACTTCGCCGATCCGGCGGCGGTGAAAGCCTTCAACCGCGCGCTGCTGCAACAGTTCTACGACGTACGCGAGTGGGATATACCCGATGGTTACCTGTGCCCGCCCATTCCCGGTCGCGCCGACTACCTGCACTACCTGGCCGACCTGCTCGGCGCCAGCCACGATGGCCTGATTCCACGCGGTCCCGGCCTGCGTGCGCTGGACGTCGGAACCGGAGCCAACTGCATCTACCCGCTGCTCGGCCACCACGAATACGGCTGGCGCTTCGTCGGCGCCGACATCGACCCGCAATCGCTGGCCTCGGCCGCTGCGATCCTCGCCGCCAACCCACGCTTCGCCGCTGCCATCGAGTTGCGCCGGCAGCCTGATCGCAGGCAGATATTCCAGAGCCTGATCGGCGTCGATGAGCGCTTCGACATGACCCTCTGCAACCCGCCCTTCCACGCCTCGCTGGACGAAGCCACGCGCGGCAGCCGGCGCAAGTGGAAGAACCTCGGCAAGCTCGACCCGACCCGTACCCTGCCGCTACTGAACTTTGGCGGCCAGGGCGCCGAGCTGTACTGCGAGGGCGGCGAAGCGGCCTTCCTGGCCGGCATGGCCGAGGAAAGCCGGGCGTTCGCCACGCAGGTGTTCTGGTTCACCACCCTGGTATCCAAGGCGAGCAACCTGCCGAACCTCCAGGAGCGCCTGAAGACGTTGGGCGCCAGCGATATCCGCGTGGTGGACATGGCCCAGGGACAGAAGCAGAGCCGCTTCGTCGCCTGGACCTACCTCGACAAGAAGCAGCGCCGGGCCTGGCGCAAGGAGCGCTGGACAGCAGCCCTCCTGGAACCACTGGGCGAATAGCCAGCACGCCTCTCCACCCGGATCCGCTGCCGAGCCAAGAATCGGACACCCCAAGGTGTCCGTTCGTGACGTCTTTCTTCTACGAACCGGTCAGGCCAGATCGAGGCCACGCATCCTCAGGCGTACATCCTGTTCCTGGACCTCGCCTGAACGTTCCGGTTTGCTTGCCAGGTCGAGAGCATCGAGCAGTCCCTGGCTATGGCCACTCTGCTCCCCCAGGGCCGCCTCTTCGAGGACCCGGCGGGTCACTCCCTGCTCATCGCTGGCGCTCAGCAGCACGCGCATGTCGGTTTCTTTGTTATAGAGAATCTCTTTTTCATTCTTGTAGTTCGATATCCCGCTGACATCGATTCCGGACCTGCCGAACACGGTGGATATCGTGCCCTGCCCGAAGCTCCTCGCGACACCGGGGTTCAGGGAGGTGGAGAGATAGCCGTCGTCGTGGCCAACCTTGCCCTCTTCCACTGCGTTGAAGGCATCCCCGCCACGGGTGCCACGGAAAGTCTTCACTACCTGTTCAGCCTGTCCGCTCTTCTCGAAGGCCGCGGACATACCTTGGTCGATCAGCTTTTGTCCCGCATCCAGCTCCTGCCCCTGACGCAGAGCGCGATTCAGGTCCGCGTAGTGAATGCCGGTGTAGAGACCAAGCGCCATCACTTCGGCGTCACTGTGGATGCCACCAGCCTGTCTGCCCAGGTACTTTTCCGCATCCGCCCCGAACCGCTTCACCAGGCCATCCGCCAGCGCCTTGTCGGCCGATACTCTGCTGACCTCGCTCTCTACCGCTTGGCGCAACAGTGCGACCTCGCTCATTACCTGATGCAACTGGTCGGTGATTTCGCGCCGCAGTTCCGGGCTTGCGTCGAGCACCAGTTGACTCGCGGCACCGCCGGTGGTGCCCCACTGCTGCAGCGCGATCCCGCCGATGCTCCGTTCGAGCAGGCGGCCAGCCTGGATACGGGACTCCTCGACCTGGCTGCCGGCACGAATGCCGGCCAAGGCGGTGCTCAGCGAACGCAGCGCCCCATCTCCGCTGGCCAGGCGGGAGTGCTCCCGGGCCAGTCCTTCCGGTGTCAGGGTCGCCAGCTCGCTCGCCTTGTCGAGTCCCTTCAAGGTCATGGGCAATGCCTGCTGCAGCACCATCTGCTTGAACACGACGGCCGAGGACATGACCGCAGGCTGCGCGTCCTGACTGGGCTGCGGCCCGGTGCGGGCGTGGGAGCCCAACAGCTTGCCCAGCCAGTCCATGATCGCCACGAAGGGACGCACGAGCGCCGCGCCCAGGCGAGCGAGCAGCCCCTCACCCTTCGGCGCGTCCTGGCGCTGGGCCAACTGCTGCGCTTCACTGGGGGTGGCGACCTGGCGGGCCTCAATCTGTCCCAAACGCCCACTGGCGGCCTGGTGCAATTCGACGGCGAAAGACGGACTCTGCTGGAGCGATTGAATATGCATGATGGTTGCCTTCTCCTGATGTTTCTCCGCCAGTCTAGGAACGGGAAACCCCATCGCCTATCAGGATTGGCCGCCGTTTTTTCACTGGAATCGGCAGCGGCAAAACCTAAAAAAAGAGAACCACGATTAACAGTCTCTCCGGGCTGGCACTGCTCTAATGGCCGCCTCCAGTGACTCGGAACACGCCATGAATCCACTCTACCGCGCCGCCATCCACCAGCTTTTTCTCGCTCTCGATCTCCCGACGCCCAATGACGAGGAGAGCGTACTCAGCCTGCAGGTGGGCCCGCATCTCTGCCATCTGGCAGAACATCCGACCGATCACCTGTTGATGTTCACCCGCCTGGAAGGACAAGGAGACGCTACGGCCAGCGAGCAGAACCTGTTCAGCCAGGACCCTTGCAAGCCGATCCTGGGCCGCGACCCCGAAAGCGGCGAACGGCTGCTCTGGAACCGCCAGCCCTTGCAGTTGCTGGACAGGGCCCAGATCCACCATCAACTCGAACAACTGGTCGCCGCCGCCGAAGAGCTGCGCTGAGCCCAGTCGGGCGAAAGGAGCCGATGCCGCAGGTTCTGCTTTCCTCGAAGAACCCCGGGGCTGAACTCCAGTGACCATGCCGAGCCAGCCGGAGCACCTGCCCTCGAGGCAGCCGGCTGCCACTGCCCGGGGGCAGTTCCAACTGCGTCAGCCCATGCAGCGCGTGCGAACAGAGGGGAGCCGAGGGACCGGGTGGCAGGAGCGAGATGCGACTTCGCGCTATCGACGGGCGTCCGGCTCGCTCCACTGTCGCCGTCCTCGCGCCCTGCTCCTCGTACCGGCAGTCCCCATCAGTTCCAGCGGACGTTGAGCACGAAGAAGTTCGCCAGCACCCAGACCACCAGCAGCAGGTGGGTCAGTTGCAATCCCTCCTGGCGGATCCAGTAGCCGAACCAGAGCCCGCCCAGCAGCATGCCGAAGAGCAAGCCGAGGGCCGCGCTCAGGACCAGGCTGAGCCAGGGCCAGGCCTCCTCCAGGCCGGCGCCGAACAGCAGTTCGCAACAACCGGTCCGGGCCGTGACGACGGCAGCGACCTGCAGCGAACCGAGGCCGGGCGCAGGCGGAGTCGAGCCGTTCGAGGGGCGCCAGCCTGGCGCCTCGCGGGCTCAGACCGGCGGCGTCTCGAGGAACACCGGCAACCCCTCCGCATAATCCGAATAGCTTGCCAGTTCCGGGTATTCGCTGGCGGCGACCCGCTCCGCGACCACCAGTTGGCTGAAGCGCCAGGCCACCGCGACGGTCACCCCGACCAGTTCGATGCCACCGTCGCGTGCCAGCGGCTCCTGGCGCAGCGCTGCCTCCAGCCAGTCGTAGGCCGCCAGCAACTGCCCCTCCACCCGCTCCAGCCAGGGGCCGTGGCGGCGTTCCTCGGGACGCAGGTTCAGTTCGTAGTAGATCTGCACGGATTTCTCGCAGGCCACCAGCGCCGCGCCGATCAGACTCAACGCCCGTGCACGGGCCTGCGGCCGTTGCGGCAGCAGACTGCGTTCGCGGCCGGCCAGGCACTCCAGGTAATCGAGGATCAGGCTGGAGTCCATCAGCACGGTGCCATCGTCCAGCACCAGCGTGGGCGCCTTGACCATCGGGTTGAACAGGCTGAACGCCTGGAAATTGCGGAACACCGACAGCGGCCGGTGCTCGTAGGGCAGGTCCAGCAGGCGCAGGGCGATGGCGACCCGGCGCACAAAAGGCGAATCCAGCATACCGATCAGTTGCATCGCGGCATCCTTTGTCGATGATTAAGCGCCGCTAAGAGGGCGACGCCTGGGAAAATCACTCTAGTCGTTGCACAACGCGAAAAATATCGAGATAAATTCAGCGAATCCTTTAGAAAAACTTACATGAGCGACCTCCCTCCCCTCACCGCCCTGCGCAGCTTCGAAGCGGTCGCCCGGCTCGGCAGCATCAGCCAGGCCGCCAGCGAGCTGCACGTCACCCACTCAGCGATCAGCCAGCAGATCAAGCTGCTGGAAAACCTCCTCGGCCTGGCCCTGTTCGTCCGCGAGGGGCGCGGCCTGCGCCTGAGCGAGAACGGCCGGTTCTACGCCCTGCAGGTACGCGCCTCGCTGGGCGAGATCGCCGACGCCACGCGGGTGGTGCGGGCGCGTCCACGGGAGGGCGAGCTGGTGGTCACGGTGATGCCGTCCTTCGGCCTGAACTGGCTGCTGCCGCGCCTGCCGCGCTTTCGCAAGCGCCATCCGCACTGTCGCGTGCGGCTGGTGGCCAGTCTTGACGTGCAGAACCTGCGCCAGGGCCTGGCCGACCTCGGCGTACGCATCGGCAAGGGCGACTGGGAAGGGGTCGGTCGGGAACGCCTGTTCGACGACGAGTTGCTGATGGTCGCCGCGCCCGACTTCAACGGCGGCCGCCTGCCGCGCACGCCGAGCGAGATCGTCGCCTGCCCTACACTGCGCTCCACCGAATCCTGGGCGCTCTGGTGCCAGCGCGCCGGCGTGGCGGAACCGCAGCACGGACTGCTGATCAATGACTCGAACCTGCTGCTGGAAGCCGTGCGCCTGGGCCAGGGCATCGCCCTGGAGCGTCGCAGCCTGGTCGCCGGCGCCCTCGCCGAGGGCCGCCTGGTGCAACTGGGCGACATCCGCGTGCCCTACCCCTATCCCTACTGGCTGGTCTGGCCGCAGCGCGAGCCGCCGAGCGACCGCCACCAGGCCTTCGCCGACTGGCTGCGCGAGGAGGCCCGGCGCTACCAGGCCGAGCAACCGCCGCTCAGCGAATGAAGTTGCGGCTGATCTCGCGGAAGCGGTCGCTGCCGGCGCGTTCCATCCATTCGAAGGCGACCATCTCCCGCGACACGATCATCGCCCCGGCCTGGCGCATCCGCTCCACGGCCAGCGCCTTGTCGCTCGGCCGCCGCGAGCCGATCGCCTCCTCCACGACGAACACTTCGCGACCACGGCCAAGCAGGTCGAGCACGGTCTGCAGCACGCAGACATGCGCCTCGCTGCCGCAAACCACGAACTGCCGGCGGTCGCCGCCGGGCGCGCGCAGCAGGGCACCGTCGGCGGCGGCCGAGAAATCCAGCTTCTCGAGGATCTGCGTGGCGTCCAGCTCATCGCGCAGGGCCGCCACCGTCGGCCCCAGGCCCTTGCTGTACTGCTCGCTGGCCAGCACCGGCACGTCCAGTACGCGGGCCACGCGCAACAACCACTGGCTGTACTCGACCAGCGCCGGGCCGTCGTCGATGGCCGGCAGCAGGCGTTCCTGGATATCGACCACCAGCAGGGTCGAGGTTGCGGCGCGGATCAGCATGGCGTCCTCCTTCGGTTCGACGTCTCGGTTCGTCTGGCTTAGGCTTGCACGGCACGGGCGCCATGGACAGCGCGTCCTCCCACAACCCTAGCAGGAGCCTGCGATGAATATCAGCCTGCATTTCGAATCACGCCTGCAGGCCAGCCCCGAACAGCTCTGGCGGTGGATCACCTCGGTGGACGGGATACTCCGCGAGATACGCCCGTTGCTGAGCATGAGCGTACCGCCCGGTATCCGCAGCCTCGAAGACCTGGAGGTGGTGCCCCGGCGCCCGCTGTTCCGCAGCCACATGCGCCTGTTCGGCTTGCTGCCGCTGGGCACTTCGCAACTGACCCTGCTGGAGCTGACGCCCGGCCGCGGCTTCATCGAACAGTCGCCGATGACCGGCATGCGCCTCTGGCGCCACGAGCGACGCATCCTGCCGGCACCGGGCGAGGCCGGGGAATGCCTGCTGGTCGACCAGTTGACCGTACGCCCGCTATTCGCCGCCGGGCTGGTACGCTGGTTCCTCACCCGCATCTTCCGGCATCGCCACCGGGTGCTCTGCCGGCAGTTCCGCGCGGACCGCCGGTGACCCTCGGCTACGCTGAGGAGTACGCCCGCCCGCATCCGTCATACCCTTCTGGAGAGCAGCACAAGGACCGCTCATGAATCGCATCAAGCACCTGCTCAAGGACCTCGCCATCCTGATCCGCGCCAACCTCTGGCTGATCCCGGTGATCGCCGCCCTGGTCGCCGCGGTGTTCTATTTCGTCGCCCCGCCGCCGCCGATGAGCGCGACCATGGCCACCGGCGCCGAGGGCGGCGGCTACGCCGTGTTCGCCGGCAAGCTCCGGGAAAAGCTCAAGGAACAGGGCTTCGAACTGAAGCTGGTACCCAGCGCCGGCTCGCGCGACAACCTGGAGCGCCTGCTCGGCACCGGCGAGGTCGACATCGCCCTGGTCCAGAGCGGCCAGGAGCGCCAGCTCGAAGCCGGGCAGGCGCGCCAGTTGCAGAGCCTCGGCGCGGTCTACCAGGAGCCGCTCTGGCTGTTCCACCGCAGCAACGTGCACATCGACCAGCTCAGCGACCTGCTGCACCTGCGCCTGGCCATCGGCAGCGACGGCAGCGGCACCCGCGCCGCCACCGAGGCGATCCTGCAGGCCAACGACATCGCCCCGGGACACTATCCGATCACCTGGGAAGCCCGCGGCGGCAACGCGGTGGTCGACGACCTGCTGGCCGGCAAGCTGGACGCGGCGTTCATCGTCGGCCCGGCGGAGAACCCGGCGATCCAGAAATTGGCCGACAACGACCAGCTTCGCCTGGTCAACTTCCGCCGCAGCGCCGCCTACGAGGCGCGCCTGCCGTTCCTCAAGCGGGTCGAGGTCGGCGAAGGCCTGCTCAACCTGCCGCGCAACGTGCCGGAACGAAACATCAGCACCCTGTCGCCGGTGGCCACCCTGGTGATCAACGAGCGCTTCCACCCGGCGCTGATCCCGCTGGTGCTGGAAGCCGCGCGCGAGGTGATGAAGGACGGCAGCCTGCTCGACAAGCCCGGCGCCTTCCCCAGCGCCGAGCCGCGCACCCTGCGCCTGCACGAGGACGCCGAGCGCTACTACAAGAGCGGCCTGCCGCTGCTGCAGCGCTACCTGCCGTTCCGCATCGCCTCCCTGGCGGACCGCTACATCATCCTGCTGATCCCGTTCATCGCCATCCTCATCCCGCTGATGAAGTCCATCGGCCCGCTGTATCGCTGGCGCATCCGCGCGCGCATCTACCGCTGGTACCGCTACATCCGCGACATCGACCGCAAGCTCGACAGCGGCACCGACGCCGAGCAACTGAGAAGCGAGATCGAGCGGCTGGAGAAACTGGAGAGCGAGCTGAACACCGTGGAGGTGCCGCTCTCCTACTACCACGAGCTGTACGAGCTGCACCTGCACCTGAACTTCGTGATCAAGCGCCTGCACGGTCTGCAGGAACGCCAGGCGACGCAGGCAGAAGCCGGCAACCTCGGGTAAACTGGCCGATCCGCGGGCGCGCCAGCGGCGTGTCCCGCAGCATCGCGGAAACCTGCGCGGCGCCGCCGATTACCTGAAAGGTCGAACCTGACATGCCGATCCATCACGCCATCGTCCACCTGATCGAGAAGAAGCCCGACGGCACCCCGGCCGTGCTCCACGCGCGCGACGCCGAGCTGGGCGACTCCCAGGCCATCGAGAACCTGCTGGCCGACCTCAACGAAAGCTACAACGCCAAGAACAAGGCCTGGGGCTTCTTCCAGGGCGAGTCCGGGGCCTACCCGTTCAGCGGCTGGCTCGGTGAGTACCTGGAGGGCGATCGCGACTTCGTCGGCTTCAGCCGCGAAGCGGTCGAGCACCTGCAGAAGCTGATGGAGGAGTCCAATCTCTCCACCGGCGGCCACATCCTGTTCGCCCACTACCAGCAAGGCATGACCGACTACCTGGCGATCGCCCTGCTGCACCACAGCGAAGGCGTGGCGGTGAACGAGTCGCTGGAGGTCACCCCGTCGCGCCACCTGGACCTCGGCCAGTTGCACCTGGCCGCGCGGATCAATATCTCCGAATGGCGCAACAACAAGCAGTCGAAGCAGTACATCTCGTTCATCAAGGGCAAGGGCGGGAAGAAGGTCTCCGACTATTTCCGCGACTTCATCGGCTGCCAGGAAGGGGTGGATTCGCCGAGCGAGACGCGCACCCTGCTGAAAGCCTTCAGCGATTTCGTGGAAAGCGAGGACATGGCCGAGGAACAGGCCCGCGAGAAGACCGAGACGCTGGTCGACTACGCCACCTCCCAGGCGCGCATCGGCGAGCCGATGACCCTCGACGCGCTTTCGGAACTGATGGACGACCAGCAACCGCGGGCGTTCTACGACTACATCCGTAACAAGGACTACGGCCTGTCGCCGGAAATCCCGGCGGACAAGCGCACCCTCAACCAGTTCCGCCGCTTCACCGGCCGCGCCGAAGGCCTGTCGATCAGCTTCGAGGCGCACCTGCTGGGCTCCAAGGTGGAATACGACGAAGAGCGCGACATGCTGATCATCCGCCAGTTGCCGACCCAGTTGAAGGACCAGCTCAAGCGGCGCAAGGACTGACCCGCGCCGCCCCGGAGCGCCGCCGGCGCTCCCTTTCCCTCCTCAGCCGCAGGCCCAGTCGAAGCGCATGTCGCGGAAATCGAGCTGGGCGTTGCCGCCGCCGAAGTTGTAGCCGCCCAGGTATTCCTCGAACTCTACGTAGAAGGGACTCATCTCCGGCACGCCCTGCACCGGACGCATGGTGCCGCCGATATGGTTCGGCAGGTGCCCTTCCACCCAGGGATGCTCGCGGTAGTTGTCGCGCTCGATCTTGCCGTCCAGCCAGTAGTGCGGCAGCTGGTAGCCGCCGTCGCCGTATTCGCTGGGCACCACCCCGGCGTTGGGGTCTTGCGCCCGCGCCGTCCAGCGCAGCGGGTAGCGTTGCTGGTGGCCGGCCGCCGGGCGGCCACCGAGGGCGCGCAGCAGGTAGTAGTCGTCCTCCGCCCAGTCCGGCACGAAGCTGGCCGCCGAACCAGCCTCCAGCCACTGCGGCGGCTCGGTCTGCGCCAACAGCGGGTTGCCCGCCGGCAGCGCCGGCGGCTGGCAGGGCGCGCCGCTGAATTCAGCGGCGTCGAGCAGGATCAACGCATAGGCGCCGCCGAGGATGTCCTCCATCCGATGCAAACGCGGATGGCTATTGCGCCCGGCCTCCCAGAACGGCCGCAGTTCCGCTTCGGCCGGCGGTTGCGCGGGCGGATCGATGAGCATCTCGCGAATGCCGTCGACGCTGGTCGGTCCACCGTCGTTCTGGTCCGGGGCGAGGGAGAAGAAGCTCAGCGCGACGATCTCCGGGCCATGCACCCGGTAGTCCTCCGGCAGCAGCAGGGTGAAGCCGTGCATCAGCGGATAGCCGGTGTCCGGATCCAGCGGCCACTGCTCCGGACGGATGCCCGGCGGCAGGCCGAAGCACCAGCCGTGGTTGGCTTCGCCGGCGTGCGCGGCGTCGTTGACGATTTCGATGTCGTAGGCGTTCATGGCCACTCCCTGGTCGGTTTTTCCTGTTCCCGGCCACGCCGGCCGGGTGTCGCAGTGTAAAACGGAGTCCCCGGCAGGCGAAGGACTTTCAGCCCAGGCCCACGCCGAGCGCGGTGCCCAACCCATAGGTGAAGGCCGCGGCAAGGGTACCGACCAGCACCTGGCGCAACGCCGAGAACGCCAGCGGCCGCCCGGTGAAACGGGCGGTGACCGCGCCGCTGAACAGCAGCGCAAGCAGGCTGGACAGCAGGCTTGCGACCAGCGCCGCGGCACCGTCGAGGAACAGGAACGGCGCCACCGGCACCAGGGCGCCAAGGGAAAACAGCAGGAACGACGTGCCCGCCGCGTTCCACGGGTTGCCGCCCAACTCCGTCGGATCGATGCCGAGGGCCTCGCGGGACAAGGTGTCCAGCGCGCCACGACCGTCGTTCATCAGTTGCAGGGCCACGCGCCGGGCGGACACCTCGCTCAGCCCCTTGGCAGTGAAGATATCGATCAGTTCCTGGGTCTCGGTGTTCGGGCAGAGCCTGAGCAGGCGTTCTTCCTCGGCGATGCGCTTGCTCGCCATCTCGCGGGCGTTGGTCACCGACAGCCACTCGCCGAGGGCCATCGAACAGGCACCGGACACCAGTCCGGCCATTCCGGTGAGGACGATGGACGAATGCGCCATGCTCGCACCCGCCACGCCCATCACCAGGCACAGGTTCGACACCAGGCCATCGTTGGCACCGAGCACCGCGGCGCGCAGCTTGGTGCCGGCGTCGCGGTCCGGCCTCGCCTCGGGCAACGCGCACTGCGGCGGATCGGCGTCCGGCCGCAGCGGCGGGGTCTCCGCCGGCATGCCTCAACGCGCCTCGATGCGAAAGCCCAGGCGCGGGAAATGCACATGCACGGTACCCGCCCGCGGGTCTTCGCGGCGCAGGATGAGTTCCTCGCTGCCGGCGAAGAGCAGTTCGCCCTGTACCGCGTCGACACCGTAGTCGGTGGCGGCGATGGCGACCGCCTGGCCGGGCAGGAAACCGTTGGGGTCGCTGAAGGATTCGTCCGGCAATGCCGCGGGCTGGCTGCCGCGAGCCACTTCCAGGGCTTCCTCCGCACTCATCTCGGCTGGCGCGCCATGGCCGAAGCCGAGCACCCGTCCCAACCAGGCCTGCACCTGCGGGTAATCGTCGACCAGCGGCGCGGTGACCGGCGTGCCCTTGAGGAACCACAGGCAGTGCGCCACGGCGAAGTCGGCGACGGACGCTTCGCCGAACAGGAAATCGCCGTCCTCGCGCGACAACTGGCGCTCCAGTCGCGCCATGAATGCCGGCCACTGGTGGCGCGCCTGTTCCAGCGGCAGGCGGCCGGCGCTGCCGCCGCTGAATAGCTGGCTGCGATCGGCCATGAAGGCCTTGAGGAATTCCGGCGGCAGCTTGCCGAAACGCACGGCGATGGACTCCGGGGCGAACGCCAGGCTTACCGCGTGCTGGAACAGCACCGCGTCGGCCCACTGGGCGAAGCTCGCGGCGACCATCTCCTGGCCTTCGGGAAACAGCGCCGGAACCGCCTTTTCCTGCTCCAGGCGACGGGCGATCAACGCGGTATCGCAATACACATCGGCGCCGACCTGCAACACCGGGGTCTTCCGATAGCCGCCGGTCAGCGCCACCAGGTCCGGCTTGGGCATCACCGGCGGAATCATCACCGAACGCCAGGACAGTTGCTTGAAACCGAGCAGCAGGCGCGCCTTCTCGGCGAAGGGCGAAGTGGGATAGTGATGCAGGATCAGCTCTGACATGGGCGCCTCCGGGCGGATGTGAGGCACCAGCTTAGCGCGGCTGGGAAAACACGCCTATGACAATCCGGGACATGAAGGGCGCCCCATCGCCTGGCCCGATGGGCCTGGCGATGGGCGCGCTCAATCCAGCCGGCACCCCTGGCGGGTGATGGTCATCCGCCGGTACGCCGCACGCGGCGCCTCGCGCGCCTCCAGGGCGGCGAGGAACTCCCGGGGTCGGTCCAGCGGCAGGCCGGTGAGGAAGGCGCTATCCAGCTCCCACCAGCGTGAGGCGAGCAGGCCCTCGATGATCTCCGGCGGATGCCGGTAGCGGATCACCTGCGCCGGAGTCCCGGCGACGATGGCATAGGGCGGCACGTCGCGAGTGACCACGGCGCGCGTGGCGATGATCGCCCCAGTCCCGACCTTGACACCTTCCATCACCATCGCGCTGTGCCCGATCCAGACGTCGTGGCCGATTTCCGCGTAGCTCAGCGCCGGCTCGTAGCGCAGCGCGGTGCCGGTGTGCTGGAAGGGGTGGCTGCTCACCCAGTCGCTGGGATGGGTGTGTTTTTCCTGGCCGATGAAGCAGTCCGAGCCGATCGAGCAGAAACGCCCGATGGACGCCACCAGGGACAGGTCGGTGCCGCTGCGCACATAGCTGTAGGCGCCGATCTCCAGCCTCGGCGGGACGATGCGCAGGTGGCCGAGTTCGACCCGCTCCTCGAGCACCAGCGTGGTGCGCTTGCCGACACTGGCCGGGCCGCCGGCCAGCTTGCAGCCGCGGCGGCGGATCCAGCGTTTCCACCAATGATTCTTCAGATAACCCACGAATACCCCATGACCGCAGATGAACGTCCTAGATTGCCGGCTCGCCGACCTCGCGCAACACCGGTACGCCGACCAACAGGCGCTCCTTGGCGCGCTTGCTCAGGGCCTTGATCGCCCGCTCGCGGCGCAGGGCGTCGCCCTTGCTGGCGCAGGCCTCGACGTAGACCAGCGCGCGGGCGGGGCTGGAATGGAAGAACCGCGCGCCCTTGCCGCTGCAATGAGTGTCGAAGCGGCGCAGCGGATCGTCGCTGATGCCGCAGTACAACGCGCCGTTTTCCGCCCTCACCAGGTAGACCGACCAACACTTCCCGATCGCCGCCGTGGCGGCCGTCGCCTCACTCACTCCAGACCCGCTCCCGCATCCGCTCGCAATACGCCACCAGGCGCGGATAGCCTCGCGCCACATGGCTGAGTGGGGTATCCAGGGTCGCCTCGATGAGGTTGGCGAGGATACCGTAAGCGGCGGCATCGGCGCTGCACGGATGTTCGCCGCCGTAGTACGGGACCTGGCCAAGCAGGCCGTCGAGGGCATCGAGGTCGTCGCGGGCGAAGGCCAGCAGTTCGTCCCTGCCGTGGACCCCGAGTCCCTGCGCCCTGAGGGTAGCGCGGACCTTGCGGCGCATGGCCCAGGCCACCGCGTCGCGCACGCCGAATGGCAGCGAGCCGAAGAACACCGGCTTGAGCACGCGCCAGCTGTCCTCGTCGAACCAGCGGAAATACAGCATCAGGTAGTACAGGTGTTCGTCGCACAGGCGCGTGATCGCCCGTGCCCAGCCCTTGCCCCGGGCATCCAGGCCGGCGTCGAGTGTGACCCCGTAGCGCTCGCCGAGGGTACGGATGACGATCTCGCTGTCACCGATCGCCTCGCCCTCGATACGCACGTAGGGCAGCTTGCCCTTGGGCGCCTTGCGCGGGTCGCTGACGACCTTCACCTGATACTCCAGGCCGGCCAGGCGCAACCAGGTTTCCAGTTTCAGGCAGTAGGGACTGGCATTGGGTACGTTGAATGCGGCGGGAAACTGGAAGAGCGTGATCATCGCGGCGTCCTGCGGGTTGTCCGCGGCGAGCTTAGGAGATTATCCGCGCTTCGGCCACCGACAGCCTCAGCCGGCCGCCGGATGGGCAGCCTGGTAGGCGGCCAGGCCCTTGCGCGCCTGCCCGCGGATCGCCCGCTGCACCGGCGGCGCCCAGCCCAGCAGCAGGCCCTTGGCGCCAAGCGCCTGGCGGCTCCAGCGCCACAGGTCGAACTGGTCGCGATGCTCGACGATCAAACCGCCGGCGAAGCGGAAACGGGCCTCGATGCGATTCTCCACCCTGCGCCCGGTCTGGGTGAACAGGTAGTGGGCCACCCATTGCGCACGCCCCTCGTTCTCGTCGGCGCGGACGTTCGCGTAGTCCAGGCGGAAGTCCCGCGCCCGGCTGGTCAGCAGGCGCCACATGTCGCCCACCTCGCGCCCGCGCAGTTCGCCGAAGGCCGGGTCGTGGAAGGTCGCCTGGGGAGCGTAGCAGGCCGCCATGGCCTCGCCGTCGAGGCGCTGGAAGGCCTGGTAGAAGCGCTCGATCAGTTCGGCGTTGGGGTGGGCCATGCGGGGTTCCTTGCGATGATAGGGACTTGCCAGGCGTCCCCAGGCGGGAACGCCGTCGTGCCGGGTCGTTTCAGCCGAACCACTCGCGGGCGCTGCGCCAGAGGCAGATACCGACGAAATAGGCCGAGGCGGCGAACCACAGGCCGAGCAGGATCGGCAGGTCGGCCGGCTGCTGAACGATCAGCAGACCGCTGCTGATCAGCCAGACGAAAGTCACGGCGATGTTCAGCGGCATGAACTGGCGCACGCGGAACGGGTGGAGGAACTTCATCCGGGTCAGGGTCAGGGCAGCCAGCACCAGCACCGTGGCGAGGTTGACCCAGGGGTGCAGGTCGAGCACGTAGAAGTACACCGCCACCACGTTCCAGGCGGCCGGGAAGCCGACGAAGTAGTTATCGGTGCTCTTCATGTTGACGTTGCAGAAGCAGAACAGCGATGAAACCAGGATCACGCCCACCGCCAGCAGCTCGAAATGCTCCGGCAGGGGGATGTAGCGGTAGATGAAGATGGCCGGGATGAACACGTAGGTCAGGTAGTCGATCACCAGGTCGAGCACCGAGCCGTCGAAATGCGGCAGCATTTCCTTGACTTCGTACTTGCGCGCCAGGGTGCCGTCGAGGCCGTCCACCAGCAGGGCCAGGCCGAGCCAGAGCAGGCAGGCCTGGGGTTTGTTGTCGACCAGCGCGAGCAGGGCCAGCAAGGCCAGGATCACGCCGCTGGCGGTGACGGCGTGGACGCCCCAGGCCTTGGCTTTGTTGATGGGAGTCATCGATAGGTTCACGGGCATTTCTCTTGTTCGGTGTTCGGCATGACGCGTCGCTCTATAGTGCACCGGCACCGGTGCGTCTGTCTGTTATCGGATTGTCGGTGCTGGCGAGAGTTCAGCCAGCCCCGCCGGTCAGCGAATCGGCGGCGCATAGTGCAGGCCGCCGAGATTCCATTGCGCGTTGAGGCCGCGCGGCATCTTCAGCGGGCTGCCGTCGCCGACGTTACGGGCGAAGATCTCGCCATAGTTGCCGACCTGGCGCACCATCTGCACCACCCAGTCGCGCGGCAGTTGCAAGTCCTTGCCGGCGTCGCCCTCGCTGCCGAGCAGGCGGGCGACGTCCGGGTTGCGGCTGTCCCTGGCCTGGCGCTCGACGTTGCTCGAGGTGACCCCCAGCTCCTCCGCGTTGAGCAGGCCGTACAGGGTCCAGCGGACGATGTTGAACCAGGCTTCGTCGCCCTGCCGCACGGCCGGGCCGAGCGGCTCCTTGGAGATCACTTCCGGCAGCACCACGTACTGCTCCGGCTTGGCCAGCTTCAGGCGCTGGGCGTAGAGCTGCGACTGGTCGGAGCTGAGCACGTCGCACTGCCCCGCCTCCAGGGCACGGGCGCTCTTCTCGTAGCTGTCGTCGAGCACCGCCTTGTAGCGGATGCCGTGGGCCCGGAAGTAGTCCGCCACGTTCAGCTCGTTGGTGGTGCCGGACTGGATGCACACCGTCGCGTCCTTCAGTTCGCGGGCGCTGGACACGCCGAGCTTGCGATTGACCAGGAAGCCCTGGCCGTCGAAATAGGTGATGCCGGTGAAGTGGATGCCCAGCGCGGTATCCCGCGAGCTGGTCCATGAGGTGTTGCGCGACAGCAGGTCGACCGTGCCGGACTGCAACGCCGAAAACCGCTCGGTGGCGGGCAGCGGGGTGAAGCGCACCTTCTCGGCATCGCCGAACAGCGCGGCGGCCAGCGCCCGGCAGATGTCGACGTCGAGCCCCTTGAAACGGCCCTTGGCGTCGGCGTAGGAGAACCCCGGCAGGCCGTCGCTGACGCCGCACTGCACGTAGCCCTTGCGCTTCACCGCATCCAGCGTCGCACCGGCCTCGGCCGTGGCGCTGGCGCCGAGGCAGACAGCGGCCAGCAGCAGCCAGGTACCTTTCATTATTGTCATCTGTTCGCCACTCCCTTCGCCGCCCCTGGGTGAACCGCCGGCCCCGCGCCGGTCGCTTCCCGGGCCGGTCGCCGCACTGTAACCGCAAGCGCCGCGGCACCGGCAGAGGTAGCCGGCGGCGCGACGGCGGCGGGCGACGAACGGCGTACCCGGCGCACTTCCCTTAGCAAAGCGCATCCGCGGGAAATTGGCGAATGCATGATCTGCGACAATCTGGCCGACTTGCGAGCGGGAAAGCGCCTGTTGTCGAATGGTCCTCCCATTCCGAACGCATATGCCCCCTGCCTGGAGCCGTCATGAGCGAACCCCTGATCCTCGATGCCCCGAATGCCGACGCCTGTATCATCTGGCTGCACGGCCTGGGCGCCGACCGTACCGACTTCAAACCGGTGGCCGAAGCCCTGCAGATGGTCCTGCCGAGCACCCGCTTCATCCTCCCCCAGGCGCCGAGCCAGGCGGTGACGGTCAATGGCGGCTGGGTCATGCCGAGCTGGTACGACATCCTTGCCTTCAGTCCGGCGCGGGCCATCGACGAAGACCAGTTGAACGCCTCCGCCGACCAGGTCATCGCTCTCATCGATGAACAGCGCGCCAAGGGCATCGCCGCCGAGCGGATCATCCTCGCCGGTTTCTCGCAGGGCGGCGCGGTGGTCCTGCATACCGCCTTCCGCCGCTACGCCCAGCCGCTCGGCGGGGTGCTGGCGCTATCCACCTACGCGCCGACCTTCGACGACCTGGCGCTGGACGAGCGCCACAAGCGGATTCCGGTCCTGCACCTGCACGGCAGCCAGGACGACGTGGTCGACCCGGCGCTTGGCCGCGCGGCCCATGACGCCTTGCAGGCGCAGGGCGTGGAGGTGGGCTGGCACGACTACCCGATGGGCCACGAGGTGTCCCTGGAGGAAATCCACGACATCGGCGCCTGGCTGCGCAAGCGCCTCTGACGCCCGGAGCTTCTCTCAGACGGCGTGCAGCCGGTAGTTCAGCGCGTAGCCGCCGAGCAGCTCTTCCAGCGCCGCCTGGCGTCTTTCGTCAAGCGCGGGAACGTGCAGGTGGGCGAGCTGGCCGTGGCGCTCGTCGGCGACCACCTCCACGCGGATATCCTCGGCGATCCTCCGGCTTTCCTCCTCCAGCACCCGGCGGATCGCGTCCAGGCGCAGCGCCGGCTTGAAGGTCTTGCCCACCGCGGTGACCGGCATGCTCTCGATCAGCCAGATATCCTTGGGCACCGCCGCGCGCTCCGGTACGTGGCGGCTGGCGTGCTCCAGCAGCTCTTCCTCGCTGGCGCTGGCGCCGGGCTTGAGCTGGATATACGCCACCGGCAGCTCGCCGGCCTTGGCGTCCGGCTTGCCCACCGCCGCCGCCAGGGCCACGGCCGGATGCCGGTGCAGCGCTTCTTCGATCATCTGTGGGTCGATGTTGTGGCCACCGCGAATGATCAGGTCCTTGCTGCGCCCGGTGAGCCAGATGTAGCCGTCCTCGTCGATACGACCGAGGTCGCCGGTATTGAACCAGCCATCGCCGATCCAGATATCGCGGTTCCGGTCCTGTTGCAGGTAGCCCTTGAACACCGTCGGGCCCTTCAGGCAGAGGTTGCCCACCTCGTTCGGCGCGGCATCGCGCAGGTAATTGCCCTCGCCGTCGAGCACCGCGACCTTCACCTGGCAGTACGGCAGGCGCAGGCCGATCGAACCCGGCCGGCGCTCGCCGCCACGCGGGTTGCAACTGGTGCCGCAGGTACCTTCGGTGAGGCCGTAGCCCTCGATCACCTTGAGCCCGGTACGCGCCTCGAACTGGCGGATCAGCTCCACCGGCATCGGCGCCGCGCCGCACAGGGCGAAACGCAGGCTGGACAGGTCGCGGCCATCGCTGGGGACCTGCAGCAACGCCGCGTAGATGGTCGGCACTCCACTGAAGCTGGTGACCCGGTAGCGTTCCACCAGCTTCCAGAAGTCCTGGATCAGGGTCGGATTGCGGTAGCCCTGGGGCCCGGCCAGGAGCACCTGGGCGCCGCGATGGAAGGGCGCCAGGCCGGTAACCATCACGCCGTTGACGTGGAACAGCGGCAGGCCGCAGAGCAGCACGTCGTCCACCCCGTAGTCGGCGTTCAGGCCCATGATCTCGGCCATCGCCACCTCGTTGAAGTGGCTGTGCGGCGCCAGCTTCGGCGTGCCGGTGGTGCCGCCGGTGTGGAAATAGGAAGCGACGTCGTCCGGATGGATCGCCCGTCCGCTCTCCAGGCGGTCTGCCGGGCAGTCGGCGATCAGCGTATCGAAGTCCAGCACGCCCTCCGGCAGCGGCCCGCGCTGGGCCTTGAGCGCCTCGCGCTGCGGCGCCGGTAACAGGTTGGCCGGATCGACCACAACGATCGCGTACAGCTCCGGCAACTGCGCGCGCAGGCCGGCGACCTTCTGCCACAGGTCGGTGCCGGGGAACGGCGCCAGGGTCACCAGCACCCGGGTGTTGGAGGCGCGGATCAGCTCGGCGATGTGCTCCGGCTCCAGCAGCGGGTTGATCGCATTGACGATCCCGGCAGCCTCGCCGCCCCAGATCACGTAGTGGGTCTGCGGCAGGTTGGGCAGCAGGAAGGACACCGCCTGGTGGCTTTCCAGGCCCAGCCGGTGCAAGGCGTTGGCGGTCTGGGTGACGCGGGCGAACAGCTCGGCATAGCTGATCCGCAACGGTTCTTCGGCGGCGCTGCCATGCAGCAGGCAGCTCAGGGCGATACGCTGGCCGTGGCGCTGGGCCGAGCGTTGCAACAGTTCGTAGGTGCTGGACGGCAGGTCGCGCTGTTCCAGCGGCACGCGTTCCAGGGCTTCGATATCGCTCAGCCCGACGATCGATGGGGACGGATTCATGGTTTTCTTGTTCTTCCGTTGGTGAGTGGGCGGACACTCGCCGGATCGCTCCGGCACCGTCCCGAAGATGCCACCCCCGTCGTCGCCCTACCGTTGTCTTTTTGTAGCGCGCCACCGGTCGCGCGCACGAGTCCTCCCGAAGGCTGCCCCGGGAGCTTCGCGCAGCCCCCTCCAGGCCCCGTCCGGCCAGGGCTGGAGGGCGCCGGCCAAGCATGGATTTCTCCCCGCTGGCAACATGCTTTACACTGGCGCCCGTTCATTCCTTAACCACTACGAGATCGCCGTGCTCAAAGCACTCAAGAAAATCTTCGGCAAGGCCGACGGAACCCAGCCGCAGAGCGGTTCCTCCCCGGTCCCGCAAGGCCCTGCCGGCGCTACCGCGAAAGGTACCGCCCCCACCGGCGAAAAGCCGACCGAGAAACGCCCACGCAAACCGCGCCCCGCGCGCGCCGACAACGAGTCCGGCGCCCCGCGCGCCGCTGAAAAGGCCGAGAAAGGCGAAAAGCCCGCCAAACCCGCCGGCAAAGAAGGCCGGGACGCCAAGCCGCGCAGCGACAAGCCGCGCCGCGAACGCAAGCCGAAGCCGGTGGACAACTGGAAGCTGGAAGACTTCGTGGTCGAACCGCAGGAAGGCAAGACCCGCTTCCACGACTTCAACCTCGCCCCGAGCCTGATGCACGCCATCCATGACCTCGGCTTCCCCTACTGCACCCCGATCCAGGCGCAGGTACTGGGCTTCACCCTGCGCGGCCAGGACGCCATCGGCCGCGCCCAGACCGGCACCGGCAAGACCGCCGCGTTCCTCATCTCGATCATCACCCAATTGCTGCAGACCCCGCCGCCGAAAGAGCGCTACATGGGCGAGCCGCGCGCGCTGATCATCGCCCCGACCCGCGAACTGGTGGTACAGATCGCCAAGGACGCCGCGGCGCTGACCAAGTACACCGGGCTGAACGTGATGACCTTCGTCGGCGGCATGGACTTCGACAAGCAACTCAAGCAGCTGGAAGCGCGCTTCTGCGACATCCTGGTAGCCACCCCAGGCCGTCTGCTGGACTTCAACCAGCGCGGCGAGGTGCACCTGGACATGGTCGAGGTGATGGTCCTCGACGAAGCCGACCGCATGCTCGACATGGGCTTCATCCCGCAGGTCCGGCAGATCATCCGGCAGACCCCGCACAAGGGCGAACGCCAGACCCTGCTGTTCTCGGCGACCTTCACCGACGACGTGATGAACCTCGCCAAGCAGTGGACCGTCGATCCGGCGATCGTCGAGATCGAGCCGGAGAACGTCGCCAGCGACACCGTCGAGCAGCATGTCTACGCCGTGGCCGGCAGCGACAAGTACAAGCTGCTGTACAACCTGGTGGCACAGAACAACTGGGAACGGGTGATGGTCTTCGCCAACCGCAAGGACGAAGTCCGCCGCATCGAGGAACGCCTGACCAAGGACGGCATCAGCGCCGCCCAGATGTCCGGCGACGTACCGCAGCACAAGCGCATCCGCCCCCTGGAAGGCTTCCGCGAAGGCAAAATCCGCGTCCTGGTGGCAACCGACGTGGCCGGCCGCGGCATCCACATCGACGGCATCAGCCATGTGATCAACTTCACCCTGCCGGAAGACCCGGACGACTACGTGCACCGTATCGGTCGTACCGGCCGCGCCGGCGCCTCGGGCACCTCGATCAGCTTCGCCGGCGAGGACGATGCCTTCGCCCTGCCGCCGATCGAAGAACTGCTGGGCCGCAAGATCACCTGCGAGATGCCGCCGGCCGAACTGCTCAAGCCGGTACCGCGCAAGCACTGAACGCAGGCATGGAGAAAAAAGGCGAAGCCATCCGGCTTCGCCTTTTTCGTTTCTGCGACACGCAGGTGCCGCCGTCGGTCATCGAGGCAGGGCGGCGCTTGCCCGGCAATACCTTAAAGTCCAGAATGGACAAATTGTTTACATCCATTCCGGAGATCGCATGAGCGCCGCCACTCCCCTGATCGTCCAGCAGGCCGAAGCCGAGCAACTGCTCGCCCGTATCGACGTCCTCCAGGCCATGCGCCAGCTGTTCCTCGACCTGGCCGCCGGCCAGGCGCTCCAGCCGGCCCAGCAACTGGTGGAGTTCCCCGCCGGTCGCGGCGACTTCATCAACTACCTCGGCGTGCTCGCCCAGGAACAGGTCTACGGAGTCAAGACTTCGCCCTACATCGTTCGCGAACAGGGCCCGTTGGTCACCGCCTGGACCCTGCTGATGTCGATGCAGACCGGCCAGCCCTTGCTGCTCTGCGATGCCGCCCGGCTGACCACCGCGCGCACCGCCGCCACCACCGCCGTGGCGGGGGATGCCCTGGCTCCGGCCGAGGCCTGCCGCCTGGCGCTGATCGGCAGCGGACCGGTGGCCCATGCCCACCTGCAATACGTGAAGGGCCTGCGTGACTGGCAGGGCGTGCGAGTCCACTCGCCGTGCCTGGACGAGCGCCGCCTGCAAAGCCTGCGCGCCATCGACCCGCGCGCCGAAGCCGCCGGCAGCCTGGAGGAAGCGCTGGACGAAGCCGATGTGATCCTGCTCTGCACCTCCTCGGCCCGAGCAGTGATCGACCCGCGCCAACTCAAGCGCCCGGCGCTGGTCACCTCGATCAGCACCAACGCGCCCCGCGCCCATGAGGTACCGGCGGAAAGCCTGGCGGCCATGGACGTCTATTGCGACTACCGGCACACCACCCCAGGCTCCGCCGGCGAGATGCTGATCGCCGCCGAACAGCATGGCTGGAGCCCCGAGGCGATCCGCGGCGACCTCGCCGAACTGCTCAGCGCCCAGGCGCCACGTCCGGAATACCGGCGCCCGGCGTTCTTCCGCTCGATCGGCCTGGGCCTGGAAGACGTAGCCCTGGCCAACGCCCTCTACCGCCTGCGCCAGGCAGGCTGATCGCGTGATGCAGGAGAGCAGCATGATCGAAGCGGATTACCTCGTCATCGGTGCCGGCATCGCCGGCGCATCCACCGGCTACTGGCTGTCGGCCCACGGCCGGGTCGTGGTGCTGGAGCGCGAGGCGCAGCCCGGCTACCACTCCACCGGCCGCTCCGCCGCGCACTACACGGTGGCCTACGGCACACCCCAGGTGCGCGCGCTCACCGCCGCCAGCCGGGCCTTCTTCGACAACCCGCCGGCCGGCTTCTGCGAGCATCCGCTGCTCAGCCCGCGTCCGGAAATGGTGGTCGACTTCAACGACGATCCGGAAGAACTCCGCCGTCAATACGAAAGCGGCAAGGCGCTGGTGCCGCAGATGCGCCTGCTGGACGCGGAACAGGCCTGCTCGATCGTGCCGGTGCTGCGTCGCGACAAGGTCTTCGGCGCCACCTACGACCCCACCGGCGCCGACATCGATACCGACGCCCTGCACCAGGGCTACCTGCGCGGCATCCGCCGCAACCAGGGGCAGGTCCTGTGCAACCACGAAGCGCTGGAGATCCGCCGGGTCGACGGCGCCTGGGAAGTCCGCTGCGACGCCGGCAGCTACCGCGCGGCGGTGCTGGTCAACGCCGCAGGCGCCTGGTGCGACGCCATCGCCGGGCTGGCCGGCGTCCGCCCACTGGGCCTGCAGCCCAAGCGCCGCTCGGCCTTCATCTTCGCCCCGCCGCCGGGCATCGACTGCCACGACTGGCCGATGCTGGTCAGCCTCGACGAATCCTTCTACCTGAAGCCGGACGCCGGCATGTTGCTCGGCTCGCCGGCCAACGCCGATCCGGTCGAGGCCCACGACGTGCAGCCCGAGCAACTGGACATCGCCACCGGCATGTACCTGATCGAAGAAGCCACCACCCTCACCATTCGCCGCCCGGAACACACCTGGGCAGGGCTGCGCTCGTTCGTCGCCGACGGCGACCTGGTGGCCGGCTACGCCGCCGATGCGGAAGGCTTCTTCTGGGTCGCCGCCCAGGGCGGCTACGGTATCCAGACCTCGGCGGCGATGGGCGAGGCCAGCGCCGCGCTGATCCGCCACCAGCCGCTGCCGGCGCACCTGCGCGAGCACGGCCTGGACGAGGCGATGCTGTCGCCGCGCCGCCTGTCCCCCTGATGACCCGGCGGCGGGTTTGCGGCACACTCGCCTCGCCCGCCGTCCCACGAGAGTTCCTGCGCATGAGCCCGAGCCAAGACCCCAGCCTGGAGAACTACCGGGCGATCGCCGACGGCATCGCCACCCTGTTCTTCCCCCACGCCGAAGTGGTCCTGCACGACCTGCGCAGCCAGCGGGTCGACTACATCGCCAACAACCTGTCCAAGCGCGAGGTCGGCGACGACTCGGCGCTGGAAGACATGCTCGAAGGCGATAGCGACGAGCGCAACATCGGTCCCTACGAGAAGCTCAACTGGGACGGGCAGAAGATCCGCTCGGTCAGCACCGTGCTGCGCGACGCCGCCGGCCAGCCGCTGGCGGTGCTGTGCATCAACCTGAATATCAGCCTGTTCGAGAGCGCCAAGGCGGCGCTCGACCTGTTCCTCTCGCCGAGCAAGCTGATCCCGCAACCGGACGCGCTGTTCCGCGACGACTGGCAGGAGCGCATCAACACCTTCCTGCACGGCTGGCTGCGGCAGCGCCAGCTCGGCTTGAACCTGCTGACCCGCGAGCACAAGCGCGAACTGGTCCTGGCCCTGCACGCCGAGGGCGCGTTCAAGGGCAAGAGCGCCGCCAACTATGTGGCCAACGTGCTGAACATGGGCCGGGCGACGGTCTACAAGCACCTCAAGGAGCTGAAGGAAGGCGGCGACTGACGGCAGCCGCCGCCGGCGAGCGGTCAGTCGCCGTAGATGTCGCTCTTGAAGTACTTGCCCTCGATGCGCTTGTAGGTCCCGTCGGCACGAATCGCGTCGATCGCCGCGTTGAGCTTGCCGACCAGCTCGGCGTCCCCCTTGCGCACCGCGATCCCGGCGCCCTCGCCGAAGTATTTCGGGTCCTTGAACTCCGGCCCGACGAAGGCGTAGCCCTTGCCGCGCGGGGTATCGAGGAAGCCGGTCTGCAGCGGGATGGAGTCGGCGAAGGTGGCGTCGAGGCGGCCGGCCACCAGGTCCAGGTAGATCTCGTCCTGGCTGGTGTAGCGCACCACTTCGGCACCGGCCTTGGCCAGCACCGCACTGGCGAAGCGGTCGGCGGTAGCGCCGCGCTGCACGCCGATGCGCTTGCCGGCCAACTGGCTGAAGCTGTCGTCGAGCTGGGCGCCTTCCTTCATCACCAGGCGGCCCGGCGTGAAGTAGTACTTGTGGGTGAAGTCCACCGAGCGCCGGCGCTCCTCGGTGATGGTGATGGAGGACAGCGCGGCGTCTATCTTGCGAACTTTCAGCGAGGGAATCAGGCCGTCGTACTCCTGCTCGATCCACTGGCACTTCACCTGCATCTGCGCGCACAGCGCGTTGCCGATGTCGTAGTCGAAGCCGGCCAGTTCGCCTTCGGCGGTCTTGAAGGAAAACGGCGGGTAAGCGGCCTCGATGCCGATTCGCAGGTTGCCATCGGCGGCGACGGCGGATCCGCTGGCGAGCACGCCGAGCAGCAGGCCTCCCAGCAGGTTCTTGGTGTTCAGCGACTTGATCATGGACGACTCCAGGGGTGACGAAGGTGCGCCCGCGGCCCGGGCGGGAAACAGACGGTGATCCGTCTTTATACTTTTCGTCCAATCTGGACCAAAAAGTATACATCGTCAATCGCCGTCCCTCCTCCGCTACCCCTCCTTACCTCCTTCGAGGAATAGGCCCGCCGGCCCGCGGGACTTAGTCTTGAGCCATACACAGCCACCCCGCGAGGTGTTCCGCTACGCAGACATCACCCCTTGCTCCATTTCAGCTATCACGGTTAAGGCTCTATTTACGCCTGGATCCCCGCGTCACGCTCATGCCGCGGGGATTTTTTCGTTTCGTCAACGCCCTTGAGAGGCTTCGCTACCCGTCGCAAGCCGCGCTCCGCCAGCTAGCGCGCCCAGGTCGGCGCCGAGCGCGAGTACCGAAGGGTGCCTGAGCGACGTACGGGACCCGGTCGGGCTGGACATGCCCGGCCACCCGGACGCGCGGCGCAGCTAGGTGATCGCACGCAGTTCCTGCGACGGTTATGCCGTGATGTTTTCCGGGGGCGAGCTGTACAGCAGCGAGACCGGCGACGAGACCCTGCTGGCCTACCAGAAGAGCGGCCTCGCCCTGGCCGCTGGCGAAGGCCCGCTGGAGGCGCCCCGAGTCGCCTCAGCCGCCGCTCATGTTCATGAAGCGCAGCACCTGCACCTCGCCGGCGGCGCTGAATTCATGGCGCGCCGGCTTGCGCTGGAGCGCCTCGCCGATCGCTTCCAGCAACGGCCCGTCGTGCAGCGGGTGGCGGCGCAGCAGCGCGCGCAGGTCGAGCGAATGCTCGTGGCCGAGGCACAGCAGCAGGCGGCCCTCGACGGTCAGGCGCAGGCGGTTGCAGGTGGCGCAGAAGTTGTGCGAGTGCGGCGAGATGAAGCCGATGCGTGTCTGCGGATGCTCGACCAGGCGCACGTAGCGCGCCGGCCCGCCGCTCTGCTCGGCGCTGTCGAGCAAGGCGTGGCGCTGGGCGATCAGCGCGCGTACTTCGTCGCTGGAGCAGAAGCTCTCGCCACGTTCGCGGCCGACCTGGCCAAGCGGCATCTCCTCGATGAAGCTGATATCCAGGCCGCGGGCGATGGTGAAGTCCACCAGCGCCGGCACCTCATCGGCGTTGCGCCCCTTCATCACCACCGCGTTCAGCTTGATCCGGCGGAAACCGGCGGCCTGGGCGGCGTCGATGCCGGCCAGCACCTTGTCCAGCTCGCCGTTGCGGGTGATCGCCCGGAAGCGCAGCGGATCGAGGGTATCGAGGCTGATGTTGAGACGCGACAGGCCGGCGTCGTACAACGGCCGGGCGTAGCGCACCAGTTGCGAGCCGTTGCTGGTCATGCACAGTTCGCGCAACCCCGGCAGTGCCGCCAGGCGCTCGCACAGGCCGACGATGCCGGGCCGCACCAGCGGCTCGCCGCCGGTCAGGCGCAGCTTGCGCACACCGCCGGCGACGAACAGCCGGGCGACCCGCTCGATCTCCTCCAGGGTCAGCACCTGCTGGCGCGGCAGGAAGCGCATGTCCTCGGCCATGCAGTAGACACAGCGGAAGTCGCAACGGTCGGTGACCGACAGGCGCAGGTAGTCGATCTGTCGGCCTTGGCCATCGATCCAGTCGGTCATGTCCTGGGTACTCCGTTTGATCTTCGGGAGGGAGAGGGAAACATCGGCGCCGAAGGCTATTGCACCAGCGCCCCATCCGCACCCTCGAAGGCGAAGCCCTCGATACAGGCGTCTCCCGCCAGCACGCCGATGTACTGTCCCACCGCTCGCTGCAACACCTGCGCTTGCAGGTGCGCGGCGATCTGTGCGCGGGCCGCGTCGAAGTCGAGCGGCTCGCCGCCTTCGCGCGCCAGCAGTTCCACCACATGCAGGCCATAGCGGCTTTCCAGCGGATGCTCGAGCAGCCCGGGCGCGCGGCGCAGCAGGCGCTTCTCGAATTCGGGGACGGTCTGCCCCGGCTCGATCCAGCCGAGGTCGCCGCCCGCCTCCTTCGACGGACAGGCGGAGAAACGCCGGGCCAGGTCGACGAAGCGCTCGGGATGCCCGCGCAACTCGTCGAGCAGCTCCGCGGCCTGCTTGCGCGCCGTCTCGCGGCCCTCCAGGTCGTCCGGCGCGCAGGCCAGCAGCACATGGCGCAATTGCAGGCGCCAGGGGCCGAGCAGGCGCCCCGGATTGGCCGCGTACCAGGTCCGGCAGGCGTCTTCGTCGGCTTCCGGGACCTGCACCTCTTCCTCCAGCAACTGGCGGATGCGCGCTTCCTCCGGCGTCTCGCCGTCTTCGCAGCGGGCCTCGATGCCCAGCGCGTCGGCCCGTTGCAGGAGCAACTGGCGGACGATCAGCGCACGGCAGGCGGCCTCCAGCGCCAGCGCGTAGCTGTCCGCCGGGTGGTATTGCAGCTCGCGGGCCAGCAGGTCTTCGCCGATGGCCACGCCGTTGACCTTCAGTTGCGGCAGTTCGACCTTCTCGACGCGTTCTTCGTAGTGGGAGCAACTCATGATCGATCACCTCGGTTCGGCGGGCCGGCGCCGGATGCGCCGGCCGCCCAGGGTTCAGGCAGGACGTTTCTGACGCACGATCTGGTAGCGCCGGCCCAGGTACCACACCGGCGCGCTGACGATGTGAACCAGGCGGGTGAAGGGGAACAGCACGAACAGGGTAAGGCCCAGGCCGACGTGCAGCTTGTAGACCAGGCCCACCGGCGCGATGGCCTCGGCCGCCGCCAGCGGACGCAGGGTGACGATGGCCTGGGCCCAGTCGGCGAGCATCACCATCACCGAGCCATCCATGTGATGGGTCGAGGCGACGATGGTGGAGAGGCCGAGGATCAGCTGGGCGTAGAGCACCAGCAGGATCATCAGGTCGGAGGCGTTGCCGGTGGCGCGCACCCGTGCGTCGGTCAGGCGGCGCAGGATCAGTCCGCTCAGGCCGATGAAGCAGAGCACGCCGAAGAAGCCGCCGGAGACCATCGCCAGCAGTTGCTTGTTCTCGGTGCTGATCAGGTGGTGGTAGACCGAGGCCGGGGTCAGCAGGCCGACGAAGTGGCCGGCGAGGATGAACAGCACGCCGACGTGGAACAGGTTGCTGTATACCCGCATGCCCTTCTTGCTGAGCATCTGGCTGGAACCGGCCTTCCAGGTGTACTGCGAGAGGTCGAAGCGCGCCCAGCTGCCGACCAGGCAGATCAGCAGCGCGACATAGGGATAGATCCCGAAGAACAGAAGATTGGTCGACATGCTCAGACTCCTTCGCGGGCCGCGCGGTACTGCATCTGCGGTACCGGCTGGGCGACCCATTGCAATGGTTGTTCGGTGGACGCCGTTGGACGGCGGCCGCTGCTCGACGGGCAACCGCCGGCAGGGTCGGTGAAGCTCACCGGGGTTTCCTCCCAGGCCCGGTCGATGGCCTCCAGGCTGTCGTCGCGCTGTTCCTGGGCCTGGTCGCGACGCAACGCGCCGAGGTCCGGGCGCTCGCCGCCGAGTTCCAGCAACGCCTCGAAAATCGCCGCGTAGGCGCTGCCGCGTTCCTCCAGGCGCAGCGCCAGCAGGCCGAGGATGTGCGCCACTTCGGCGAGCCCTTCGCTGGCCGCCGCGAACGGCAGCAGCGACAGGTATTCGAGGTACAGCGGCAGGTAGTCCGGCAGCTCCGGTACGTCGATCTGCAGGCCGGCCCCGGTATAGCGGTCGAGCAGGTCGACCATCGCCTGGCCACGGTCGCGGCTCTCGCCGTGGACGTGCTCGAAGAGCAGCAGCGAGACCGAGCGGCCGCGCTCGAAGAGACCGTCGTAGCGCGCCTGGACGTCCAGCAGGTCGCCCTGGCAGAGCTCGTTGAGCAGCGCCGCGAGGCCGTCGCGCAGCGCTTCCGGCAGTTCGCAGGTGCGGATCAGCGCATGCAGGCCGAGGCTCTCCTCGCGCAGCTCGGCGCGTGGATAGTCGAGTAGCAGGGCGAGCAGGCGGAACAGTTGGCTGTGATCGTTCATGGCGCTCACTCCTGGATCTGCACGACCTGGATCACGTCGCGGCGGTTGGTCGGCTTGCCGCCGAACAGGTTGACGGCGGAGTTGCTGCCGCCGGAACAGCCGTTGCCGAAGCTGAAGCCACAGCCGGAACGCTCGGCGAAGGCATCGGAAAGCGCTTCCTCGCGGTGCGCGCTGGGGATCACGAAGCGATCCTCGTA
The DNA here is from genome assembly GCF_001810205.1 of Pseudomonas sp. HMSC076A11. NCBI lineage: Bacteria > Pseudomonadati > Pseudomonadota > Gammaproteobacteria > Pseudomonadales > Pseudomonadaceae > Pseudomonas > Pseudomonas sp. HMSC076A11. The sequence goes on along the minus strand of NZ_KV800319.1, from coordinate 163,855 downwards.
GTTGGCGATGGCCAGGTAGCGGTACATCTCCTCCACCTGCTCCACGCTCAACCCGACCTTGGCCAGCACCTCCAGGTCCTGGCGGCCTTCGACGTGCTCGGCGCGCTTGTAGGCGCGCATCGCCAGCAGGCGCTTGAGCGCCAGCAGCACCGGCGCGGTGTCGCCGGCGGTGAGCAGGTTGGCCAGGTACTGCACGGGGATGCGCAGCGACTCGACGTCCGGGATCACCCCGTCGCTGCCGATGTGCCCCTCGGCGGCGGCGTTCTGGATCGGCGACAGCGGCGGCACGTACCAGACCATCGGCAGCGTGCGGTATTCCGGGTGCAGCGGCAGGGCCAGCTTCCAGTCCATCGCCAGCTTGTACACCGGCGACTTCTGCGCCGCCTCGATGACGCTGTCGGCCACCCCGTCCTTGCGCGCCTGGGCGATCACCGCCGGGTCGAACGGATCGAGGAAGATCTCCAGTTGCTTCTCGTACAGCTCGCGCTCGTTCTCGCAACTGGCCACTTCGTGGATACGGTCGGCGTCGTAGAGCAGCACGCCGAGGTAGCGGATGCGCCCGACGCAGGTCTCCGAGCAGACGGTGGGCTGGCCGGCCTCGATGCGCGGGTAGCAGAAGATGCACTTCTCGGACTTGCCGCTCTTCCAGTTGAAGTAGATCTTCTTGTACGGGCAGCCGGAGATGCACATCCGCCAGCCGCGGCACTTGTCCTGGTCGATCAGGACGATGCCGTCCTCCTCGCGCTTGTAGATCGCCCCGCTCGGGCAGGACGCCACGCACGCCGGGTTCAGGCAGTGCTCGCAGAGGCGCGGCAGGTACATCATGAAGGTGTTCTCGTACTCACCGTAGATGTCCGCCTGGACCTGGTCGAAGTTCTTGTCCTTGCGCCGCTTGGCGAACTCGGTGCCGAGGATCTCCTCCCAGTTCGGGCCCCACTCGATCTTCTCCATGCGCTGCCCGGAGACCAGCGAGCGCGGGCGCGCCACCGGCTGGTGCTCGGCCTTGGGCGCGGTATGCAGGTGCTGGTAGTCGAAGTCGAACGGTTCGTAGTAGTCGTCGATCTCGGGCAGGTCCGGGTTGGCGAAGATGTTCGCCAGCACGCGGAACTTGCCGCCGATGCGCGGGCGGATCGAACCGTCTGCCGCGCGCACCCAGCCGCCCTTCCACTTCTCCTGGTTTTCCCATTCCTTCGGGTAGCCGATCCCGGGCTTGGTCTCGACGTTGTTGAACCAGGCGTACTCCATGCCTTCGCGGCTGGTCCAGACGTTCTTGCAGGTGATCGAGCAGGTGTGGCAACCGATGCATTTGTCGAGGTTCAGCACCATGCCGACTTGCGAACGAATTTTCATGGCGTCTCTCCTCAAATGTCCTGGGGCAGCGGTTGCGGCAGGGCGTCGCCGCCGAGTCCGCCGTGGCGGGGTTCGTCCAGCCAGTCGACCTTGCTCATCTTGCGCACCACGACGAACTCGTCGCGGTTGCAGCCGACCGTGCCGTAGTAGTTGAAGCCCCAGGCCTGCTGGGCGTAGCCGCCGATCATGTGGGTCGGCTTGAGCACCACGCGGGTCACCGAGTTGTGGTGGCCGCCACGGGTGCCGGTGGTCTCGCTGCCGGGTACGTTCACGATGCGTTCCTGGGCGTGGTACATCATCACCATGCCGTCCTTGACCCGCTGGCTGACCACCGCGCGGCAGGTCGCCGCGCCGTTGGCGTTGAACACCTCGACCCAGTCGTTATCGACGATCCCGGCCTTGGCCGCGTCGTGCTCGCTGAGCCAGATGATCGGACCGCCGCGCGACAGGGTGAGCATCAGCAGGTTGTCGCTGTAGGTGGAGTGGATGCCCCATTTCTGGTGCGGGGTGATCCAGTTCAGGGTGATCTCCGGGTTGCCGTTGGGCTTCCTGTTCAACAGTTTCTCGGTGGTCCGGGTGTTGACCGGCGGCCGGTAGCTGACGAAGCCTTCGCCGAACGCCTGCATCCACGGGTGGTCCTGGTAGAACTGCTGGCGACCGGTGATGGTGCGCCACGGGATCAGCTCGTGGACGTTGGTGTAGCCGGCGTTGTAGCTGACGTGCTCGTCCTCGAGGCCGGACCAGGTCGGGCTGGAGATGATCTTGCGCGGCTGCACCTGGATGTCGCGGAAGCGGATCTTCTCGTCTTCCTTGGGCAGCGCCAGGTGGGCGTGCTCGCGGCCGGTGATCTTCGACAGCGCTTCCCAGGCCTTGACCGCGACCTGGCCGTTGGTTTCCGGAGCCAGGGCGAGGACCACCTCGGCGGCGTCGATGGCGCTGTCGATACGCGGCCGGCCCTGGCTGACGCCGCTCTCGACCACGCGATGGTTGAGGTCGCCGACCAGCTTCACTTCCTTCTCGGTGTTCCAGCCGATGCCCTTGCCGCCGTTGCCCAGCTTGTCCAGCAGCGGACCGAGCGAGGTGAACTTGCGGTAGACGTTCGGGTAGTCGCGCTCGACCAAGTGCAGCGTCGGCAGGTTGCGTCCCGGCATCGGCTCGCACTCGCCCTTCTTCCAGTCATGGCCGTCGCCGCCGAACGGCTGCGCCAGCTCGGTGGGGGTGTCATGCAGCAGCGGCACCGTGACCAGGTCCTGCTCCACGCCGAGGTGGCCTTCGGCGACAGCGGAGAACTTCTTGGCGATGGCCTTGTAGATCTCCCAGTCGCTCTTGGCTTCCCAGGCCGGATCGGTGGCCGCCGACAGCGGATGGATGAAGGGGTGCATGTCGGAGGTGTTGAGGTCGTCCTTCTCGTACCAGGTAGCGGTCGGCAGGACGATGTCCGAGTACATGCAGGTGGAGGACATGCGGAAGTCCAGGGTGGTGACCAGGTCGAGCTTGCCCTCGGCACCGTCGTCGACCCAGTCGACCTCGGTGGGACGCGGACCGCCGGCCTTGCCGAGGTCATCGTTCATCACCCCGTTCTTCGCCCCGAGCAGGTACTTGAGCATGTACTCGTGCCCCTTGCCGGAGGAGCCCAGCAGGTTGGAGCGCCAGATGAACATGTTGCGCGGGAAGTTCTGCGGATCGTCCGGCGATTCGCTGGCGAAGCGCAGGCCGCCGCTCTTCAGTTCGCGCACCACATAGTCGGCGACCGGCAGGCCGGCGGCCTCGGCCTCGGCGGCGATGCGCAGCGGGTTGCGGTTCAGTTGCGGCGCCGACGGCAGCCAGCCGAGGCGTTCGGCCTGGATGTTGTAGTCCAGGGCGTGTTCGGCGAAGCGGCTGGCGTCGGCCAGCGGCGACAGCACCTCGTGCATCGACAGCTTCTCGTGGCGCCATTGCGAGCTGTGCAGGTAGAAGAAGCTGGTGCCGTTCATCTGCCGCGGCGGCCGGCTCCAGTCCAGGCCGAAGGCCAGCGGCGCCCAGCCGGTCTGCGGGCGCAGCTTCTCCTGGCCGACATAGTGCGCCCAGCCGCCGCCGCTCTGGCCGATGCAGCCGCACATCATCAGCATGTTGATGACCGCGCGGTAGTTCATGTCCATGTGGTACCAGTGGTTCATCGCCGCGCCGATGATCACCATCGCCTTGCCGCGGGTCTTGTCGGCGCTGTCGGCGAACTCGCGGGCGACCTGCGTCGCGCGCGCCGCCGGGACGCCGGTGATGCGCTCCTGCCAGGCCGGGGTATAGGGCGTGTCGGCGTCCTCGTAGGAGGTCGCCACGTTGTCGCCGCCCAGGCCGCGGTCGATGCTGTAGTTGGCCATCTGCAGGTCATAGACGGTGGCCACCCGCAGGCGCTTGCCGTCCGCCGCGACGATCTCGCGGAACGGCACCCGGCGCAGCAGTACCTCGTCGTTGGCGACGCCCTTGAAGTGCGGGTGCTCCTGCCCGGCGAAGTACGGGAAGGCCACCTCGCAGGCATGTTCCGGGCCATCGAGCAGCGACAGTTGCAGGCGCGTCTGGTCACCGCTCCTGCCGTCCAGCTCGGCGATGTTCCACTTGCCCGACTCGCCCCAGCGGTAGCCGATGGCGCCGGTGGGCGAGACCAGCCCGCCGCTGCGCTCGTCGTAGGCGATGGTCTTCCACTCGGGGTTGTTGTCCTGGCCGAGGTTGTCCGCCAGGTCGGCGGCGCGCAGGTAGCGGGTCGGCTTGAACGCGCCGCCGGCGTGTTCTTCCAGCAACACCAGCATCGGCATGTCGGTGTACTGGCGGCAGTAGTCGACGAAGTAGGCGCTCGGCCGGTCGAGGTGGAACTCCTTCAGGATCACGTGACCGAAGGCCATGCCCAGCGCGGCGTCGGTGCCCTGCTTGGGGTTGAGCCAGAGGTCGGTGAGCTTGGCCACCTCGGAATAGTCCGGGGTGATGGAGACGGTCTTGGTGCCCTTGTAGCGCACCTCGGTGAAGAAGTGCGCGTCCGGGGTCCGCGTCTGCGGCACGTTGGAGCCCCAGGCGATGATGTAGCTGGAGTTGTACCAGTCGGCCGACTCCGGCACGTCGGTCTGCTCGCCCCAGATCTGCGGGCTGGCCGGCGGCAGGTCGCAGTACCAGTCGTAGAAGCTCAGGCAGACCCCGCCGATCAGCGACAGGTAGCGGGCGCCGGCGGCGTAGCTGACCATCGACATGGCCGGGATCGGCGAGAAGCCGATCACCCGGTCCGGACCGTAGGTCTTGGCGGTGTAGACGTTGGCCGCGGCGATGATCTCGGTGACCTCGTCCCAGCTGGAACGGACGAAGCCGCCCAGGCCGCGCTGGCTCTTGTAGCTCTTCGCCTTGGCGGCGTCCTCGACGATGCTGGCCCAGGCGTTCACTGGGTCGCCGTGCTGCGCCCGCGCCTCGCGCCAGAGCTTGAGCAACGGCTTGCGCACCTTCGGGTACTTCAGGCGGTTGGCGCTGTAGATGTACCAGGAGTAGCTGGCCCCGCGCGGGCAGCCGCGCGGCTCGTGGTTGGGCAGGTCCGGACGGGTGCGTGGGTAGTCGGTCTGCTGGGTTTCCCAGGTGATCAGGCCGTTCTTCACGTAGATCTTCCAGGAGCAGGAGCCGGTGCAGTTCACCCCGTGGGTGGAGCGCACGATCTTGTCGTGCTGCCAGCGCTGCCGGTAGGCACCTTCCCAGGCGCGGCTCTCGTTGCTGGTCTCGCCGTGGCCATCGGCGAATTCGCCCTGCTTCTTCTTGAAGAACTGCAGGCGGTCGAGCAGGTGACTCATCTTGATCTCCTCACCCGGTCTGTGCCGGGCGTTACAACGCTAATCAGGGGTTGCCGCGGGCTGCTGCCGACGGACTCAACAGGGACTCTCCGCACCCTTGCGCGCGTACCACCACCAGGTGGCGACGATGCAGCTCAGGTAGTAGGCGATGAACACGTAGAGGGCGCCCTCGGCGCTGCCGGTCATGTGCAGCGAGGTGCCGAACGCCTTCGGGATGAAGAACCCGCCGAAGGCGCCGATGGCGGCGGAGAAGCCGATCACCGCGGCCGACTCCATGCTCGCGTTGCGCGCCGCGCCGGCTTCGTCGGCCTGGCCGTCGCGCACCCGCCGGGCCCACTCGTTGCGGAAGATCACCGGGATCATGCGGAAGGTTGAGCCGTTGCCGATGCCGGCGAAGAAGAACAGCAGGATGAAGGCGCCAAGGAAGCCGAAGAAGTTGCCCTGGCCACCGTCGCCCGGCAGGAAGGCGATCACCGCGAACACCCCGCCGATCATCAGCGCGTAGTTCCACAGGGTGATCCGCGCGCCGCCGAACTTGTCCGCCAGCCAGCCGCCCAGGGGCCGGCTGAGGGCGCCCACAAGCGGACCGAGGAAGGCGTATTGCAGCGGGTTGACGTCGGGGAACTGGGTCTTGCTGAGCATCGCGAAGCCGGCCGAGAAGCCGATGAACGAGCCGAAGGTGGCCACGTACAGCCAGCACATCAGCCAGTTGTGCTTGCGCTTGAAGATCACCGCCTGGTCGCGGAACGAGGCCTTGGCGTCGGCGATGTCGTTCATCCCGAACCAGGCCGCGACCGATACCACGGCGATGAACGGCACCCAGATCCAGCCGGCGTTCTGCAGCCACAGGCGACCGCCGTCGCCGAGCTGCTGCGGCTCGCCGCCGAAGGCGCCGAACAGGCCGCCGGCCACCGCCAGCGGCACGGCGAACTGCATCACCGAGACGCCGAGGTTGCCGAGCCCGGCATTCAGGCCGAGGGCGGTGCCCTGCTGGCTCTTCGGATAGAAGAAGCTGATATTGGACATGCTCGAGGCGAAGTTGCCGCCGCCGAAGCCGCAGAGCAGCGCGATCAGGGCGAACACCCAGTACGGGGTGCTCGGGTCCTGCACGGCGAAGCCCAGCCAGATGCACGGGATCAGCATCGAGGCGGTGCTCAGGGCGGTCCAGCGACGACCGCCGAAGATCGGCACCATGAACGAATAGAACACCCGCAGGGTGGCGCCGGAGATCGACGGCAGCGCCGCGAGCAGGAACAGCTGGTCGTTGCTGAAGGCGAAGCCGGCGCTGTTCAGGCGCACAGTCACCGTGCTCCAGATCATCCACACGGCGAAGGCGAGCAGCAGCGCGGGGATCGAGATCCACAGGTTGCGGCTGGCGATGCGCTTGCCGTTGCGCGCCCAGAACTCGGGGTCCTCGGGGCGCCAGTCGAGCAGCAGCGGTCCCCGTGCGGCTTTCAGTTGGGTATTGGCGATCATGCCCATGACGGCATTCCTCAGGAGTGGGTGGGAAGGGTGGGAGGAAGGTCGACGTCGGCCGAGGCGGCCTGGCCGTCGATGCGGCGTTGCTGCTTGATCGCGTAGTGCATCCAGACCATGCAGACCACGGTCAGGCCGAACAGCAACATGAAGCAGGAGGAGCGCACGCCGATGTGGTCGGCGGCGTAGCCGAACAGGATCGGCAGGCAGAAGCCGCCGAGGCCGCCGATCACCCCGACCATGCCGCCGACGGTGCCCATGTTGCTCGGGTAGTAGTCGTGGATGATCCGGTACACGCTGGCCTTGCCGAAGCCCTGGGCAATGCCGACGACGAACACCAGGAAGGTGAACAGCCAGACGTTCAGGCCGATGCCCAGGCTGAGGTCGCCCTGGATGCCGTGGATGGTCATGGTGGTCTGCGGGTAGGAGAGGAAGAACAGGCACACCAGGCAGACCCAGAACACGCCCCAGTTCACCGAGCGCGCGCCGTAGTGGTCGCTGAACCAGCCACCGAGGGCGCGGATCAGGCCGGACGGCAGGGTGAACAGCATGGTGATGAAGGACGCGGTCTTCAGGTCCAGGCCGTATTCGGCGATGTAGTACTTCGGCAGCCACAGGGCCAGGGCGACGAAGCCGCCGAAGACGAAGAAGTAGTACAGGCCGAAGCGCCAGACGCGCAGCTCGGCGAGCGGCGCCAGTTGCTTGGCCAGGGTCGGCCGCTGGCTGGCCTCGGCGGCACCCTTGAGGTGCGCCGGATCGGTCCAGGTGAACAGCCAGAACAGCACGGCGGTGACCAGCATGGCTACCGAGTAGACCTGCGGCACCATGCGCCAGCCGAAGGCGACCACGATCATCGGCGCCACCAGGTTGGTGATCGCCGCGCCGGCATTGCCAGCACCGAAGATGCCCATCGCGGTGCCCTGGCGCTCCTTCTCGAACCAGGCCGAGGTGTAGGCGATGCCGACCGCGAAGGAGCCGCCGGCCAGGCCGACGAACAGGCCGAGCACCAGGTAGTGCCAGTACTGGCTGGCGAAGGCCAGGCCGTAGATCGGGATGGCCACCAGCAGCATGTGGATGAAGAACACGATGCGGCCGCCGAAGCGGTCGGTGATCAGGCCCAGCGGCAGGCGCACCAGGGAGCCGGTGAGGATCGGCAGGGCGACCATCAGGCCGAACTGGGATTCGCTCAGGCCGAGCTCGTCCTTGATGCGGATGCCGATGATCGAAAACATCGTCCACACGGCGAAATTCACCGCGAAGGACAAGGTACTCATGCCGAGGACGGAGTACTGTTTCTGACGTAGGGAAGCCATGGCTAAACTCTCTGCACGAACAGCGTTCAGCGAGAGCCTAGGGAAGGTGTTCCTATGCAAATTTGATAGGAATCAATGAAATACCGGCCGTTCCGTGCCTAGATGCGCGCCCCTACCTCGAAAGAGGTACGGCTGAAATTATTGCGCAACTCACTGTTTTAAAAGGCTTTTCTCATGAACAAGGCGACCGCGCCGGACGCTGACCAGCGGGACAGATTCTTTGGAGGTAGTGACAGGGCCGGAAAGCCGATCCTGCGCCGCTCCCTGGTAGTCCGCTTCGGCTGCTACCTCACCCTGCTGGTATCGCTGGCGCTGATCGGGATGTTCAGCGCCCTGCTCTTCGCCGACTACACGCACCAGGACGCCGCGGTGATCAACCACGCCGGCTCGTTGCGCATGCTCACCTACCGGGTCGCCCTGGAGCCCAGCCTGGAAGGCCGCCAGGCGCTGCTCGGGACCCTCGGCGAACGCCTCGACAGCGGCGACATCCGCCGCCTGCTGCAACGCCAGGACGCCGACGACCCGATCCGCCAGTTGCACCAGGAGCTGCGCGAGGGCCTCGCGCGCCTGGACCCGCGCGCGCTGCCCGGACGCGCCGTGCTGGACGCCTACGTCGGCGACATCGACCGTTTCGTCGGCATCCTCCAGGCCAAGGCCGAGCGCCGCTCGCAACTGCTCAGCACGGTGCAGGGCCTGTGCCTGTTCCTCAGCCTGCTGGTGGTGTTCGTCACCCTCTACGACCTCAGCTATCACGTCATCGGCCCGCTGCGCGAACTCACCAGCACCGCCCGCCGCCTGGGCCGCGGCGAGCTGGACGCGCGGGTCACCTACAGCGGCGAGGACGAACTGGCGCAACTGGGCGAGCGCTTCAACCAGATGGCCGGCGAGCTGAAGAGCATCTACGGCGACCTGGAAGAGCGCGTGGAGGACAAGACCCGCGCCCTCTCGCAGAGCCACCAGCGCCTCGAACTGCTCTACGCCAGCGCCCGCCGGCTGGGCGAGAACCCCTACGACAGCCGCACCCTGCAACCGCTGCTGAACCAGTTGGAGAAAGTGCTCGACGCCGGCCGCGTGACCCTCTGCCTGAACAAGGACGGGGTCGAGCGCGCCTACAGTTCGCTGACCACCACCGAGCGCCCGGCGGACTTCTGCCTGCAGGGCGACTGCGGTAGCTGCCGCGAGCAGGCCAGCGCCTGCGACCAACCCTCGTCCCTGGCCCAGCCATTGCTGATGCAGCCCTTGTCCATCGCCGGCCACCGTTTCGGCGAACTGTTCATCGAAAGCCGCAGCGGCCGCCTGGAGAACTGGCAGCAGCAACTGATCGAGACCTTCTGCGACAACATCGCCCGCACCTTCGCCCTGTCCCTGCAACAGGAACAGGAAAGCCGCCTGGCCCTGTTCGCCGAGCGCGGCACCATCGCCCGCGAACTGCACGACTCGCTGGCACAGTCGCTGCCCTACCTGAAGATCCAGGTCAGCCGCCTGGGCACCCTGCTCAAGCGCGAGGCGCCGGCGGAGAAGATCGAGGACACCCTCGACGAACTGCGCGAAGGCCTCAACGGCGCCTACCGGCAACTGCGCGAACTGCTCACCACCTTCCGCCTCAGCCTCGACGAGCCGAGCCTGGAAGCCGCGCTGGGGAACGCCGTGGCCGAGTTCGGCGAGCGCGGCGAGGTGACGATCGAACTGGACAACCGCCTGCAACACGTGCCGCTGAGCCCCAACGAGGAAATCCACGTCCTGCAGATCGTCCGCGAGGCGCTCTCCAACGTGGTTCGCCATTCGCAGGCGCAACGGGCCTGGGTGCGCCTGAGCAGCCAGGCCGACGGCCAGGTGAGCATCGCCGTCGAGGACGATGGCGTCGGCTTTGATCCGCAGCAGAACCGCAGCGGCCATTATGGGCTTACCATCATGCAGGAGCGCGGCCAGACCCTCGGCAGCCAGTTGCGCTTCGAAGCGCGCGCGCCCCACGGCACGCGAGTGCTCTTCAGCTTCGTGCCGACCGCCCTGCAACCCTCCGCCGCCAAGGAGCCGACCCCATGACGGACATGCCAGCCACCGCCGACGAGCCGGTTCGCCTGCTGCTGGTGGACGACCATCCGATGATGCGCAAGGGCGTCGCCCAGTTGCTCGAACTGGAAGACGACCTCAGCGTGGTCGGCGAGGCCGGCAGCGGCGAGGAAGCCCTGCGCCTGGCCGCCGAGCTGGACCCGGACATGATCCTGCTGGACCTGAACATGAAGGGCATGAACGGCCTGGATACCCTGCGCGCGTTGCGCGAGGCCGGAGTCGACGCGCGCATCGTGGTGTTCACCGTGTCCGACGACAAGGGCGACGTGGTCAACGTCCTGCGCGCCGGCGCCGACGGCTACCTGCTCAAGGACATGGAGCCGGAGCGCCTGCTCGAGCACATCCGCCAGGCCGCCACCGGACAGATGACCCTCAGCCCGCAGTTGACCCAGATCCTCGCCCAGGCCCTGCGGGGCGACGACCGCTCGAAGAGCCTCGACGAGCTGACTGAGCGCGAACGGCAGATCCTCCGCCAGATCGCCCACGGCTACAGCAACAAGATGATCGCGCGAAAGCTGGACATCACCGAAGGCACGGTGAAGGTCCATGTCAAGCGGGTGCTGCACAAGCTCGGCATGCGTTCGCGGGTCGAGGCCGCGGTGTGGGCGGTGGAGAACGACCTGGTGTGAGCCGCGCGCAGGCTTGATTCCGGTCAAGAAATCCACCGCGGCGCTGCGTCGATACTGGCGGCTTCCTTCCACGAGGCGCCCGTCATGATGTTCGAACGCAGCCCCGACGATCCCCTTCCCCTGGTCTACGCCTGCTCCGGCTGCTCCAACGTGGCGCAACTGGCCAACGATCTCGCGCTGCGCCTGGATCGCGCCCGGCTGGCGGAGATGTCCTGCATCGCCGGAGTCGGCGGCGACGTCCCGCTGCTGGTCCGCCGGGCCCGCTCCGGGCGACCGATCCTGGCCCTCGACGGTTGCCCGCTGCATTGCGTGAAAGGCTGCCTGGCGCGCCACGAGGTAGTCCCGACCCTGCACCTGACCCTCAGCGAACACGGCCTGAAGAAGCGCTACGGCGAGGACTGCGAGGCGCAGGACGCCGAGCGCCTGTTCGTCGAGCTGGAGCGTCTGCTGACGCCGGGCGGCAAGCGCCGCTGCGAATGACGGCGAGGCCGGGGGCGGCGGCTATCCCCAGCCTGCCGAAACCCGCATCCCCGCCTTTCGGCCTCCCTCGCGCATATCGCGGCGCCTCCGCCGCGTAAGCGTGCCCGTACCGCCTGCGATACGCAGCAGTGCGCTAGGATGTCCCCTCGGCTTCGAAGAAAGGACATTTCAATGCTGATCGGTGCGCTGCTGGTCCTCACCTGGGTCATCCTCCTCGTCCGATACCCGGCCAAGGCCCTGCCGGTCTCCCTGGCGGCTCTCGCCGGGCTGGGCCTGGTGGCGGCCTGGGTGATCTGGCAGGACAACGACGAAAGCCGCCACCTGCAACGCCAGGAACTGCGCCTGAGCTATGCGCCGGAACGCTGTCCGGTGGACCGGCCGCTGGCGGTCGAACTGAAGAACGGCAGCGACCGACCGTTGCTGGAGCTACGCTGGAGGATCGCCGCCTACCGCCCCGGCGACAGCGTCAACCTGGCCGACACCAGCTTCGACAGCCCGCGCTACCGGGCGCCGAACGCCCTGCTCGGCGGCGACAGCTGGCACGATTGCCTGCCGCTGCCGCCGATGCGTCCGGGCTATCGCGCCAGCACCCTGGAATTCCGCGCCGAACGCCTGGACGGGCGTTTCGGCAACTGACCGAGGGAGGACCCGATGGAAACCCGCCGTCTGTTCGACCAGGGCTCCGCTGCCTACGCCAGCGCCCGCCCGCGTTATCCCGATGCGCTCTACCGCCATCTCGCCGGGCTCTGCGGCCAGCGCCGGCGCGCCTGGGACTGCGCCACCGGTACCGGCCAGGCCGCGCTCGGCCTGGCGCAGTACTTCGGCGAAGTCCTCGCCAGCGACACCAGCACGCAGCAGATCGAACACGCCGTTGTCCATCCGGGTATCCGCTACAGCGTGCAGGACGCCGAAGCCACCGAATATCCCGACGCCGCCTTCGACCTGGTCTGCGTAGCCCAGGCCTGGCACTGGTTCGACCACTCGCGCTTCAACCGCGAGCTGCTGCGCGTGCTGCGTCCCGGCGGCGTGTTCGCCGCCTGGGGCTACGGCTGGTTCAGCATCGACGCGCAGATCGATGCCGCCATCGACGAGGAATACCTGCGCCCGATCGGCCCGTACTGGGCGCAACAGAACCGCCTGCTGTGGAACGCCTACCGGGATGTCGAGCTGCCGCTGGGCGAACTCCCCGCGCCGGCCTTCGTCATCGAGCAACAATGGAGCCTGGCCCGGTTGTTCGACTACATGGCCACCTGGTCGGCCAGCCGCCTGTGCCGCGAGGCGCAGGGCAACGCTTTCGTGCGCCAGGCCCTGCAACGGGTCGCCGCGCTCTGGGGCGAGCCGACCTCGACACGCAGGGTTCGCATGCCGCTGGCGCTGCGGATCGCGCGCAAGGACGCCTGACCGAGCCTTCGAGCGGTTTTCCGCGGCCGGCGAATCCAGTACGGTAGGCCGCCCTCCTTCCAACTCCCAGCCAAGGAACGCTGCCCATGAGCCAACCCGTCGCCTTCGTCACCGGCTGCTCCAGCGGCATCGGCCGCGCCCTCGCCGACGCCTTCCAGCGCGCCGGCTACCGGGTCTGGGCCAGCGCGCGCAAGGAGGACGACGTGCGTGCCCTGGCCGAGGCCGGCTTCCAGGCGGTGCAACTGGACGTCAACGACGCCGCCGCGCTGGCCCGTCTGGCCGAGGAACTGGGGGTCGAAGCCGCCGGCCTCGACGTGCTGGTCAACAACGCCGGCTACGGCGCCATGGGTCCGCTGCTGGACGGCGGCGTCGAAGCCATGCGCCGGCAGTTCGAGACCAACGTGTTCGCCGTGGTCGGCGTGACCCGCGCGCTGTTCCCGCTACTGAGGCGCAAGTCCGGCCTGGTGGTGAACGTCGGCAGCGTCTCCGGCGTGCTGGTCACGCCCTTCGCCGGCGCCTACTGCGCCTCCAAGGCCGCGGTGCATGCGCTGAGCGATGCCCTGCGCCTGGAGCTGGCACCGTTCGGCGTCGAGGTGCTGGAAGTGCAGCCGGGCGCCATCGCCTCGAACTTCGGCGCCAGCGCCAGCCGCGAGCTGGACAGCGTGGTCGACGAACGCTCGCCCTGGTGGCCGTTGCGCCGGCAGATCCAGGCGCGCGCCGCGGCATCCCAGGACAATCCCACGTCCGCCGAAGACTTCGCCCGCCAGTTGCTCGCCGCCGTGCAGCGCCGTCCGCGCCCGCCGCTGGTGCGCATCGGCAATGGCAGCCGGGCCCTGCCGGCGCTGGCCCGCTGGCTACCGCGCGGCCTGCTGGAGCGGCTGCTGAAGAAGCGCTTCGGCCTCGACACGCGCCTCTGAAACCGCCAGGAGATACCGCCATGGGCGACCGCCTTGCCGTACCCATCCGCTACTACGCCCTGGCCGGGATCGCCGCGGCGATCCTGCTCAACGTGCTGCTGCGCGGGGTGGTCCGCTTCGGCGGCCTGCCGGCCAGCCTGCTGATCGCCGCGCTGGTCGCCGGCGGCCTGGCCTGGTGGTTCGCCCGCGCGCAGCGGCGCTGGCCGACCTGGGGCGAGCGCTTGCGCCTGGTCGCCCTGTATGGCGGAGTGCTCGGGGTCCTTTACCTGCTGCTGGTCGGCCTCGCCTCGCTGAAAGGCGATCCCAGCCCGGCGGCACTGCTCATCGTGGTGCTGCACTACCTGTGCTATCCGGCGCTGTTGCTGGTGTTCTTCTCCGGCAGGGTCTATGGATTCTTCCTGCTCTGACAGGTGAGGCTGCCTCAACGAATTCTTCACATTCTCTTCAGCTCGGCTTGACCCGCCCTCGCCTAGTGTTGGCCACCCACCGCACGAGGCCGACATGCACCGTTCACCGCTCGCCTGGCTCCGCCTGCTCCTCGCCGCCGTGCTCGGCGCCTTCCTGCTCGGCGGCCCGCTGCATGCCGCCGAGACTGCCGCCACGCGTTCGCCAGCCTGGGCGCAAGCGGTCGACCCGTCGATCAACCTCTACCGCATGAGCCCCACCCTCTATCGCAGCGCGCTGCCCAACGCACAGAGCGTCGCGCTGCTGCAACGCCTGCAGGTGAAGACGGTGGTCAGCTTCATCAAGGACGACGACCGCGCCTGGCTGGGCCAGGCTCCGGTGCGGGTGCTCAGCCTGCCAACCCACGCCGACCGGGTCGACGACGCCGAGGTGCTCAGCGTCCTCCGCCAGTTGCAGGCCGCCGAGCGCGAAGGCCCGGTACTGATGCACTGCAAGCACGGCAACAACCGCACCGGACTGTTCGCCGCCATGTACCGCATCGTCGTGCAGGGCTGGGACAAGCAGGCCGCGCTGGAGGAAATGCAGCACGGCGGTTTCGGCGACGAGGACGACATGCGCGACGCCAGCGCCTATGTGCGCGGCGCCGACGTCGACGGCCTGCGCCTGGCGATGGCCAACGGCGAATGCAGCCCGTCGCGCTTCGCCGTCTGCCATGTGCGCGAGTGGATGGCCCAGGCGCTCGACCGGCCGTAAACACGCGCAGGACCGAAAGGCTTGGTCCCGTCACGCAAGTTTGGCACCCTTGGGACTCGCCGCCGCACGCGGCGGCCCACTTCGACAGCCGCGACGAGACTCCCATGAGCGATGCCCCGACCTCCCCGCGCTTCAGCGCCGCCACCAGCACCCGCCTGCTCGACCATGCGCAACTGGAGGCGCTCTGCGCCGACTATGACGGCTTCCTTCTCGATCTCTGGGGCGTAGTGATGGACGGCGCCGAGGCGTTCCCCGGCGCCCTTGCCTGGCTCGCCCGGCGGCACGCCGAAGGCCGCCCGGTCTGGTTCCTCAGCAACTCGTCCAGCAGCGTGGCGGAAATGAGCGCCGGGCTCGAGCGCCTGGGCATCCGGCGCGACTGGTTCGCCGGCATCACCACGTCCGGCCAGTTGACCATCGACGCCCTGCTGCAAACCGCCGAATACCGGCGTGGCGGTATCTACCTGGCCGGCGTCGGCCTGGCCCAGCAGAGCTGGCCGGCGGAAATCCGCGAGCGCTTCGTCGACGACATCGCCCAGGCGGCGCTGATCGTCGGCGTCGGCAGCTTTCCCCAGGAAGAACTGGAACAGCGCTTCGCGCCCCTGCGCGGCGCCACCGACCTGCCGTTCCTCTGCGCCAACCCGGACCGCGTGGTGGTTTCCGGCGGCCGCACGGTATACGGCGCGGGCATGCTCGCCGAGCTGTTCAGCGAGGAAGGCGGCCAGGTCAGCTGGTACGGCAAGCCCGACCCGGCGGCCTTCCGCATCGCCCAGCGGCAACTGGAAGCGCGCGGCGCGCGGCACATCCTGTTCGTCGGCGACTCGCTGGTGACCGACGTCCCCGGCGCCCTCGCCGCGCGCATCGATACGCTCTGGCTGGGCGCCACCGGCATCCACCGCGAAGCCCTGGGCGCCGAGTTCAACGGAGCGCTCGACGAGGAGCGGGTCAGGTCGCTGCTGCACGGCTATCCGATCCGACCGCACTTTGCCGCGCCAGGGCTGGTCTGACCCTCAAAGGTCGGAAAAAGGATGCACGCATGCACTGGCTGGACTACCTGCAATGGCCCGCCATGCTGGTCACGGTGGTGGCCGCCTGGCTGGTGGCGTCGGCGCATCGGCGAAGACGCAAGGTCGGCTTCTGGGTGTTCCTCGCCAGCAACCTGCTGTGGATCGCCTGGGGCCTTTACGCCCAGGCCTATGCGCTGATCCTGCTGCAGGTCTGCCTGGCGGCGATGAACCTGCGCGGCACCCATCGCAACGAAGCGCCACAGGACAGCGCCTGATGGCCGCCAACGAAAACGCCCGCCATGACGGCGGGCGCTCGCTTTGCGAAGGCTGCGCTCAGTGCGCCCCCTCGCTTTTCTCCAGCGGCTGGCCGGCGTAGATACGACGCACCAGCGGGCCGATGGAAAGCCCCTGGAGCAGGATCGATACCAGCACCACGATGTAGGTCAGGCTGAGGATCAGGTCGCGCTCCGGCCCCAACGGCAGGGACAGCGCCAGCGCCACCGAGACGCCGCCGCGCAGCCCACCCCAGACCAGGATGCGGATGGTGCCCGCCGGTACCTGCCGGTTGGCGCCACGGAAACGGCGCAGGACCAGGATCGCCGGGCCCACCGTGAGCAGGCGCGAGACCAGCACCGCGCCGCCGAGGGCGAAGGCCGCCGCCACGTGCAGCCAGGAGAACGGCAACAGCAGCAGCTCCAGGCCGATCAGGGCGAACAGCAGGGCGTTGAGGATCTCGTCGATCAGTTCCCAGAACTTGTCCACGTAGCGCCGGGTCTCGTCCGACATCGCGTAGTGGCGTCCGTGGTTGCCGATGATCAGCCCGGCCACCACCATCGCGATCGGCGCCGATACGTGCAGGCGCGCGGCCAGCGCGGCACCGCCGATGACCAGGGCGAGGGTCAGCATGACCTCCACCTGGTACTGGTCGATGCCGCGCATCATCACGAACACGCCGTAGCCGAGCACCGCACCGAAGACCACGCCGCCGATGGCTTCCTGGACGAAGAGGATCGCCGTGGCGCTGACCGTGGGCGCCTCGCCGAGCTGGAGGATGCCGAGGATGATGGCGAACACCACCACCGCGGTGCCGTCGTTGAACAGCGACTCGCCGACGATGGTGGTCGCCAGCGGTTTCGGCGCGCCGGCGGACTTGAGGATGCCGAGCACGGCAATGGGGTCGGTCGGCGAGATCAGCGCGCCGAACAGCAGGCAGTAGATGAAATCCACCTGCCAGCCGAACAGCGGGAAGGTGTAGTAGGCCAGGCCACCGATGACGAAGGTGGCGATCAGCACCCCGGCGGTGGCCAGCAGGCCGATCGGCCACTTGTAGCTGCGCAGGTCGGAGAGGTCGACGTGCAGTGCGCCGGCGAACAGCAGCGCGGGCAGGAACCAGGTCATCAGCACTTCGGAGAAGTCGATGCGGCGGATGATTTCCTGCATCTCCACCTCGAGGATCGGATAGCCCAGTTCCGACAGCCCCTGGACGATCAGCGAGAACACCAGCGCCGTGGCCATCACGCCGATGGTCGGCGGCAGGCGGATGAAGCGGTAGTTCACGTAGGTGAGCAAGGTGGTCAAGGCAATGAATGCCGCGACGAGATCGAGCATGACGCGGGGTACTCCCTTAGCAGAAGGTAAAACACCTACCCCAAAAGGCCGATCCGTGAACCGTGGGGTGCGAATGTCTGGAAAAGCCCGAGAAAATTTCGGAACCCGCATCATAACCGCAGAAAAGCCCTGGACGTCCAGCGCACCGATACGGTGCATGGCGCGCCGCCGACGCGGCAGCGCCATTATCGACCGCTTCCCCGGGGAAAATTTCTTCGTTCGCCGCCAGCCCAGGCGAGACGGCGGCTGCGGCCGCTTGCCCAGGCCCGGCCATGGCACAAGCATGGCCGTTTCGTTGAACCTCCGCGAACGACGAACGGTCAACCCTTTCAGGGTCGGGAATTCGGTGCCCATCCGAAGCCTTTGATTTCCGGCCTGTTTCCGCGCTTCGACGAAGCGCCCGACAGCGTAGCCAACGCTCATTCCGAAGGGAGTCCCGACCATGGTGAAAACCTGTGGCAAGGCCCTGCTCGGCCTCTGCGCCGCAGCCGCCGTACTGGCCTTGCTGATCCACTGGATCACCCCCGCGACCATCCTCCACTACCGCGAGGACCTGCTGTTCTACTTGCAGGCCCACCTGGTGCTGGTCTTCAGTTCGATGGTGGCCGCCCTGCTGGTCGGCGTGCCGGCCGGCATCCTGCTCAGCCGTCCCGGCATGCAGGCCCAGGCCGAACGCCTGATGCAGGTGTTCAACGTCGGCAACACCATCCCGCCGCTGGCGGTGCTGGCCATCGCCCTGGCGATCATCGGCATCGGCAACGGCCCGGCAATCCTTGCCCTGTTCCTCGCCTCGCTGCTGCCGATCGTGCGCAACACCTACGAGGGCCTGCGCAATGTCTCGCCGGCGCTGAAGGAAGCCGCCACCGGCATCGGCATGACGCCCAACCAGGTGCTGCTGCGGGTGGAACTGCCGAACGCGGTGCCGATCATCGTCGGCGGCGTGCGCGTGGCCCTGGCACTGAACGTCGGCTCCGCGCCGCTGGCGTTCCTGATCGGCGCCAACAGCCTGGGCAGCCTGATCTTCCCCGGCATCTACCTGAACAACCACCAGCAACTGCTGCTCGGCGCCGCCTGCACGGCGCTCCTCGCCCTGCTGCTGGACGCCCTGGTGGTGCTGTTCAGCCGCATGTTCCTGGAACGCGGCCTGACCGCCAAGGAGGCCTGATGAACCGACTGATCCGCTCACTCTGCCTGGCCTGCGCCGGCCTGTTCGCCGCCGGCCTGGCGCAGGCGGAAACCCTGCGCATCGGCGGCAAGACCTTCACCGAGCAGCGCATCCTCACCGCCATCACCGCGCAGTTCCTGCAGAAGCGCGGCTACGACGTGACGGTCACCACCGGCCTGGGCAGCACCCTGGCCCGCGCCGCCCAGGAAAGCGGCCAACTGGATATCGTCTGGGAGTACACCGGCTCGTCGCTGATCGTCTACAACCACATCGACGAGAAGCTCGACGCCGCGGCTTCCTACCGCCGGGTCAAGCAACTCGACGAAGCCCAGGGCCTGGTCTGGCTGAAGCCGACCCGCTTCAACAACACCTATGCCCTGGCCATGCCCGAGGAACAGGCCGAGCGCCTGGGCATCCAGAGCGTCAGCGATCTCGCGCGGGTGCTCGCCGAACAGCAGGAGGCCGAGCCCGGGAGCACCCACCTGTTCGCCATGGACCCGGAGTTCGCCGGCCGCCCCGACGGCCTCGGCCCCATGAGCGAGCTGTACGCCCTGCACTTCACCCGCAACGACATCCGCCAGATGGACGCCGGGCTGGTCTACACCGCGCTGAAGAACCGCCAGGTGTTCCTCGGCCTCGTCTACACCACCGACGGCCGCCTGAAGGATTTCAAGCTGCGCGTGCTGAAGGACGACAAGCAGTACTTCCCCTTCTACAACGCCGCCCCGGTGGTGCGTAAGGAGGTCATGCAGCGCCATCCGGAGTTCGCCACGCTGTTCGATCCGATCATCGAGCGGCTCGACGACGCCACCATGCAGGCGCTCAACGCGCGGGTCGATATCGAGCAGCAGACGCCACAGAAGGTCGCCGCCGACTTCCTCCGCGAACACCACCTGCTCGACGACGGCCAGGCCGGCCAGGGAGGTAGCCAGTAATGGACTTCTTCAGCGTGCTTTCCCATCTCGACTGGTCCCAGGTCGGCCAGCTCACCCTCCAGCACCTGCTGCTGGTACTGGTCGCCGTAGGCCTGGCGATCCTCGTCGGCGTGCCGCTGGGCGTGCTGATGACCCGCTTCACGTGGCTGGCCGGCCCGTTGCAGGGCGCCGCCACGGTGATGCTGACCATCCCCTCGATCGCCCTGTTCGGCCTGCTGATGCCGGTCTACTCGGTATTCGGCCAGGGCCTCGGGCCGCTGCCGGCGATCACCGCGGTGTTCCTCTATTCGCTGCTGCCGATCCTGCGCAACACCTACCTCGCCCTGACCGGCGTCGAAGCGGGCATCCGCGAGGCCGGCAAGGGCATCGGCATGACCTTCTGGCAACGCCTGCGGATGGTCGACATTCCCCTCGCGGTGCCGGTGATCCTCGCCGGCGTACGCACCGCCGTGGTGATGAACATCGGCGTGATGACCATCGCCGCGGTGATCGGCGCCGGCGGCCTGGGCGTGCTGATCCTCACTTCCATCAGCCAGAGCAACATGCCGATGCTGGTGGTCGGCGCGGTACTGGTCAGCCTCCTGGCCATCGCCGCCGACCTGCTGCTGCAATGGCTGCAACGCATCCTCACCCCCAAGGGACTGCGCGCCAGCGCGCACTGACAGGAGCCGAACATGATCGAACTGGACAAGCTCAGCAAGACCTTCACCCAGAAGAACGGCAAGGAGTTCCGCGCCGTCGAT
The DNA here is from genome assembly GCF_001810205.1 of Pseudomonas sp. HMSC076A11. NCBI lineage: Bacteria > Pseudomonadati > Pseudomonadota > Gammaproteobacteria > Pseudomonadales > Pseudomonadaceae > Pseudomonas > Pseudomonas sp. HMSC076A11. The sequence continues at coordinate 143,809 of NZ_KV800319.1, read as the reverse complement.
TCCGTCAGCCTGACCGTGGAGAAAGGCGAGATCTGCGTCTTCCTCGGCCCCTCCGGCTGCGGCAAGACCACCACCCTGAAGATGATCAACCGGATCATCCCGCCGACCTCCGGCCGCGTGCTGATCGACGGCCAGGACACCGCGGACCTCGACGAAGTCACCCTGCGCCGCCACATCGGCTACGTGATCCAGCAGATCGGCCTGTTCCCGAACATGACCATCGAGGAAAACATCATGGTCGTGCCGCGCCTGCTCGGCTGGGACAAGGCGCGCTGCAAGGAGAAGGCCCGCGAGCTGATGAGCATGGTCAAGCTGGAGCCCAAGCAGTACCTGCAACGCTACCCGCGCGAACTCTCCGGCGGCCAGCAGCAGCGCGTCGGGGTAATCCGCGCGCTGGCGGCGGACGCGCCGCTGCTGCTGATGGACGAGCCGTTCGGCGCGGTCGATCCGATCAACCGCGAGTCGATCCAGAACGAGTTCTTCGAAATGCAGCGCAAGCTCGGCATGACCGTGATCATGGTCAGCCACGACATCGACGAAGCCATCAAGCTGGGTGACAAGGTGGCGGTGTTCAAGAGCGGCCGGCTGCTCCAGTACGACCACCCGGACACCCTGCTGGCGCACCCGGCGGACGAGTTCGTCAGCGCCTTCACCGGCCAGGACAGCACGCTCAAGCGCCTGCTCCTGGTGCGCGCCGAAGACGCCGCCGACAGCAGCCTGGTCACCGCCCGGCCGCAGACCCCGGTGGCCGAGGCGCTGGAACTGATGGACGAGAACGACCGGCGCTACCTGATCGTGGTGGATGACCAGGGCAAGGGCCTGGGCTACGTGCGACGCAAGGACCTGCGCCGCCAGGAGGGCACCTGCGCGCCGTTCGTCACCCCGTTCCGGGTCACCGCCAGCCACGACGAGCACCTGCGCATCCTGTTGTCGCGGATGTACGAGTTCAACAGCTCCTGGCTGCCGGTGCTCGACCCCGACCAGCAGTTCCTCGGCGAGGTCACCCAGGAATCCATCGCCGACTACCTCAGCTCCGGCCGCTCGCGCGGCGGCAAGGGCCTGATCGTGTCGCCGGCCGAACAGGTCGGGGCCTAGGCCGCCGGGTGGATATTCACCGCCGGCAGCCGCCAACCGCAGCGTATTCCTGGCGAGTGGCGCCCTCTTCCGCCCCGCCGAAACGAAAAAGCCCGGCATCCGCCGGGCTTCTCCCTGCCCCTTCCACTCAACCGGCCCGCCCCGGCGCCTGCGCCGCCGAGGCCTGGTCGTCGCGCCCTTGCGGCTTGACGATCACCGTGCAGGTGATCCCCGCCGAGAGCAGCACGCCGTCCGGCACTTCGTCGATGTGTACCCGCACCGGCACGCGCTGGGCCAGGCGCACCCAGTTGAAAGTGGGGTTGACGTCGGCGGTCAGCTCGCGGCTTTCCGGGTTGTCGCGGTCGTAGATGCCGCGGGCGATGCTTTCCACATGGCCCTTGAGGTGTTCGCCGCTCATCAGCTGCATGTCCACCGGGTCGCCTTCGCGGATGTACGGCAGCTTGGTTTCCTCGAAGTAGCCGTAGACCCAGTAGGAGTTCTTGTCGATCACCGCCATCTTCGCCTCGCCGACCCGCGCGTAGTCGCCACGGTGCACGTTGAGGTTGGTGACGTAGCCGTCGACCTGCGCCACCACCCGGGTGCGCTCCAGGTTCAGGCGCGCGGCGTCGAGCTGGGCCTTGGCCTGCTCGTAGTCGGCCATCGCCGCGGCGGCGGTGTTGTGGGCGTCGTCGCGGCTTTCGCGGGAGACCACCATCTCATCCATTTCCGCGCGCCGCCGGGCGTTCAACTGGCGCATCTCCAGGGTCGCCTTGCGCGAGGCAACCAGCGACTCGGCCTGCTTCACCGCAATACGGTAGTGGTCGGGGTCGATCTGCATCAGCAGGTCGCCTTTCTTCACCAACTGGTTGTCGCGCACCGGGACGTCGACGACGATCCCGGAAACGTCGGCGGCGACATTGATCACGTCGGCGCGCACGCGACCGTCACGGGTCCAGGGGGTGTCCATGTAGTTGACCCACAGGGTCCGCCCGATAAATACGGCGACCAGCAGGATCAGCAGGGTCGCCAGCAGGCTGATTACGGATTTCAAGGTCATGGTCGGCTCACGATAACGAAGAGGTGCGCTACCGCCTCAGCGGTAGATGGTCAGGGACAGGCCGCCGTACAGGCAGGCGAACAGGCTGACCCGGAACAGCGCCGGGTGCCAGGTGAAGCGATACAGGCCAACCGAGGCGAAGATCCGGTCGAGCCCCCAGGTGAGCGCCGCGGCGATCACGAACAACAGCGTCAGGGTCGGCATGTAGACCCCATGGATGGCGATTTCACGAGGCATGGACGGTACCTTGGCCGCTCGTCCGGCCGGCCAGTTCGGTCAGTGGCGAGGTCGGCGCGAGCAGGGAAGAACGGATGAAGTGCAGGTAGCTGCGCACCCGCCGTAGCGGCGAGCTGTCGAAGTGCGGCGCGCAGGGTTCGTCGGTGTGCCTGGCCGCGTGGATGGCCTGGTCGACAGCCGCCAGAGCGCGCTCCAGGTTCTCCGCACCGGGGCGCACGAACAGCCGGATCAGGGCCCGCCCCATGGCGCGGATCGCCTGGCGCCAGGGCATGGCCTCGGCGTAGCAGGGTTCGTCCGGCAGGCGCTCCTGCTCGCGACGCAGCTCGATGATCGCGTGGCCGACCTCGAGCACCAGGAACATCCAGCGCAGCAGCCCGCGCTGCACGTCCGGGCGCCCGGCGGCGACGCCATAGGCCTGGTTCAGCAGGTCGCGGGTACCGCTTTCGAAGGCCGAGCCAAGCCCCCTGCTCCTGCCGCTGATGGCGAACACCACGCGCATCCGCAGGTCGCGCTCGAGGCGCTTCCACAGCCAGGCGCTGTTGGGCGGCAGAATGACCGCGGCGGCCGCGGCCGAGAGCAGCATCGAGAGGATCAGGGCGATGTACTCGTTGATCACGTGGGCCGGGTCGTAGACGGTCAGGTTCGCCGGCACCGAACCGAAGCAGAAGAACACCAGCAGGCCGAGACCGTAGCCGGCCCACTGCGGCCGCGAGGAGATGAACGCGCCGAGGGCGAACACCGGCGCCAGTACCAGGCATAGCAGCGGGAAACCGTCGATATGCGGGTAGACGAAGAACATCTCGCTGAAGCCGAGCAGCGCCGCCGCCATGGTGCCGATGGCCATCTGCATGGCGACCTTCTTCGGGTTCGGCGCCGCCGAGGCCAGCGCCGAGACCGCCACCGCGTTGAGGGCGAAGGTGCCGCCGCTGGGCCAGGTGCTGTAGATCCAGAAACAGCCGAACAGCAGGATCATCAACCCGGTGCGCATCCCCGCCACTGCCGCCGCCACCGCGTTGGCCTTGGCGGTGAAGGCGTCCTTCCACTGCTCGCGCTCGTGGCGGTGGGCGGCCAGCGAGGCATGGGTCAGGGCGTAGTCGTGCATTTCCTCGGCGAAACGGTAGAGCAGCTCGGCGGCGGTATTGAAGTCCAGCCGCGCCTCTTCGCCCGGCTCTCGCGCCAGCAGCTCGCCGCGCGCCTGGCGGATACGCGCCATCAGGCGTTCGCGGCAGTCGGCGAGGCGCTGGGCGAAGCGCTCGGCGTCATGGTCGGTGACGGCGCGGCCACGGATCTCCTCGAGCAGCCCGGTGATTTCCTCCAGGCACGGCTCGAACGCATCCAGCACCTGGGTGGAGCCCTGCGCGCGCAAGCGTTCGAGCAACTGGTGGAGGGCGTGGAAACGGGTATTCATGGCCATGAACTCGCTGCTCAGGCGAATCAGCCGGCCATTGCGCAGGCGCATGTGCGGATCCTCGAAGGCGCTCGCCGCGCGCATCGTCTCCAAGCCCACCGCCTGGGCGGCGAAGGCCACGTTGCTGCTTTCGAAGCGCTCGCGCCCGCCGACCCCGCGCAGGCTGTCGAGGACGAACGCGGCGAACAGGCCGAAGCGCACGTACAGCGCATTGCGCATCGCCGCGCTGGTGGTCTGCGGCATGATCACCGCGCTGACCACCCCCGAGCAGAGGATCGCCAGGCTGATTTCCAGGACCCGCCAGATCGCCTGCATGAAGGCGCCTTCCGGATGGCTGGTGGCGGGGATGCCGATCAGCGTCGCGGTGTAGCCGGCGAGCACGCAGGCGTAGGAGCGGAAGTCACGGTAGCGGGCGGCCCCGGCGGTGCAGAGGCCGATCCAGATCGCCGAGCTGAGCAGGAACAGCACTCGCTCCTGGGCGAACAGGGCGATCAGGGTGACCATCACGCTGAGGCCGACCAGGGTGCCGAGGATGCGGTAGAAGCTCTTGGCGAACACCTGGCCGCTCTGCGGCTGCATGACGATGAACACGGTGATGGTCGCCGTGCTCGGCTGCGGCAATTCCAGGCGCATCGCCAGCCAGAGGGTCAGGAAGGCCGCGCAGAGCACCTTGAACACGTAGATCCAGGTCGCCCCGTCGCTGCGCGCCCACTCGGCCAGCGCGCGCCGCCACTCGTCGCGGCTGGGCAGGGCGAAACCAGCGGAGCGGCCACTCATCGCGAAGACACCGCTCTGACCGGGACGTTCTCCGGCGCCAGCTTCCGCTGCGCCGGCGTATCGGCGCCGGCCCCGACGCCGCCGCCGAGGGCGGTGAGCAGGCTGGCGTGGGCGGCCAGCCGGGCGGCCTGCACCTGCTCCTGGACCAGTTGCTGCTGGAACAGCCGGGTCTGCGCGTTGAGCACGTTGAGGTAATCGGTGAGGCCGCGCTGGTAGGCCAGGGTGGCGATATCGTAGGTCTTCTGCGCGGAAGCCACCGATTGCGCGGCGAAGTCCTTCTGGATGTCCACCGAATGCAGGCGGATCAACTGGTCGGAAATGTTCTTCAGCGCATCCACCAGGGTCTGGTTGTATTGCTCCACCGCCGCGTCGTAGCCGGCCGCCGCCTCGCCCAACTGCGAACGCAGGCGGCCGCCGTCGAAGATCGGCAGGGTCACCGCCGGGCCGGCGCTGTAGGTGTACTTGGCGCTGCGGAAGAACTCCAGCATGCCGCCGCCGACGGCACTGAAGCCGACCGAGGCCATCAGGTCGACGTTGGGGTAGAAGTCGGCGCGCGCCACGTCCACGCCCTTGGCCAGGGCGGCGACCTGCCAGCGGCGGGCGACCACATCCGGGCGGCGACCGAGCAGTTCGGCCGGCAAGGCGCTGGGCAGGCTCGGCTGCGCCGCCAGGTTCAGGCTTGGCCGGCGGATCGTGCGGCCCTCGCCCGGGCCCTTGCCGGCCAGGGCGGCGAGCAGGTTGCGGGTGAGCTGGATTTCTTCGTCGATCACCTCGATGCGGCGCTCGGTCTCGGGCAGCGGCACTTCCGCCTGGCTGACCTCGAAATGCGTGCCGATGCCGCCGCGCAGGCGACGCTGGGCCAGGGCGAGGATGTCGCGCTGCTGTTGCAGCATGGCCTTGGCGATGTCCATCTCGGCGTACTGCAACGAGAGCTGGACGTAGGCGCGGACGATGTTGCCCTCCAGCTCGAGCTGCGCCTGGCGCGCCTCGGCGGCGGCCATGTGGGCCAGGTCGACGGCGCGCTCGCTGTCGCTGCGGTCGCGCCCCCAGAGATCGAGCTTGTAGTTCAGGCCGATCTCGGTGGAGTTGTTCCAGGAAGTGGTCCGCGCCAGGTCGCCGGGGCCGTAGAAATAGTCGTCCGGCCAGCGGTGGCGGACCAGCGAGCCCTTGCCCTCGATCTGCGGCGACTCGATGGACTCCACCAGCCCGGCCATGGACTTCGCCTGGCGTACCCGCGCATGGGCTACCGCCAGGCCTGGATTGCCGTCCAGCGCCTTCTCGATCCAGGCGTCCAGCTGCGGATCGGCATACACCTTCCACCACTGCGCCTGCGGCCAGCCGGCCTCGCGGGCGGCAGCCTGGATCGCATGGTCGGTGGCCAGGGCGTTGGCGTCGAGCGTGGCGGCCTCGGGGGCGATATCGCCTGTACTGACACAACCGGATATTGCGGAGAAAACGACGAGAAAACCGACGAAGGAGCCGACCAAGGTCAGTTCCTTCCTGAGAGCACGCGGCACGTTGTCTGATCCTGGAGGGGCGAAGCACGGAATTTGAACGGTACGGGCGCCGTTCAACCCGCTCGAGCGTTCGTGCGCTCGGGGGCCGATGAATTTTAAGAGGCTGGCGGCTGCTGATAAGCTGGCTCAAGTGCGATTGTTTATTGCGTAATGTGAAATAATCCGCCATCGCAACAATCTGACACACTTCTGCGCGTGCCTAGGAGGCCCCGTCGATGGACACCCTGCAAAACATGCGAGCCTTCGTCTGCGTGGCGGAAACCGGAAGCTTCACCGCGGCGTCCCAGCAGCTCAACACCACCACCGCCTATGTTTCGCGGGCGGTGGCCAACCTCGAGACGCACCTGCGCACCCGCTTGCTCAACCGTACCACTCGTCGCATCGCCCTCACCGAGGCCGGCCAGCGCTACCTGCTGCGCTGCGAGCAGATCCTCGCCTACGTCGAGGAAGCCGAGGCCGAAGCCAGCGACGCCCATGCCCGACCCGCCGGCAAGCTGAAGCTGCATTCGATGACCGGCATCGGCCAGCACTACGTGATCCGCGCCATCGCCGGCTACCGCCAGCAGTACCGCGACGTGACCTTCGACCTGACCATGGCCAACCGCGTGCCGGACCTGCTCGACGAGGGCTTCGACGTGGCCATCGTGGTGGCCTCCGAGCTGCCCGATTCCGGCTTCATTTCCCAGCGCATCGGCGAGACCTACAGCATTCTTTGCGCCTCGCCGGAGTACCTGCGCCTGAACGGCACGCCGAGCGAGCCTTCGGAGCTGGCCAGCCACGACTGCCTGCGCCTGGTCAGCCCGGTGGTGCCGCTGGATCGCTGGCTGTTCGACGGTCCCAACGGCCAGGAAATGGTCTCCATCGGCGCCTCGCCGTTCCAGGTCAATGTCGGCGACGCCATGACCGAGGCAATCCGCTCCGGGCTGGGCATCGGCATCCTGCCGGTGTATTCGGCCATCGAGGACCTGGGCAAGGGCACCCTGGTGCGGGTCCTGCCGCAACACCGCCTGCAACAGCTCAACGTCTATGCGCTGTACCCTTCGCGGCAGTATCTCGACGCGAAGATCAAGACCTGGGTGGAATACCTCAAGGAAAGCCTGCCCGGCCTGCTCCAGCGCGACGAAGCGGCGCTGGTGGAGCTGGGCCTGGAACTCGGAAGACCCTCCTGAGCCGATAATCGCCCGCCCAGTGGCGGGCCCCTGCCCGCCGCTTCGATGGCGGTGGTATGGTCGGCGCTTTCGCTCCCGCTTGCAGAGTCCCGTCATGAAAAAGAACGTCTTCGTCTTCAGTCGCCTCGCCCCCGAGCATCTCGAACGCCTGCAATGCCAGTTCAACGTCCGCGTGCTCGAACCGAAACAGGGCGACATCGACGCCCAGTACGCCGCCGCCCTGCCCGATACCCACGGCATGATCGGCGTCGGCCGGCCGCTCGGCGCCAGGCAACTGGAACAGGCGAAGCAGCTGGAAGTCATCTCCAGCGTCTCGGTCGGCTACGACAACTATGACCTGGACTACCTGAACCGCCGCGGCATCGCCCTCACCAACACGCCCGACGTCCTCACCGAGACCACCGCCGACCTCGGCTTCGCCCTGCTGATCAGCGCCGCGCGACGGGTCGCCGAGCTGGACGCCTGGGTCAAGGCCGGGAACTGGAAGCGCACCGTCGACGCCCCGCAGTTCGGCACCGACGTGCATGGCAAGAAACTCGGCATCCTCGGCCTCGGCCGGATCGGCGCGGCCATCGCCCGGCGCGGCCGTTTCGGCTTCGGCATGCAGGTGCTCTACCACGGCAACAACCGCAAGCCGGAACTGGAACAGGAACTCGGCGCGCGCTTCCTCGGCTTCGACGAACTGCTCGGCGAGGCCGACTTCGTCTGCGTGGTGGTGCCGCTGGGAGCGCAGACCCGGCAGTTGATCGGTGCGCGCGAACTGGGCCTGATGAAACCCTCGGCGATCCTGGTCAACGTCGCCCGCGGCCAGGTGGTCGACGAGGCCGCGCTGGTCGCCGCCCTGCGGGAGAAGCGCATCCTCGGCGCCGGCCTGGATGTCTACGAGAAGGAACCGCTGGCCGAATCGCCGCTGTTCGCCCTGGACAACGTGGTGACCCTGCCGCACATCGGCTCGGCCACCCACGAGACCCGCCGGGCCATGGCCGAGCGGGCGCTGCAGAACTTCGAGGCGGCCTTGCGCGGCGAGCGGCCGCTGGACCTGGTCAATCCACAGGTGTGGCGACGCGGCTGAGCGCGCCTCCCTCTCCGCTAGGTCGAGCGCGCCGGCCCGGCCAGCGCCGGCGCCTTCGGCTTGCGGAACACCAAGACGTTGCCGAGCATCACCAGGACCAGCCCGGCCAGCGCCGGTGCGGTCCAGCGGTAGCCCTCGGCGAAGGCCGAGATGTTCAGCGCCACCACCGGGAACAGCACGGTGCAGTAGGCGGCGCGATCCGGGCCCATGCGCCCGACCAGGGTCAGGTAGGCGGTGAAGCCGATCACCGAGCCGGGGATCGCCAGGTACAGCAGCGAGCCGACGTAGCGCGCGCTCCAGTCGAAATTCAGCGGCACGCCCTGGAACAGGCACAGCGCCAGGAGGATCAGGGTGCCGTAGAGCATGCTCCAGGCATTGCCGGTGAGCGGGCGGATGCCGGCCTTCTGTTGCAGGCTGGAAAGCATGTTGCCGGTGGAGAAGCACAGCGTGCCTAGCAGGGCCAGGCCGAGGCCGTAGAAGGTTTCCGGGGTGGCCTGGTGACCCACCAATTCCGGCCAGAACAGCAGCCCCAGGCCGAGCAGGCCGAGACCGCCACCGGCCATCACGTTCGACGCGATGCGCTGGCCGAACCACAGGCGGGCGTTCAGCGCATTCCACAGGGTGGCGGTGGAGAACACCACGGCCACCAGGCCGCTGGGAATCCACTGGCTGGCGGTATAGAAGCAGATGAAATTCAGGCAGAACAGGCATACGCCCTGGGCCATGCACAGGCGTTGGCCCCGTGCGTCCAGCCTTTGCAGGCGGCGGCCGAGCAGCAGCACGGCGAACAGCACCAGCGCCGCCAGGGCGAAGCGGTAGGCGATCGACAGGGTGATCGCCACCGGGCCCATCTGCAGCTTGATGGCGATCCAGGTGGTGCCCCAGATGAGCACGGTGAGCAGGTACAGCGAAAGATTCATGGCGACTCCGCAACGACAGGATGCCGTCAGTCTGCGGGCGAGGCCGGGCGCGACCATTGTCCATTCTTGCGCTTTTCATCCGCCGCCTCTCGCGGCAGCGTCCGGGCGCGGGTAGCATGGCCGGCATGCACCAACCCAGCGATTTCCAGGTATTCCGCACCCTCGACCGGACCTCCAATGCGCGCCTGCTGCGCAGCAGCACGCTCAGCGACGGCCTGGCGCTCGCCCATTGGTACCGCGACGAAGCGGAGATCCTCGGCTACAGCGACCCCGGCCATCACACCCTGTCGCTCTACCTGCAGGGCGGCTGGCAGACCTTCCGCCGCGATCGTCCCGGGCTCTATGGCGGCCCCGACCGCTTCTGCGTGATGCCGGCCGAACACCACTCCGACTGGGCGGTGACACGCGGCCTGGGCTTCATGCACCTGTACATAAGCCCGGAACGCCTGGCCGGCGCGGCGGTACGCACCCTCGATTGCGAACCACGCAGCCTGCAACTGGAGGAGCGCACCTACATCCAGGACGAGCCGCTGGCCGCCCTGTGCCGGACCCTGGAACGACAGGACTGGAACGAACCCGGCGAGCGCCTGCTATGCACCAGCCTCGCCCACCAGGCGGTGGACCACCTGCTGCTCACCGGGTGCGGCAGGCGTACCGACGTACGCTGGCAGGGCGGGCTGGCCGCGCACGTGCGGCGGCGCCTGGCCGACTACATCGAAAGCCACCTGGAGCAGCCGCTGGAACTGGGGTCGCTGGCGGAGCTGGCGGCGCTCTCCGAGTACCACTTCGCGCGTATGTTCCGCGTCTCCTTCGGCCTGCCGCCGCACCGCTACGTGCTGGAACGACGCCTGGCGCGGGCCCGCGACCTGCTGGCGTACTCCGCGCAGTCGCTCCAGGAGGTCTCGCTGGCCTGCGGCTTCGCCAGTCCGAGCCATTTCAACCGGCGCTTCCGCGAAGCCCATGGCGCCACCCCGGGGCAGTACCGCGCCGCCCTGAAAGGCTCCTGAAAGCCAGGCGCCGACAGCCTGCGGTTGTAGGCAGGCATTCCCGCAGCATAAAATGATAACTATTATCATTCGTTAATCCTTCTGCTCCGGGAATGTCCAGGTGTCGAGCGCCGACCTCGCCCATGCGGCCGCGTTGCATACCCTCTACAGCGACCACCACCACTGGCTCACGGGCTGGCTGCGGCGCCGCCTCGGCTGCCCGCAGAACGCCGCCGACCTGGCCCAGGACACCTTCGTCAAGGTCCTGGTTTCGCGCCAGGCCGCGCGCATCGACGAACCGCGCGCCTTCCTCACCACCATCGCCCGCCGCGTGCTGTGCAACCACTACCGCCGCCAGGACGTCGAGCGCGCCTACCTGGAAGCCCTGGCCAGCCTGCCCGAGCGGGAAGTCCCCAGCGAAGAGACCCGCGCCATCGTCCTGGAGACCCTGGTCGAGCTGGACCGTCTGCTCGACGGTCTGCCGCCGCTGGCCAAGGAGACCTTCCTGCTGGCCCAGCTCGACGGCCTGGGCTACGCCGAGATCGCCACGCAGCTGGGCATCTCCCTGAGCAGCGTCAAGCGCTACATGCTCAAGGCTGCGCAACGCTGCTACTTCGCCGAGCTGCCATGAGCCTGCCCGCCGCACCCAAGGTGCCGCCGCAGGTGGCCGAACAGGCCGTGCGCTGGCTGGTCGAGCTGCAGGGCGGCGCCGACGACGAACGCCTGCGCCAGGCCTGGCAGCGCTGGCGCCAGGCGGCCCCGGAACACGAGCAGGCCTGGCGCCACATCGAGGCGGTCAACCAGCGCCTGGCCGGGATAGGCACGCCACTGGCCCTGGCCGCCATCAACGCACCGCATTCGCCGCAACGCCGGCGCGCGCTGAAGACCCTGCTGCTGGTCCTGGCCGCCGGCGGCAGCGCCTGGGGCCTGCGCGAGAGCGGCAGCCTGCAGCGCTGGAGCGCCGACTATGCCACCGGCGTCGGCGAACGCCGGCGCCTGGCCCTGGCCGACGGCAGTCGCCTCGAGCTGAACAGCGACACGGCGGTGGATGTCCGCTTCGATGCCGGCGAACGGCGCCTGCTCCTGCTGCGCGGGGAAATCCAGCTCAGCACCGGCCACGACCCGCGCCCGCTGCACGTGTACAGCGCGGAAGGCCGGCTGCGACCGGTGGGCACCCGGTTCGACGTGCGCCAGTTCGCCGGACGCACCCGCGTCGCCGTCCACGAAGGCGCGGTACAGGTGGAGAACCGCGCCGGCCAGGGCCTGCTGTTGCCCAGCGGCCGGCAACTGGACTTCGACCGCGAGCGACTCGGCGCTCCGCAGCCGCTGCCGGTCGGCAGCGGCGCCTGGACCGACGGCATGCTGGTGGCCGCCGGCATGCGCCTGGACGAATTCCTCGCCGAAGTCGCGCGCTACCGCCCCGGCCGGCTGGGCTGCGACCCGCGCATCGGCGGCCTGCGGATTTCCGGCAGCTATCCGCTGGACGATAGCGAGCGGATCCTCGCCACCCTGCCGGCGGTGCTGCCCGTGGAGGTACGGCGCATCACCCGCTACTGGGTCGGCGTGCACCCGCGCGAATGAGCGGAAAGATATTTCCGCGCACCTGAGCCTTTTTCCCCACCTCGCGTGACAGAGGAGGAAAGCCAACCTCGAAAGATCCACTGGAGTGTCCCTCATGTCCCCGTCACGCGCCCTGTCGCCGCTCAGCCGCGCCCTGCTCCTCGCCTGCCTCGGCGGTCCCGTCCTGGTTTCCGCCGGCAGCGCCTGCGCCGCCGAGATCCGCACCGATGCCCGCCAGTACTACCGCCTGCCTGCCGAGCCGCTGGAGCAGGCGTTGAACCACCTAGGCCGCCAGGCCGGCGTGCTGATCGCCTTCAGCCCGGAACAGACCGCCGCGCGACGCAGCCAGGCGCTGGACGGCGAGTACACCCTGGAGGAAGCCCTGGCCGCCCTGCTCGCCGGCTCCGGCCTGGAGGCGCGCGCCCGCGGCGACGGCGCCTACACCCTGGAAGCGCTGCCGGTGGAAGACCCGGCCAACCTGCAGGCGCTCACCGTGGTCGGCGACTGGCTGGCCGACGCCAGCGCCGCCGACGTCTTCGAGCATCCCGGTGCGCGCGACGTGGTCCGCCGCGAGCAGTTCCAGGCCCAAGGCGCGGCCAGCACCCGCGAAGTGCTGGAGCGCATTCCCGGGGTCAGCGCGCCGCTCAACAACGGCACCGGCAGCCACGACCTGGCATTGAACTTCGGCATTCGCGGCCTCAACCCGCGCCTGGCGTCGCGCTCGACGGTGCTGATGGACGGCATCCCGGTGCCCTTCGCCCCCTACGGCCAGCCACAGTTGTCGCTGGCGCCGGTGTCCATCGGCAACATGGACGCGGTGGACGTGGTCCGCGGCGGCGGCGCGGTGCGCTACGGGCCGCAGAACGTCGGCGGCATCGTCAACTTCGTGACCCGGGCGATCCCCGAGGACTTCGCCACCAAGCTCGACGTGCACAGCGAACTCAGCCCCAGCTCCAGCCAGGACGGCCTGAAGACCACCCACAACGTGCTGATCGGCGGCACCGGCGCCAACGGCCTCGGCGGCGCCCTGCTCTACTCCGGCACCCGCGGCGGCGATTGGCGCGAGCACAGCGATACGCGGATCGACGACCTGATCCTCAAGGGCCGCTTCCAGCCCAGCGACGAACACGCGTTTTCGGCGATGACCCAGTACTACGACGGCGAGGCCGACATGCCCGGCGGCCTCGGCACCGCGGCCTACCGCGACGACCCGTACCAGTCGACCCGTCCCTACGACAAGTTCTGGGGCCGCCGTACCCTGGCCAGCGCCAGCTACGAATACACCCCCAACGCCAGCCAGAAGCTCAACGTCACCGGCTTCTTCACCAAGACCCTGCGCAGCGGCTACCTCGACCAGGGCCGCAACCTCACCCTGTCGCCGCGCGAATACTGGGTACGAGGCCTGGAAACCCGCTTCAGCCAGGGCTTCGAGCTGGGCGAAAGTCGCCACGAAGTGGGCATCGGCCACCGCTACGTCAACGAAGCCAGCCACGAGCTGCGCTACTGGACCCGCGCCGACAGCGGCCAGCTACCCAGCACCGGCAGCCGCAACGACCGCGACACCCGCGGCAGCACCGAAGCCAACGCGTTCTACATCGACGATCGCATCGATATCGGCAACTGGACCATCACCCCCGGCATCCGCTACGAGAAGATCGACTCCGAACAGAAGAACCTGCTGAAGAACAGCAAGGACAGCGGCCGCTACAACGCCTCGCTGCCGGCGCTCAACGTGACCTACCACCTCACGCCGAGCTGGAACCTCTACGCCAACACCGAGGGCTCGTTCGGCACCGTGCAGTACAGCCAGATGGGCAAGGCGGTGCAGAGCGGCGACATCGAGCCGGAGAAGGCCCGCACCTGGGAACTCGGCAGCCGCTACGACGACGGCATCCTGCGCGCCGAACTGGGCGCCTTCCTGATCAACTTCGACAACCAGTACGAGAGCAACCAGCAGACCGACAGCGTGACCGCCCGCGGCAAGACCCGGCACAAGGGCATCGAGGCGGCGATCGCCTACGACCTGGCCGATCTCGACCCGCTGCTCTCCGGCTTCGACGTCTATGCCAGCTACGCCTACGTCGACGCGAGCATTCGCGAGGACGGGCCGAACAAGGGCAACCAGGTGCCGTTCTCCTCGAAGCACAAGGGCACCCTTGGCGCCAACTACCGCACCGGCGCCTGGAGCTACAACCTCGACGGCAGCTTCCAGACCAGCCAGTACGCCGACAACGCCAACACCGAGAGCGAAAGCGCCGACGGCAGCACCGGGCGGATCGCCGGCTGGATGGTCTGGAGCGCGCGCGGCACCTACGACTTCGGCCCGCAACTGAACGACCTCAAGCTCGGCCTGGGGGTGAAGAACCTGTTCGATCGCCGCTACTACACCCGCTCGTTCGACGACAACAACAAGGGCCTCTACGTCGGCCAGCCGCGCACCCTGTACGTACAGGCCTCGGTCGGTTTCTGAAGGAAGACCGCGGGAGCGCATGGCGCAACGGCGGACGATCGCCAGCGATCATCCGCCCTCCCCGCCGCCGGGCCTGGTCCCCCTCAGGCCCGGCGTCACTTCCAGTTCGGATCGCTCTCCAGCTGTTTCATCAGCAGCTCGCGGACCTGCCTGGAGGGTTCGCCGTACCAGCGATAGGTGGCGTACTTGCTCGGCGTCTGCATGACTTCGGCGGGCTCGTCCGGCAGGCTCACCTGCAGCCCGTAGGCGGCACTCTTGTCGCCACGGAACGCCACCAGCAGGCGGTTGTTGCCGCAATCGTGGGGTTTGCAACTGTTGGCCAGGACGTAGGGCTGGCCCTCCAGGCTCAGGCTGGTGGACGGGGAACTCGGGCCGCTGGCGTCGGAAACCCATTTCGGCACGTCGCTCTCGCCCTTGAACATGGCGTGCCAGGTGGCCTTGTAGCCGGGCTGGCCGAGCAGTTCGAACAGCCGCGGCTGCTCCTCGGCCTGCGCCGGCGCCCAGTGCAGCGCCGCGCCCAGCAACGCCAGGGAGAGCAGTCTGGATACTCCGTTCATGGTGATTTCCTTCGATCGGGTGAAATGAAAGCAGTCTATCCGGCGGTGGCCGCCGCTGGCTGCTTGGAACGGCACGACTGCGACAAGTTCGCTGTCCACCGGCAATTCCATCGATCGCCGGATGACAGGCATCCCGACGCGCCGCGTTTTACCGCTATAATCCCGCGTTTTTCCGGGCCGTCCCGCGCCCACGCCAACGGATTCCAGCAGGCACGCATCCATGACCACTCAGGCCGCCGAAGTCGCGAAGCGCCGTACCTTCGCGATCATTTCCCACCCCGACGCCGGTAAGACCACCATCACCGAGAAGCTCCTGCTGATGGGCAAGGCGATCGCCGTCGCCGGTACCGTGAAGTCGCGCAAGTCCGACCGCCACGCCACGTCCGACTGGATGGAGATGGAAAAGCAGCGCGGCATCTCCATCACCACCTCGGTGATGCAGTTCCCCTACCGCGAGCACATGATCAACCTGCTCGACACCCCCGGCCACGAAGACTTCTCCGAAGACACCTACCGCACCCTGACCGCGGTGGACTCGGCGCTGATGGTGCTCGACGGCGGCAAGGGCGTCGAACCGCGGACCATCGCCCTGATGGAAGTCTGCCGGCTGCGCGACACGCCCATCGTCAGCTTCATCAACAAGCTCGACCGCGACATCCGCGACCCCATCGAGCTGCTCGACGAGATCGAGGCGGTGCTGAAGATCAAGGCCGCGCCGATCACCTGGCCGATTGGCTGCTACAAGGACTTCAAGGGCGTCTACCACCTGGCCGACGACAGGATCATCGTCTACGTCCCGGGCCACGGCCACGAGCGCATCGAGACCAAGGTCATCGAAAAGCTCGACTCCGACGAAGCCCGCGCCCACCTCGGCGATCTCTACGACAATTTCGTCGAGGAGCTGGAGCTGGTGCAAGGCGCCTGCCACGAATTCGACAAGGACGCCTTCCTCAAGGGCGAGATGACCCCGGTGTTCTTCGGCACCGCGCTGGGCAACTTCGGCGTCGACCAGGTCCTCGACTGCATCGTCGACTGGGCGCCGCAGCCGCTGTCGCGCGCCACCCACGAACGCAGCGTGGAGCCGACCGAGGAGAAGTTCTCCGGCTTCGTGTTCAAGATCCAGGCGAACATGGATCCCAAGCACCGCGACCGCATCGCCTTCATGCGCATCTGCTCGGGCAAGTACGAGAAAGGCATGAAGATGCGCCACGTGCGCCTGGGCAAGGACGTGAAGATCGCCGACGCGCTGACCTTCTTCTCCTCCGAGCGCGAGCAACTGGAAGAGGCCTATGCCGGCGACATCATCGGCCTGCACAACCACGGCACCATCCAGATCGGCGACACCTTCAGCGAAGGCGAGAACTTCGGTTTCACCGGCATCCCGCACTTCGCCCCGGAACTGTTCCGCCGCGTGCGCCTGAAAGACCCGCTGAAATCCAAGCAGTTGCGCCAGGGCCTGCAGGAACTGGCCGAGGAAGGTGCGACCCAGGTGTTCTTCCCCGAGCGCAACAACGACATCATCCTCGGTGCGGTGGGCGTGCTGCAGTTCGACGTGGTCGCCAGCCGCCTGAAGGAGGAATACAAGGTCGAGTGCGCCTACGAGGCGATCAACGTCTGGTCGGCACGCTGGATCGAGTGCGACGACGAGAAGAAGCTCAAGGAGTTCAAGGACAAGGCCTTCGAGAACCTCTCCGTGGACGGCGGCGGGCACCTCACCTACCTGGCGCCGACCCGCGTCAACCTCAGCCTGATGGAAGAACGCTGGCCGGACATCCGCTTCCGCGCGACGCGCGAGCATCACTGATCGCACGGGAGGAGCCAGGGACAGCCTCCCTGGCTCCTCCCGCGGCGGTCTCGGCGCAGGGCGGATAACCCTATCGCGGCTATCCGTCGCTCCAGCGCGATATCGGCGGACAGTCCCTGCGCAGGCAAAGCGAACGCGACGCTGCGCGAAACGCCTCCTTCCCTCCTCCCAGGCTCCCCTCCCCATCGCGCCATCGCTCCGTACGCCTGCGCCTTTCGCAGGCGGGTGACGAGACTTCCAGGTAGGAAATCCCTTCAAGCGCAACCAGGCAAGGACGCGGTTGCCCAAGCCGTTTCCGAAGGTGCCTCCTGAGCAGTTCAGATAGGTTGTCCGCCCCCGAGTGGCACGGCAGAGTGCCAGGGTTTATCTCATAGGGACTTGAGCATGAGCGGCAAACCCGCTGCGCGCCTGGGCGATCCGACCGCGTGTCCGCTGCCGGGCCACGGCAGCAACCCGATCGTCGGCGGCTCGCCCGACGTCTTCTTCGACCATCGGTCCGCCGCCCGCCAGGGCGACGCCACCGCCTGCGGCGCCACCCTCAGCGCCAACGTCATCGCCAACGTACTGATCAATGGCAAGCCCGCCACCGTGGTAGGTAGCGTCGGCACCCACGGCAACCTGGTGGTCGGCGGGGCGGGCACGGTGCTGATCGGCAACAGCGGCGGCGGCGCACCCGCTCTCGCCCTCGCCCCACCGAAGCTGTGCCTGCAATGCCTGCTGCTGGCGGCACGCCGCAACCAGGCCCTGGTGCCCCTGGAAAGCCTCGGCGGCGCACCGTGAGCCGGCTCCAGCCGGCGCTCGCGGCGCCTACGCCGGACAGCCGCCTGTTCGCCCTGGCGGACGGCGCCCGCTACCTGACCCTGGACACCCGCCTGGAAAAGGCCGCGGGGGAAATCCGCTCGCGCTGGCTGCTGGCCGGGAGCGAGCTGGACGAAATCGCCCATGCCGGGCCGGTCCTGATCGAATTCATGGACAGCGCCCCGCTTTCGTCATCGGGCGAGTTCCTCGGCTGGCTGCGCGACTGGGACCGCCGCTCGCCCATGGCCTCCTGGCTGTGGAGCCGGGCGTCCTTCGAAAACCTCGCGAAACACTTCGCCGGGCTGCTCTTCACCCGCATGCCCGACGGCCGCCGGGCGCTGTTGCGCTACTACAGCCCGGAAGTGCGCCGGGCGCTGGAACAGGTCATGACCGCGCGGCAATGGACGCAAGTGATGGCGCCGCTGGAGCGTTGGCAGGTCTGGCAGCCCCTGCAGGGCGGCTACCTCGTCTATGACCGGGAAACGGAGCGGACCGCCGATGCTTGAACTGGATGCCGGCCAACTGGATCGCCTGCAGCGGGTCCGCGACGACGAAGTCATCGAGCGGGTCTTGCTGGAGGTGCGCCGGGAAGCTCCCGCCTGGCTCGAACGGCGCGGCCTGCTGCCCGCCATCCGGCAACTCGGCGAGCTGCGCGCGACGGCGCTGGAACTGGGTATCGAAGAGCCCGGGACGATCGAACGCTTTCTCCTGCACGGCCTGGCCTTCCCCGGCTTCCAGGACACGCCGGCGTTTCTCGCACACATGCGCCGGCCGCTGGCGGACAGCCCGGAACAACGCTTCCAGGACTACGAACGGATCGTCGAGTTTCGCCTGGCCAGCCAGAAATGGCGCGCGTACGAAACCTCGGGGAGACCGGCATGAGCGGCATAGGCGCGCTTTTCCGACCGCTGCCCCGCATGGGCCCGCGGCTGCCCTTCGAGCTACCCGCGCCGCCCCGGCCGCACTTGCCGATGCCGGCGCCGCGCCCGCTGCCGCGACCGGCCCCCGGCGCGCTACCCAGGCCGGTACCGCGTCCGATGCCGGTGCCGCAGACCCTGCCCAGGACCGAGACCGGCACGCTGAGCCGCGACCGGACCCGGGAAGCCGAGCGCGATTGCAGCAAGAGCCAGGGCCGCGACAAGGACTGCGTGGAGTGCCCGCCGTCCCGGGGCGAAATGGCCATCGCCAATAACGGCAAGGGCCACAGCATGTCGGACCTATCCGCGCGCTACCAGCAGTGGGTGACCAATTTCCCGTTTCCCCACGAATGGTTCTGGAGCGGCACCTGGTGGGACGGCTTCGACGAGCCGCGCTGCACCCTGCTGGAGGCGAAGGCCAACTACGCCTTCCTGTTCGTCCCGCTGCTCGGCGTGCCCAGGCCCTGGGCGCGGGCCAAGGTGAAGTCGGACCTGCTGCAGAAGGCCGAGGTCCACAGCGACAAGGCCCGACCGACCCCGCCGGTGTTCGTCGAATGGCACTTCCTGCAGCGGATCGTCTACGAGTACTGCGCCGCGGAGTACCTGCGCATGGGACTGGCCAACCTGAAGGCATTCTGGAATCCGATGCCGGGAACGGACGAGCACGACGACTACCAGGAAACCCGCGCGAAGGAACAGGAAGAGATGAAAAGGTTTTGCGAAGAGAACCCGGGGTATTGCGCATGACGGACGCCAAGGCTTTCAGGCGCTACATATTCGAGCTGTACTTCGATCCGGCACGGCTCCTCGAACTGGACGACGACCAGCACCTGCAACGGATAGAGCGCTTCCTCGATGCCCTCGCGCCCCTCCATCCGGTGCTGGAGAACTGGTACCTGTGCGGCGACTCCCTGCGCGATGCCCTCAGCCACAACGTCACCGAGCACCGCCAGGATCTCGCCAAGGCCCTGTCGCGTGACCGACGCACCCGGGCGGTGGAACTGGTGCTATGGAACGGCGAGGAGGATCCGCTCAAGGGCGGGTTGTCGCTGGACTACGAGGCCAGCGGCAGGGCCGTCTCGACCAGGCTCCAGTTGGAAGATGCCGGCAGCCTGCTGCAGGTGTTCGACGCACCGGCTTCCTCCTTCGTCGCGATCTTCCTCGCGGCGCTGGAAATCTGGCCCGAAGCGACCTGGGGCATGCTCGCTCCGCATGCGTACTTCGTACACCAGCGGACCTTCCCGGACCGCCGCAGCATCGGCTGGATCGGCTTCTGCCCGCATCCGCTAAGGGCCACGGACTTCCCGGCAGCTACGGAGCTGGTCGACATTCCCGGCCGTGGCACCCTGCTGCTGAACGGCCGCGAACCGATGGACGAAACCCGTCGCGAACATTTCGAGCGCGTCGGCGAAGCGGACATCAAGCTGATGGAACTGGGCTACCTGCCCCCGCTGCGCGGTTGACGACGTACGAAGCAAAAGCCGCCTGCGTTCCGTAGGGCGAATACGCCACCGGCGTTATTCGCCGAGATCCCACCGCAACGGCGGATAACCGCAGGCGGTTATTCGCCCTACCAGGCCCATGTGCCATGCAGAAAGGCCACCCTCGGGTGGCCTTTCTGCATGGCGACCAACACCACGGGCGCTCTCCGCTGCCTACCTGCGGTGCTTCTTCATCGCCACCCGGCGCAGGTCGATACCGATCACCACCGGGTCGTGGTCGGAGGCCCGGTACGGCTCGGCGTTGTACAGGCTGTCCTGCTGCCGAGGGGTCTTGAACTCGACGTTGTAGTCCAGCACCCGGGGCTCGTCGGCGTTGATGTGCCACTCCACCGCGCCGCGTACCTGGCGCGCCAGGCTGGCGTTGGCGAGGGCGTGGTCGAGGTAGCCGGACTGCCCGGAGAACACGTAGGAGTAGCCCTTTCCTGCGCCCGCCTGACGCGCCACCAGGTCGGTGTAGCCGGCGCCGCGGATGACGTTCACCGGGTCTTCCTTGGCATAGGAATTGAGGTCGCCGATGATCAGGCGGTCAGGTTCCTTGGCACCCGTCGGATCGCCCGCCAGCCAGTCCACCAGGGCCTGGGCGGCGCGCGCCCGGGTCAGGTTGCAGTTGCCCTGGCCGTCGCCGGTGTCCGGGTCGCCGTCGCAGGCCGAGCCCTTCGACTTCAGGTGGTTCACCGCGATGGTCAGGCGTTCGCCGCCATTGATCTCCTGGAAGGTCTGGGCCAGGGTCGGACGGTTGCGGGTATCGTCGAACTCCGGGTTCACCGAACTGTCGAGCACCGCCGCGGATCGATAGGTGCGGACCTTGTCGCCGCGATAGATCAGCCCCACGGCAATCTCGTCGCTGCCCAGCTTCGCCCGGTTCGGGTTGACGAAGGCATAGCGCTGGCCCTGGGGCAGGCTGGCGTTGAGGCCGTTGACCAGGTCGGCGATGGCGCTGAACTCGCCGTAGCCGTCGTTCTCGATCTCCATCAGGCCGACGATGTCCGCCTTCGAGGCGAGGATCGCCGCGACGATCTTCGCTTTCTGCCGTTGGAACTCCTCGGCCGTGTTGGCTCCGCGCGAGGTGGGGAAACCGCCGCCCTTGCCATCGCCGTTGAAGTAGTTGAGCACGTTGAAGCTGGCCACCCGCAGGCGCCCTTCCACCGCCGGCTGGGCCGGACGCGGATTGGCCGCCTCGAAGGTCGGCGTCTGCAACGGCTGGATACGGTAGCTGCCGGCCGAGTAGTCGAGCACGCCGTCGATGGCGCTGGTACGGTCGCCGACGCGCAGGCTGTTGTAGGCGCTCAGTTCCGGTGCCGGGTAGCGGATCGGGTCGGGGTTCTGCCCGCTGCGGCCGTCGTCGAGGAGAATCCGGTCGAGGTCGTTGCGCGCCTGCATGGCCTTGGCCTGTTCGCCGGGAGCCACCACGTTGGTCGGAGTCATCTGGCGGCCGCCGGAGGACAGCAGGACCTCGCCGTAGCGGCCGAGGTTGTAGACCTCGTTGACGGTCAGCGTCTGGCGGAGCTGCACGCGCATGCCTTCGTAGCGCTCCAGCGCATCGGCGCTGGCCAGCGGCAGGCTGATGCCGGCCGGCGTCGGCAAGGCCACGCCGCTCGCCAGGACGCTGACCTGCAGCGGCCCGACCAGTTCGGTGAGGCCGTTGAACTCGCGGACCTGGCCGGTCACCCGGACGCGGTCGCCGAGCTTGACGTCGCTGCCGTTGCCGCCGTCGTAGACGAAGATGCCTTCGGAGGTCGCCGGGTCGCCGTCCACCGTGGCATCTTCCTGCTGCACGTAGAAGCCCTTCAGCTCGCTGGCGTTCTGGAAGTCGCCGACCACCACGCCCTCGATGGCGACCCGCTGGTTCACCAGCGGACTTTCGGCGCCGGCGCCCTGCACCTCGTGGATCGGTCGCAGGCCGACCTCCTCGCCGCCGCCGGGCTCGCCAGCGCCATGCTGGCCGAGGTTGGCGAAGGTGTCGCGCGGGTAGCCCAGCCATTGCGCCGCCGGGTCGAAGGCGTCGCTGGGATCGCTGTCGCCGTCGCGGATGTCGGCCTTGCGCACCAGGCTCCGGTCGAGGGTCTGCACATCGCCGCTGCCCCAGGTCGTGCCGGGGTTGAAGCCGACCTGGCCGAGGCTGTCGAGGATCTCGCCGCTGCGCCGGCGCAGCAGCACCGCATCGTTGCCATTGAACCAGCTGCCCTCCACCCGCTGGCTGGCCAGCGCCAGCAACGCCGGGTCGGCCACGCCGTTGGCGAGGACGAAGGTCTTGCCCGGCGCCAGGCTACCGCTCAGGTCGATGCTGCGGCCCGCCGCGCTGGCGCCGTTGAAATAGAACTCGACGCGGTAGGCGGAGAGGTCGAGGACCTGGCTGCCGCTGTTGTAGAACTCCAGCGCCTTGTTGTTGCCGCTGCCTTCGACATACTCGGAGATGATCAGCTCGGCGGCGTTGGCCACCGGCAGGCCCAGCAGGGCCAGGCCGCCCAGCAGGGCGGCGTTACGCAAGGGGTGCATCGGGATACTCCTTTATCGGAATGGGGTCGCCGCGGCTCAGGCGCCGTCGGGTTGCAGTTCCTGGGAAAACACCGGCTCGCCGTCGAGGTCGCGCAGGGTGACGGTGAGCGCGCGGCTTTGCGCATCGATCTCCACCTCGCCGAAGAACTGGTAGCCGGCGAAGGGGGAACTGTTCTGGACCAGCGGGGCCTTCTGGAACATCACCTGCGGGCCGAACGTGCCATCCAGCGCGTTGGGTCCGAAACTACCGGCATTGAGAGGCCCGGCGACGAACTCCCAGAACGGCGCGAAGTCCTTGAACGCGGCGCGCTCCGGGCTGTAGTGGTGGGCTGCGCAGTAATGCACGTCGGCGGTCAGCCAGACGGTGTTGCGCACCCCGGCGCGCTGGACGAAGCGCAGCAGATCGGCGATCTCCAGCTCGCGGCCGAGGGCGGCGCCGTCGTTGCCGTTGGCGATGGCCTCCCAGCGGTCGCGGCCCTGAGCGTCCTTGCCATCGGGCACGCAGAGGCCGATCGGCATGTCGGCGGCGATCACCTTCCACTGCGCGCGCGAACCGCGCAACTCGCGCTTGAGCCATTGCAACTGCTCACGGCCGAGGAAATCGGTGGCGGCGCTGCGCCGCGCCTGCAGGTTGGCGCTGTTGCCGCCGCGGTAGCTGCGCATGTCGAGGACGAACACGTCGAGCAAAGGGCCGTAGGCGACCTTGCGGTAGATCCGCCCATCGCGCCCCTGGCGCTGGAAGCGCAGCGGCGCGTATTCGAGGAACGCCTGGCGCGCGCGGGCCGCCAGCACGTCGATGTCCTTCACCTGGTAGCGCTCGTCGAGCTGCTTGCTGGAGGACCAGTTGTTGGTGGTCTCGTGGTCGTCCCATTGCCAGATCTGCGGCACCTCGGCGTTGAAGCGGCGCAGGTTGTCGTCGAGCAGGTTGTAGCGGTAGTTGCCGCGGAACTCGTCGAGGGTCTCGGCGACCTTGCTCTTGGCCTCGGTCACCCGGTTGCGCCAGATGCGCCCGCTCTCGGTCTCGATGCGTTCGGGGATCGGCCCATCGGCATAGATGGTATCGCCGCTGTGCAGGAAGAAATCCGGCTGGCGCCGGCGCATGGCTCCGTAGATACGCATGCCGCCGATATCCGGATTGATCCCGAAACCTTGCCCGCAGGTGTCGCCGCTCCAGACGAAACGGATATTGCGCGCCTCGCTCGGCGCACTGCGCAGGTGGCCGAACCAGGGCTTGCTCAGGCTGCCGTCGCGGGCATCCTCGAAGCGCACCCGGTAGAAGATCGACTGGTCGGCCGGCAGGCCACGCAGGTCGATGCGCGCGGTGTAGTCGAGGCGCTCGTCGGTGACCGGCGAGACCAGCCGACGCGGCTCGCTGAAGACGCTACGGGTGTCCCATTCGACGATCATCCGCGCCGGGCGGTCGGTGCGGCTCCAGACCAGCGCGCGGTCGCCCTGCACATCGCCGGATTGCACGCCATCGGTCAGCTTCGGCCGCGCCCTGGGCGAGGCGATCACCGCCGGCGCGCCCAGCGCCGGCAACAGCAGTCCAGCGCCCAGGCCTTGCACGACGCGGCGGCGCTTGAGGTCCATCCCACTCATACCGGAGTTCTCCGCAGGCTTCACGAAGGTCCGGTTTACCGGGGCAAGTTGACAGGGGCGTTACGGGGACAGACAGGCTATCCGTTTGGTCAGGGGAAACGCCCATTCGCTCCGCGCCGCCCATGCGGCAACGAACCGGGCGTTGCCTCGCTGAAAAGAGCCTCAGTGAGTTTCAGGCTTCAGGGAATACACCCAATCGGAGGGGCGCGCCCAGCGACATTGGCGTCGCTATACGCCCCTTTCCACCGACCTCAGCCGCCCCGCGCGCCCTGGACCGGCCCCTGGGGCGCCTCGCCGCGCTCCTCCTGCACTGCCCGCCCGGCCCGTTCCACGGCGTTCCACAACCAGGGCGGCAGGTGCTCCGGGTCGAGGCTGTCGAGGAGGTTCTTGACCGCCAGGCCCAGCTCGGTGTCGCCCTCGATCACCAGGCGGCGGCGGAAGAACAGGGTATCCGGGTCCTCATGCCGGCTGGCCAGCAGCAGGAAGTCGCGCCAGTCGCCACGGATGGTCACGCTGGCCCGTGGCCGTTCGACCAGGCGCAGGCCGCCGGGCACCCGGGTGACGCACCAGCCGACGCCGAGGTCCCTGACTTCCAGGCGCAGCCAGCGACCTTCCAGCAGGTCGAAGGCGCCCTCCTCCAGCGGCTGGGCGAACAGCCGGTTGGCGACCCGTTGCAGGACCAGGTGCTGGAGCCCGCGCGGAACCTTCGCCGCCAGCGGCAACAGGCGTCCGGCGACGCCGAGGAGCAGGCGTTGGCGGTTCAGCATAGCCCTGCCTCCTCTGCCCGCAGCATCCCCGGCCGGCCGTGCCAGTAGCCGTTGCAGCCTTCCACGGCGAGCGGCGGAGCGGCACCCTGGCGTACCCGGTCGAAGGCCGCGATCACCTCGGCCATGCCCTGCGCCCGAGGGCTCAGGCGTAGCAGGTCGGCGCCGCTATGTTCCAGCGAGCGGTAGTCGGCCAGCAGGTTGCTGACCTTGCCGGACATGGTCTGGATGCCGTTGAGGGTGAACAGCGCCTCGCCCTCCTGGCTGAGCAGCGGGATACCTTCGGGATACTGCTGGCAGCAGAACTGGCAGTCGTCCTTGGGCCGGTTCTCCGCCCGCGCGGTGAAGCAGCGCGCCGAGTAGGCCAGCGGCAGGTGACCGTAGGCGAAGACCTCGGTCTGCAATTGCTCCAGGCCCAGCTGCGCAGCCTGGTCGAGCACCCCGCGCAGCAGCTTGCCGGAGACTTCCACCGGCGGAATCCAGCGGCGCATGCCCCAGGAATACAGTTCGGCCAGGGCATGACCGTTGTAGAGGTTCAGCGCCGGACCGCCGACAAAGGGCACGCCGCGCTGGCTGAGGTAATAGACGGCGGCCATGTCGTTGGCCTCGACCCGGAGTTCGCCGTTCTCGCATAGCCGGCGCAGGCTGGACAGCTCCGAAGCGGCCTCGATCAGCGCCAGCCCGGAGAGCACCAGCTCGGCACGGGTCGCCTGCGCCAGCTCGCGGGCCAGCGCCTGCCAATCGTTCAGGGACAGCGCCCGGCGCTTGGCGCAGACGGTCTCGCCGAGGTAGATGACGTCGAGCGGCTGGCCGGCCATCTCGGCGTAGAAATCGAATATCTGCCGCTTGTCCCAGTAGAACAGCAGCGGTCCCAGGCTCAGTTTCATCGCGGCGGTCCTCACTGCCAGGAACGGTGATAGGCGCCCAGGGTGGTCTGGTGCCCTTCGGAAAGTCCGGCCAGCGCGCGCTGCCATTGCGGCTGCACGCTATAGGCGCCCGGCGCGCTGGCGTAGCTGTCCAGCGCCTGGCGCCAGACCCGGGTGACCTGCTCGACGTAGGCCGGGCTGCGCTGGCGGCCTTCGATCTTCACCGCCGCCACGCCGATTTCCGCCAGTTGCGGGACCAGGTCCAGGGTGTTCAGGCTGGTCGGTTCCTCCAGCGCATGGAAGCGCTGGCCATTGACCAGGAAACGGCCCTTGCAGAGGGTCGGGTAGCCGGCCGCCTCGCCGGCGGCGTAGCGGTCGATGAGCACTTCGTTGAGGCGCGAGGTCAACCCCTCCGGTTCCTCGCTCCAGCGCACCGCCCTGGCCGGCGAACAGACGCCGCAGAGGTTCGGCGACTCGCCGGTGACGTAGGAGGACAGGTGGCAGCGGCCCTCGGCCATGATGCACAGGCTGCCGAAGGCGAACACCTCCACCGGCACCGGGCTACCGGCCGCCACCTGGCGTACCTGCGCCAGCGATAGCACGCGGGGCAGGACCGCGCGACGGATGCCGTAGCGTTCGTGATAGAGGGCCAGGGCCGCGGCATTGGTTGCCGAGCCCTGCACCGACAGATGCAGATTGAGCCGCGGATGACGCTTCGCGGCATAGCCGAGCACCGCCACGTCGGCGGCGATCAAGGCATCGACGCCGAGGTCGGCGGCCTGGTCCACCGCGCGCTGCCAGCGCTCCCAGCCCTGCGCGCTGGAATAGGTGTTGACCGCTACGTAGAGCTGCCGCCCGGCCTCGTGGACCCGCCGCAGGCCTTCCTGCAACTGGCGTTCGTCAAGGTTGAGGCCGGCGAAATGGCGGGCGTTGGTGTCGTCGCGGAAACCGACGTAGATGGCGTCGGCGCCCTGTCGCAGGGCCGACTTCAAGGCGGGCAGGCTGCCCGCCGGACAGACCAGTTGCATGGGGTTGCTCCTCTGGCGAAAAACGCGCTCCGCGGCAGTGGGCAACCCCGGGGCACAGGCGCCACACTCTAGAAAGACGCTCCCGGTCGGCGCTTGACCGGGATCAAGAAGGCCTCAGGCCATCAGTGCGGAGAACGGCAGAAAGTCGATCGCATCACCCACGCCCAGGGTGGCGCCGCGCTCGATCACCGCCAGCCCGTCCGCCCAACTGGCGGCAAGCAGCATCGCCGAGCCCTGCTGCGGGTGGATTTCCACCCGCCCCCGTTCATCGAGCCGCGCCCGCAGGTACTGGCGACGCGCCCGCGGTTGCGGCCAGTCGAAGGCCGCCGGCAACGCCAGCGGCCGCGGCACTACGTCGAACAGTCCCTGCTGGCGAAGCAGGAACGGACGCGCCACCAGCAATGCGGTGACCAGCGCCGCCGCAGGGTTGCCGGGCAGCCCCAGCCAGGGCTTGCCGGCCACGGAGCCGAAGGCGAACGGCTTGCCCGGCTGGATCGCCAGGCGCCACAGGTTGACCTCGCCAAGCTCGGCGATGGCGCGCTTGAGGTGGTCTTCCTCGCCTACCGAGACACCGCCGCTGGTGACCAGCGCGTCCCATTCGGAGGCCGCCAGGCTGAGCGCATCGCGGCTGGCCACCAGTTCGTCGGCGAGCACTTCCTCGTCGTGCACCTCGAAGCCGAGACCGCGCAGCAAGGCGCCGATGCAGTAACGGTTGGCGTTGTAGATCTGCCCGGCCAACAGTGTCTGGCCGGGCTCGCGCAATTCGTCGCCGCTGCTCAGCAGGCCGATGCGCAAGCGCCGACGCACCGAGGCCGTGGCGACGCCGAGACTCGCCAGCAGGCCGAGTTCCTGCGGGCGCAAGCGCTGTCCGGCACGCAGCACCGGCGCGCCGCGACGCAACTCCTCGCCGCGCCGGCGCACATGCTGGCCGGCGCTCACCGGCGGCAACTGCACGCGCTCGCCGTCGACCACGCAGAGTTCCTGCGGCACCACGCAGTCGGCGCCGGTCGGCAGCGGCGCGCCGGTGAAGATCCGCGCCGCCTGGCCCAGCGGCAGGCTCATGCCGCGGGTGTCGCCGGCGGCGATCCGCGCGCCGACCGTCAGGCTGCCGCCGCTGCGCGGCAGGTCGGCGGAGCACAAGGCGTAGCCGTCCATCGCGCTGTTGTCCCAATGCGGCAGGTCCATCGGCGCCAGCAGGTCCTCGCCGAGCACTCGTCCCAGCGCCCGCTCCAGGGCCAGGCTCTCGCAGGCTGGCGGGCACGGCGCGCGCGCCAGCAGTTCGGCCAGCGCCTCGTCGAGCGGGCGCAGTTGGCCGCCATCGCAGGCGCAAGCGCTCACGAGCGGCACCCGCAGCCGGCCACCGGCGCCACGGCTGGCGGGGTCTTCAGGTGCGGGACGAAATTGCACGGGCGGGTGCGGCTGTCCAGTTGCGCCAGGAGAATCTCGTTCCAGGCGGTACGACAGGCGCCCGGCGAGCCGGGCAGGCAGCACACCAGGGTACCGTTGCTGAGCCCGGCCAGCGCCCGCGACTGGATGGTGGAAGTGCCGATCTCGCGCTGCGAGACCTGGCGGAACAGTTCGCCGAAGCCCTCGACATCGCGCTCGAACAGCGGCCCGACCGCCTGCGGGGTGTTGTCCCGCGCGGTGAAGCCGGTGCCGCCGGTGATCAGGCCGACCTGTACCTCGGGGTCGGCGATCCAGGCCGAGACCACCGCGCGGATCTGGTAGATGTCATCGGTCTTCAGGCTCCGCTGGTGCAGGCGATGACCGGCGGCCAGCAGCGCGTCGGCGAGGGTCTGGCCGGAAGTATCGGTTTCCAGGGTACGGGTGTCGCTGACGGTGAGGATGGCGATGTTCAGCGGCTGGAAGGTGGAGGTGGCCAGGTGGCTCATGGAAGGGGGTCCTAGGAACGGGCGATGCCTCAGCCTGAACCGCGGGCCCCCGGCTGGCTATTCCTCCGAAGAGGTAAGCCGGCGGCGCGAGGAGGTAGACGTCACTCCTCCCAGCGCTGCGCGGCGGCCTGGTCGCTGCAGCGGCCTTCGACCCAGCGCGGGCCTTCGGCGGTGTCTTCCTTCTTCCAGAACGGCGCGCGGGTCTTCAGGTAGTCCATGACGAAGTTGCAGGCGTCGAACGCCGCCTGCCGGTGGGCGCTGGCGCAACCGACGAAGACGATCGGCTCGCCCGGCTCCAGGCGGCCGATGCGGTGGAGGATCTCCAGGCGCAGCAGCGGCCAGCGCTGCCCGGCCTCGGCGGCGATCTTGCCGAGGGCCTTCTCGGTCATGCCCGGATAATGTTCGAGGAACATCCCGCCGACCTCGCGACCGTCGTTGAAGTCGCGCACGTAGCCGACGAAGCCGACCACCGCGCCGATGCCGACGTTCTGCGCATGCAGGGCGTTAAGCTCCTGCCCCGGATCGAAAGCGGCCTGCTGGACGCGGATGGCCATGGGTTCAACCTCCGGTGACGGTGGGGAAGAAGGCGACTTCGTCGCCGTCCTGCAACGGCTCGTCGAGGCCGCACAGTTCCTGATTGCGCGCGCACATCAGGTTCTGCTCGCCGAGGGTACGCTCCCAGACCCCGCCACGCTCCACCAGGAGCTGGCGCAAGGCGCCGAGGGTCGCCAGCCCGGCGTCCCAGTTCAACTGCTCGCCGTCGACGCCGAGGGCTTCGCGGTAACGGGCGAAATACTGCACGCGGATCATGCCTGCCCTTCCTCCTCTTTGCGGTAGTGGCCGCTCTTGCCGCCGAGCTTCTCCAGCAACTGGACCTGCTCGATGACCATCCCGCGGTCCACCGCCTTGCACATGTCGTAGATGGTCAGGGCCGCGACGCTGGCGGCGGTGAGCGCCTCCATCTCCACGCCGGTCTGCCCGGCCAGCCGGCAACGCGCGCGGATGCGCACGGCGTCCGGCGCCTCGGCCTGCAGTTCGAGCTTGACGCTGGTGAGCAGCAGCGGATGGCACAGCGGGATCAGTTCGTGGGTGCGCTTGGCCGCCTGGATGCCGGCGATCCGCGCCACGGCGAAGACGTCGCCCTTGGGATGGCCGCCGTCCTGGATCAGTTGCAGGGTTTCCGGGCGCATGCGCACCACGGCCTCGGCCGTGGCTTCACGGGAGGTCACGGCCTTTTCCGTGACGTCGACCATGTTGGCGCGGCCCTGGGAATCGAGATGGGTCAGCACGTGGGTGCTCCTGGAAGAGGATACTGGCCAGTCATTGTAAGCCCTGGAGGGCATGACGCGATGCCTGGGGGAGGTTCGGAAGGGGGATGATTGTATACATAAAGAGGTAGGGCAGGCCGGCGCAAGGCACCTCATCCCGATCGGGTAACGATGCGGGCCCGGTCCCCGGGCCTGGCCTGGCCTGGCCTGGCCTGGCCTGGCCTGGCAGGATGTATATCCCGCCCGGCTTTTTCAACCGGGCGGGATATCGGCCGGCGATTGCCGCCGGCTACCTCACATGTGCGCCTCGGCGTACTCCGCCAGCACCGAGCGCGGCACCCCTTGCAGGGTCACGTGCACGCCGTGGGGGAAGTCCTTGAAGCGTTCGGTGAGGTAGGTCAGGCCGGAGCTGGTGGCGGACAGGTAGGGCGTGTCGATCTGCGCCAGGTTGCCCAGGCAGATCACCTTCGAACCGCTGCCGGCGCGGGTGATGATGGTCTTCATCTGGTGCGGCGTGAGGTTCTGGCATTCGTCGATGAGGATCAGGCTCTGCTGGAAGCTGCGCCCGCGGATGTAGTTCAGCGACTTGAACTGCAACGGCACCTTGCTGAGGATGTAGTCGACGCTGCCATGGGTGCATTCGTCGTCCATGTGCAGCGCTTCGAGGTTGTCGGTGATGGCGCCGAGCCAGGGCTCCATCTTTTCCGCCTCGGTGCCGGGCAGGAAGCCGATGTCCTCGTCCAGGCCCTGCACGCTGCGGGTGGCGATGATGCGCCGGTAGCGCTTGCTGACCATGGTCTGCTCGATGGCCGCGGCGAGCGCCAGGATGGTCTTGCCGGAACCGGCGGCACCGGACAGGTTGACCAGGTGGATGTCCGGGTCGAGCAGCGCGTACAGCGCCAGCGACTGGTACACGTCGCGTGGCCGCAGGCCCCAGGCTTCCTGGTGCAGGAGCGGCTCCTGGTGCAGGTCGAGGATGGTCAGCTCGTCCTGCTGGATGCCCTTGATCCAGCCGACGAAGCCCTGTTCGTCGACGATGAACTCGTTGATGTGCACCGCCGGCAGGTTGTCGGTGAGCTGCACGCGATGCCAGGTACGGCCGTGGTCCTGGCGGGTCTCGACCTTGCTCACGCGGTCCCAGAAAGAGCCGGCGAGGGAATGGTAGCCGCGCGACAGCAGGGCCACGTCGTCGATCAACTGGTCGGTGTGGTAGTCCTCCGCGTCCACCCCGCAGGCGCGCGCCTTCAGGCGCATGTTGATGTCCTTGGTCACCAGCACCACGCGCACGCCGCTGTGGCGGCTCTTCAGCTCGACCAACTGGTTGATGATCTTGTTGTCGTTGAGGTGCTCCGGCAGCCAGGTGATGGGCTCGGCACGCTTGCTCATGAGGATCGACAGGCTGCCGCTGGGGCCGTTCTTGCCACGCTGGATCGGTACCCCTCCCTCTACCTGCTCGGGCGTGGCCTCGCCGAGTACCTGGTCGATCAGGCGGATGGCCTGGCGGCACTCGGCGGCGATGGTGTGCTTTCCGGTCTTCAGCTTGTCCAGCTCTTCGAGCACCGTCATCGGGATCGCGACGCGGTGTTCCTGGAAGTTCAACAGGGCATTCGGATCGTGGATCAGGACATTGGTATCGAGGACGTACAGGGTGGGCTGGGTGGGGCGGGAACGTCCGTGGTCATCCATACGCGATCACCTTCTGCTAAGGGCCTGGCGACGGAATGCCGGGTCGGCGCTCCGCCGGGGGGCGAGCCGCCTTCTCTCTTCCGGTGGGGAGAGCCTGACAGCAGAGGTGAGGGCCGGGGCCGCCACCTGTGCTGCAGGGTTCGGCGGTCTACGGTTCCACAAATACCGCAAAAAATATGACGGTAAAAAGTACTTTTCGTCATCAGCAGGTTTTTTTTCCGCAAGCGACGAAATACCTTGGCGCAGCCCTTCGCGAGGTCTAGTGTTATCGGTCCCACCCCTGTGAAAACCCTCCGCTTTTCCGTGCCGCAACGGTTTTCCAGCGCCATTCCCCCTCCCCCCTGCCCCTGCGACATAAAGCCGCCACTGCGCCCTGCGCCGCCTTCCTGTATGAATCCGGGGCTTGACCTTGACACGATGTCAAGGCTGAACCTGGCGACAGATCTCACCGGCGCCTCCCAGGGCGCCTGCGGTGCCACTTCTGTCCATTCCAAGGAGGACTCATGAACAGCGCCACGCTAACCGAGCTCGATCTGCCGGTCAGCGGCATGACTTGCGCGTCCTGCGCCGGCCGTGTCGAACGAGCCCTGAAGAAAGTGCCCGGGGTCGCGGCCGCCTCGGTCAACCTGGCCAGCGAGCAGGCCCGCGTACAGGCCCCGGCGGACAGCCTGCCGGCCCTGGTGGCGGCGGTCGAGCAGGCCGGCTACCAGGTTCCGGCGCGCAGCCTGGAACTGTCCATCGAGGGCATGACCTGCGCCAGTTGCGTCGGCCGGGTCGAGCGGGCGCTGAAGAAGGTGCCCGGCGTACGCGAGGTCAGCGTCAACCTGGCCAGCGAGCGCGCCCACCTCGACCTGCTCGGCGCCGTGGACAGCCAGGCCTTGCTGCAGGCGGTGGAACAGGCCGGCTACAAGGCCCGCCTGCTCGACGCGGGGCAACCACGCCAGGACGATGCCGAGCGCCGCCTGCGCCGCGAACGCTGGTGGGTGATCGCCGCGCTGTTGCTGGCGTTGCCGCTGGTGCTGCCGATGCTGGTGGAATGGGCCGGCCTGCACTGGATGCTGCCGCCGTGGGCGCAGTTCCTCCTGGCGACCCCGGTGCAGTTCGTCATCGGCGCGCGCTTCTATGTCTCCGCCTGGCGCGCGGTGAAAGCCGGTGCCGGCAACATGGACCTGCTGGTCGCCCTCGGCACCAGCGCCGGCTACGGCCTCAGCGTCTACCTCTGGCTGACCGCCCCGCCCGGCCACATGCCGCACCTCTACTTCGAAGCCTCGACCGTGGTGATCGCCCTGATCCTCCTCGGCAAGTACCTGGAAAGCCGCGCCAAGCGCCAGACCGCCAGCGCCATCCGCGCCCTCGAGGCGTTGCGCCCGGAGCGCGCGGTGCGCCTGCGCGACGGTCGCGAGGAAGAGGTGGCGATCGCCGAGTTGCGCCTCGGCGACGAGGTGGTGGTGCGTCCCGGCGAACGCTTCCCGGTGGACGGCGAGGTGCTCGACGGCAGCAGCCACGCCGACGAGGCGCTGATCACCGGCGAGAGCCTGCCGGTGCCCAAGGCTCCCGGCGACAAGGTCACCGGCGGCGCGATCAACGGCGAAGGCCGCCTGCTCCTGCGCACCACCGCGCTCGGCGGGGAAACGGTGCTGGCGAAGATCATCCGCCTGGTGGAAGACGCCCAGGCCGCCAAGGCGCCGATCCAGAAGCTGGTGGACAAGGTCAGCCAGGTCTTCGTCCCGGTGGTGATCCTCATCGCACTGGTCACCCTCGGCGCCTGGCTGGTCGCCGGGGTCGGCCTGGAGCAGGCCCTGGTGAACGCCGTGGCGGTGCTGGTGATCGCCTGCCCCTGCGCCCTCGGCCTGGCCACCCCGACCGCGATCATGGCCGGCACCGGCGTGGCCGCACGCCACGGCATCCTGATCAAGGACGCCGAGTCCCTGGAAGTCGCCCATGCGGTCACCAGCGTGGCCTTCGACAAGACCGGCACCCTGACCTCCGGGCGACCGCAGATCATCCACCTCGGCGGCGACGACCAGGAGCAACTGCTCAGGCTTGCCGGCGCCCTGCAACGCGGCAGCGAGCACCCGCTGGCCAAGGCCGTGCTCGAGCGCTGCGCCGAGCGCGACCTGGAGGTTCCGCCGGTGAACGCCAGCCAGGCCCTCAGCGGTCGCGGCATCCAGGGCGAGGTCGAGGGTCGCCGGCTGGCCCTAGGCAACCGCCGCCTGCTCGACGAGCAGGAACTCAAGCCCGGCGCGCTGGCGAGTGCCGCCGCGGACTGGGAGGCCGAGGGCCGCACCCTGTCCTGGCTGCTGGAACTGGCTCCGGAGAAACGCGTGCTCGGCCTGTTCGCCTTCGGCGACAGCCTCAAGGACGGCGCCGCCGAAGCGGTGGAGGCCCTGCGCGAACGGGATATCCACAGCCACCTGATCACCGGCGACAACCGCGGCAGCGCGGCGGTGGTGGCCAAGGCCCTGGGCATCGACGACGTACACGCGGAAGTGCTGCCGGCGGACAAGGCCGCCACGGTCGCCGAGCTGAAAGGCCGGGGCCGGGTGGTGGCGATGGTCGGCGACGGCATCAACGACGCCCCGGCGCTGGCCGCCGCAGACGTCGGCATCGCCATGGGTGGCGGCACCGACGTGGCCATGCACGCCGCCGGCATCACCCTGATGCGCGGCGACCCGCGCCTGGTGCCGGCGGCGCTGGACATCTCGCGGCGGACCTACGCGAAGATCCGCCAGAACCTGTTCTGGGCCTTCATCTACAACGTGATCGGCATCCCGCTGGCGGCCTTCGGCCTGCTCAACCCGATGGTGGCGGGCGCGGCGATGGCCTTCTCCAGCGTCAGCGTGGTCGGCAACGCCCTGCTCCTGCGACGCTGGAAGCCCTGAGCCAGCACGCCAGGTACATGGGGTGGCGCGCCTAGCGCAACAACCCCATGTGCTTGGCCCGCGCCACCGCCTGGGTGCGGCGCTCGACGCCGAGCTTGTCGTTGATATGGCGGGCGTGGCTCTTCACCGTATGCAGCGAGATGAACAGCCGCTCGCTGATCTCCTGGTTGGACAACCCCTGGGCGATCAGCTCCAGCACCGCCAGTTCGCGCCCGCTGAGCACCTCGCCCGCACTGCCCGCGGGCTCGGCGGGCGGCTCCGGCAACAGCGCGCGCATGCGCTGGGCGCCGGGACAGGCAGGGAAGCGCTGCAACTGTTCGCGCAACCATTCCGGCTGCTGCACGAGCAATTCGTGGAGCGGCAGCAAGGCTCCGCCGACTGCGCCCTCCATGGCTTGTTGCAGGGTCGCCAGCGCCTCGCGCTCGCGGCCCTGCTCCAGGTGCAGCGCGGCCAGTTGGCCGAGGGCCAGGCGAGCCGGCAGCAACGCGCCGTTCTCCCGCGTCGAGCGGGCCAGCCGATCCAGGCGCCGGGCGGCTTCCTCCGGGCGTCCTTCGCGGCGCTCCAGGCCGGCCTGGAGCAACTCCACATGCAGCGGCAGCAGCGGGCTGCATTCCGGCGGCGTGGCCGCCTGCCCACCGTAGGTGCCGCCCAGGCGCTGTAGCCAGACGCCGGCCAGTTCGGTCTGGCCCTGGGCCAGCCAGAGTTCGCACTTGATCAGGGTGATCGCCGCCAGGTAGTAGATCGGCGGGATATCCCAGGCATGCATCAACCGCTCGACGTCGCCAAGCCGGGCGAACGCCGCCGCGTAGTTGCCCAGGCGCCCTTCCAGGCTGGCCAGGACGCAATAGCCGATCACCAGGCTGACATCCCGGCAGCTGCGGGTTTCCTCGATTCCCTGCTTGATCCACTTGCGCGCTTCGTCCGGCTGCAGCGCCAGGCTGCGCAGGTAGCCGCGGTACAGCAGGAGCCGCCCGCGCACCGCGTAGCGGCGTTGCGCCGGCAGGTGCTGGAGGCGTTCCAGGCCCTGGCGCACCTCCTCCTCGGCGCGCGCCACCTCGCCGCGCGCCTGGAGGACGCGGGCGCGGTCGTAATGGACCAGTGCCTCGAACAGCGGGTTGCCGTAGCGCTGGGCGAACTCCAGGGCGTCGCGGTTGTAGTTGCGCGCCTGCCAGAAGTCGCCACGGGTCACCGCCAGGTTGCTCAGCGTCGACAGGCATTGCAGGCGGGTGCCATAGCGCTCCCCGGCGAGGTCCTGCAAGGCCTCGCGGCAGTGCGCCTCGGCCTTGTCGATATCGCCGCGGCCGCGCGCGATCACCCCGCTCAGGGCCTGCCACTGGGCCAGCAGGTCGCGCTGCGCGGACTCGTCCGGCGCCGGCAGGAAACGCGCCAGTTGGCCGGCCAGCTCTTCCGCGGCATCCAGCTGGCAGGCCAGCGCCAGCGCCCAGCCGTACAGCAGGATCAGGCGCGGCGTGCTCGCCAGGAGGCTGTCCGGCAGGTCCATCTTCCAGCGCAGCAGGGTGGCGATGTTCTGCTCCGCCAGCAGTTGCTCTTCCGACAGGTTCTGCACCAGGCTCGCCGCCACGTCCGGCTGGCCGGCGCGCAGCGCCTGCTCCACCGCCTGGTCGAGCAGGCCATGGCGGCTGAACCAGCCGCAGGCGCGCAGGTGCAGGGAGCCGGCGGACGGACCGAAGTCGGGCAAGGGACGCGCCAGCAGCAGGTCGGAGAACAGGTGGTGGTAGCGGAACCACTGGCCGTTTTCGTCCAGCGGCACGAGGAAAACCTGGTGCTGCTGCAGGTGGTCGAGGATCGCCGCGCTGTCGCCGGCCTCGCGCACGGTATCGCAGAGCTCGGCGCAGAAGCGCTCGAAGCGCGCGGTCTGGGCGAGGAACGCCTGGACCTCGGGCGGCTGCCGCTCGATCACCTCCTCCAGCAGGTAGTCGCGGATCAGTTCGTCGGCGCCGTGTACCCCGGGGCTGACCTGCTCCTCTGGATCGCCGCGCGCCAGCAGCCAGAGGCGTAGCCCGGCGACCCAGCCTTCGCTGCGCTCGAGCAGCGCGTCCAGCGCGTCCTCGTCGAGTTCGAGGCCGCTGGCGGCCATCAGCGCCCCGCTCTCCTCGGCGGTCAGGCGCAGGTCCTGTTCGCTGAGTTCGAGCAATTGCCGCGACAGGCGCAGGCGCGCCAGGTGCCAGTCCGGCCGCTGCCGGCTGGTGACCAGCAGCACCAGGCCCTCGGGCAGGTGATTGAGGAGGAATTGCAGGCAACGGTCGAGCACCGCGCCCTGGGCCAGGTGGTAATCGTCCAGCACCAGTAGCAGGGGACGCTGCGGGTCCAGGCAGGGGGCGAGTTCGTCGAGCAGGTCGTCGAGCCAGGTCTCGAAGGCGAACGGCTGGTGACGCTGGCGCATCTTCAGCAGGCCGAGGGCCTCTTCGCCCAGGGTCGGGTGGTACTGTCGCAAGCCATCGAGCAGGCGTTCGAGGAAACGTCCGGGATCGCTCTCGCGGCTGCTCAGTCCCAGCCAGAGGCTCTGCCAGCGCGGATCGAGGCTTTCGCAGAACTCGATGGCCAGGGAACTCTTGCCGAATCCGGCGGGCGCGGCGATCAGCAGCAGGCGACCGTCCAGTCCGTCGCGCAGTCGACGGCAAAGACGCGGGCGCGCCACATGGGCCGACGGCAGCGGGGGGCGGAAAAAGCGGTTGGCCGTCGGCAGGACGGCGGATGGAGTGCCCGAGAAGGTGCGCGAGAAGTCAGTCATCACCCGGTTTCTTGGTTTATGTATGGGGCGTGAACGCTCCGGAGACTAACCACAAGTGATGGCTATTTGAAGCACTATCCATCGGCTCGGACGAAATAGCGCACCGGCGCTTCAGCTCGATAACCAAGGAAAGACCGGTTTCCCGGCGCGGTCCAGGCGCGGCAAACGTTTCCCGGCCACACAGGTGCCCGCCGGGAGGATGGCGACGACGGAATCCGCGGGCGAGGCGGGAAAACACTTTGTAATGAATTGACGGCCGGAGCGGCACGCCGCCCGCGAAAACGAAGAAACCGGCACAAGGCCGGTTTCTTCGTGGCTAGGAACGCCGTTTCTCAGCGTACCCCTTCCTGGCGCAGCGCCGCCGGGGTGTAGTCGCTTTCCGAAGCGCTGTAGTTGAAGTCGTAGGCCTGTTTCTCCTCGTTCTTCATGCCCAGCGCCAGGTAGCGGCCGGAGAGCAGGTCGTAGAGGGTTTCCACCGCGTACCAGGGCACCTGCTTGTCGTAGTACTGCTCGGCATGCGCCTCGGCCACGCGCCACAGGGTGCCGCGACCGTCGTAATGGTCGATCTCGGCGGCCTGCCAGGTGTCCTCGTCGATGTAGAAGTCACGCTTGGCGTAGATGTGCCGCTCGCCCGGCTTCAGGGTCGCGACCACATGCCAGACGCGATGCAGCTCGTAGCGGGTCAGGTCCTGGTTGATGTGGCCGGCCTTGACGATTTCGCTGTACTTGATCTTCGGATCGTCGAGCTTGTAGCTGTTGTAGGGAATGTAGATTTCCTTCTTGCCTTCCAGCTTCCAGTCGTAGCGGTCCGGCGCACCGTTGTACATGTCGAAGTTGTCCGAGGTGCGCAGGCCGTCGGCGGCGGTGCCGGGACCGTCGTAGGACACCTGCGGAGCCCGCCGCACGCGGCGCTGGCCGGCGTTGTAGAGCCACGCCAGGCGCGGCTCCTTGACCTGGTTGAGGGTCTCGTGGACCAGCAGCACGTTACCGGCCAGGCGCGAGGGCGCGGTGACCCGCTGCTTGAAGTAGAACAGCACGTTGCTCGGCTTGTTCGGGTTGTAGTCCTTCAGGTTGGTACGGAAGGTGAAGGCATCCTGGAAGTAGACCAGCTGGTAGGAGCCGTTGACCTGCGGAGTGGCCTGGGTCACCAGGCGCCGGACGCTGCCGCCGCGATAGCGGGTGATGTGGTTCCAGATCACCTCCAGGCCGTTCTGCGGGATCGGGAACGGGTTGGCGGTATCGAAGTTCTCCAGGCCGTTGCCGCCTTCCACCAGCTTGGTGGTGGTGGCGTTGCGCTTGGCCGCCTCCTGCACCGCCGCCGGGACGGTGGCGCTGCGGTGGGTCTTGTATACCGGGATCTTGTAGGTATCCGGGTAGCGCTTGAACATGGCCAGTTGGCCGGGAGTCAGCTTGTCCTTGTACTGGTCGACGTTCTGCGCGGTGATGGTGAACAGCGGTTGCTCGCTGGCATAGGGGTTGGCGAGGAAGCCACGGCTGTCGACGCTGCCGGCGTTGGTCGCCAGGCCGCCGTCCCAGGCGGGGATGCTGCCGTCGGCGTTGCCGGCCTTCTCCGCCCCCAACGGAGTCAGGCTGGTGCCGAGCTTGGCCGCTTCGTCGGCGGATACCGCCGCCATCACCTGGGTGGCCAGCAGGCTCAGGGCCAGTACACCGGTATGCAGAAGAATCTTCGTTGTTTTCATTCGCTCGTCGTCCTCGTTAAGTCCTGCTCGCCGGCCCGGTTCGCACCGGGCCGGCGTACATCAGAAGTTCATGCCGAAGCTGAGCGCGACGAAGTCGCGATCGTCCACGGTGGTGTACTTGCCGTCGAAGAAGTTGGTGTAGGAGAGGCTCGCGGTGTAGGTGTTCTGGTACTCCGCGTCCACCCCCAGGCTGACCGCCTTGCGGCCTTCCTCGAAGTTGGCGCCGGGACCGGGCGAATAGCCATCGACGTCGTGCGACCAGGCCACGCTGGGCTTGAGGTTCACGCCCATGAACACGTCGTTGTAGTCCCAGATCGCACGGGCGCGATAACCCCAGGCGTCCGAGGTGGTATAGCCATCGTTCTCGCAGTAGCGGCTGACGTTGTTCGCTTCGGCGGTGCCCAGCGTGCTGACGTTCAGCGCCTGGCAGCTGGCCAGGCCGGAGATGGTCCCCGGCAGCGGCCCCGGTCCGAAGACCGGGTCACGCCCGTAGCGTGCCTTGGAGGTGCTTTCCAGGCCGCCGACGTGGGTCCAGCCGATCTCGCCCACCAGGGTCAGGCGCTCGGCGCCCATCACCTGGTCGAAGAAGTGCGTCAGGGTGGTCTGCAGTTGGGTGATCTCCTTGCGCCGATAGCCGTGCAGGTCCTGCCCGGCCTGGCCGTTCAGCACCGAGGCGTTGTCGTAGGGGCGGTTGCCCCCGATGCTCACCGGGTCGAGGCCGGCGAAGAGGATGTCGGTGGTGTTCAACTGCACCGGCGCGTTGGGCCGGTAGCTGACTTCGCCGCTCCACGCGGTGCCGTTGGGCAACGTGGTGGAGAAGCTCAGGCCGAACATGCGGATATCTTCCGGGTACTCGATGAAGTAGCTGGAGTTGCCGGCGGTGGCCGCCGCCGCAGCCTGGGCGGCCAGTGCCGGGTTGATCGCGGCGAGGCGGGTGGCGAGGTCGTTGATCGCCGCCATGGTGCTGGCCGAGGCGCCCTGGCCGCTGAAGATCGGCAGGCGGCTGTGGTAGTTCATGTAGTAGGCGCCGAACTCGGTGTTCAGTTCGTCGGCGAAGTAGCGCAGGGCGAAGCCGTACTGGCCGCTGTCGCGAGCGTCGCGGTCCGGCCCGCGGCGGACCAGGATGCCCTCGTCCCAGGGCGACGGGGTAACGCTCAGGCCAGCCCCGGCGAGCACGTTGTTGAGCAGGTTGATGGACGCCTTGTTGTTGGTCAGCACCGCCAGGTTCTGGTCGCAGCCATCGGCCACCACGTCCGGCTGGGAGAAGAAGGTGCCACAGTTGTCGACCACCGTCTGGTCCCACTCGATCTGGTAGAAGCCTTCGGCGGACAGGTTGTCGGTGAGGTTCTGCGACAGGTAGAACATGTTCACCGGGATCAGGCCTTCCTTGATCTCCGAGCCGGGCCGGCGGAAGGCGGTGACGTCGATCGGGTTGATGGCGCTGATGCCGTTCTGGATGAAGGTGCTCTCGCCCCAGTTCACCACCTGCTTGCCCAGACGCACGCTGCCCGGCAGGTCGCCGATGGCATAGTTGTGGTAGATGAAGGCGTCGAGCAGTTCGGCGCCGGAGGACTTGGCCAGGGTCTTGCGGCCGCTGTCGTCGATGTCCTTGAACTCGCGGTGCTCGTCCTTCAGCTCGAAGTCGTACCAGTACTTGC
>NZ_KV800319.1:0-103293 GCF_001810205.1 Pseudomonas sp. HMSC076A11 | reverse complement strand
CGTCCTTCAGCTCGAAGTCGTACCAGTACTTGCCGCGCAGGAACACACCGGTATCGCCGTACTTCAGTTCGAGGTCATGGATGCCCTTGAAGACCTTCGAGAACGTTTCCCCACGCTTGAAGTTCAAGTGGCTGTCGTCGGAGGTCTGGGAAAGTCCCTTGCCGCCGTTGTTCACACCGATCAGGTTCTTGTTCGGCTTGGCGGTCGACCAGCTGGCCCCGACCGACAACGCCGAGTCGAAGGAACCTTCGATTTCCCCGATGTTGAAGGTCACCCCAAAGGCCGGAGCCGCCAGCGAGGAAGCCAGGCTGACGGCCAACGGCAACCGGGCCCGACGCGAGAACGGATTACGGGTTGTCATCGACGCTACTCCATGTGTGTTTTTTGTTATGAGTGCGTGGACTATAGCTAGCGCTGCCTGCCGCTTGATCCCTCGAAAGTGTGATTTGCGCGGCGCAACCACTCTGGCTCGCGCCTTTGCGGCGGATGGAGAATGACCGGGCGGTCGCGAAAACGCGGAGACCAAGCGTTTGCTTGGCCTCCGGGCGTTTCGGCGGTGTAGGAAAGCCCCGTCAGACGGTCGACAGGAAGGCGCTGCCGGCTTCCTGCCACTGGGCGATCTCGATACGGATGCGCTTCTTGTCCAGCTTGCCGACGCTGGTCTTGGGAATATCGGTAACAACCGCGATCTGCGAGGGGATCGCCCACTTGTTGATGTTGCCCTGCTCGACGAAAGGCTTGAGGTGCTCCTTCAGGCCACGGGCGTCCAGTTGCTGGCCCTCGCGCACCACCAGCAGGGCGAACGGGCGCTCGCCCCATTGCGGATCGGGCACCCCGACCACCGCCACTTCGCGTACCGCCGGATGGCGGCTGATCAGGTCTTCCAGCTCCAGGGAGGACAGCCACTCGCCGCCGGTCTTGATCACGTCCTTGATGCGGTCGCGGATCTCGATGAAGCCCATGCCGTCCAGGGTCGCCACGTCGCCGGTGTGCATCCAGCCGCCGCGCCACAACTCCTCGCCGCGCTCGGGTTCGCGGAAATACCCCTGGGTCAGCCATGGCGAGCGCAACACCAGCTCGCCCTGGGATTCGCCGTCGGCCGGGAGGAAGCGGCCCTGTTCGTCCATGATCGCCGCATCCACCAGCGGCACCGGCACGCCGGCCTTGATCCGGTAGGTGGTGCGCTCGTCCTCGCTTCCGGCCAGCAGTTCGTCGTTGAGGTAGGCGCAGGAAATCAGCGGACAGGTCTCCGACATGCCGTAGGCGGCGGTCAGCTGGATGCCGCGCGCCTTGGCCGCCTCGTAGAGCGAGCGGTTCAGCGCGCTCCCGCCGATGATCACCTTCCAGCCCTTGAAGTCCACGCCCTGGGCAGCCCTGGCGTTCATCACCATCTGCAGGATGGTCGGCACGCAGTGGGAGAAGGTGACCTTCTCGCGCTTCCACAGTTCGACCAGCAGTTCCGGATCGTAACGCCCGGGATAGACCTGCTTGACCCCGAGCATGGTCGCCACGTACGGAGTGCCCCAGGCGTGGACATGGAACATCGGGGTGATCGGCATGTACACGTCGCTGGTACCGAGCAGGCGGATGCTGTCCAGGCTGCCGATGGTCGAAGCCATCGCCAGGGTGTGCAGGACCAGTTGCCGGTGGCTGAAATACACACCTTTCGGATTGCCGGTGGTGCCGGTGGTGTAGAAGGTGGTGGCGATGGAGTTCTCGTCGAAATCGGGGAAGTCGTAGCGCGGGCTGGCCGCGGCCAGCAGCGACTCGTATTCGCCGACCAGGCCGGGCAGTTCGGCGCTCTTCTCCGCGCCGTCGGTGAGCAGGATGGTCCGCTCCACCGTGGCCAGCTGCCCCGCCACCGCCTGGTAGAGCGGGACGAACTCGCTGTTCACCAGCACGAAGCGATCCTCGGCGTGGTTCATGGTGTAGAGGATCTGTTCCGGGGAGAGGCGGATGTTGATGGTATGCAGCACCGCCCCGATCATCGGGATGGCGAACATGCATTCCAGGTAGCGATGGCTGTCCCAGTCCATCACCGCCACCGTGTCGCCGGCCTTCACCCCGGCCTCGCTGAGTACGTTGGCCAGGCGCGCGACGCGCTCGTTGAAGGTGGCGTAGCTGTAGCGCACCTGGTCGCGGTAGACGATTTCATGACTCTTTTCGTAACGACGGCCGGAAAGCATCAGGCTCTTGATCAGCAACGGATACTGATAAGCGCCGGCGGCGGCCGGGATGAGACGGGTCTTCAGCATGGGGCGTACACCTGGGAGCGGGTTCGTTGTCAGGATGAGGCCGACTCTAGAGCCGTCGGCGGGCTTTGTTCATCAGTCAAAAGAGTGATTTGCCCCGTGACCTTTCGGAGCCTCCCGGTCACAAGATAGAATCCGCCCACTGAATCGTTCAGACCCTATCCAGAACAAGAGGTAACGTTCCATGTCCGATATCGTCATCGTCGCCGGCGCCCGTACTCCCATGGGCGGCTTCCAGGGCAGCCTGGCCGGCGTTTCCGCGGTCGACCTGGGTGCCGTCGCGATCCGCGAAGCGGTGCAGCGCGCCGGCATCGCCGCCGAGGACGTACAGGAAGTGATCATGGGTTGCGTCCTGCCCGCCGGCCTGAAGCAGGGCCCGGCCCGCCAGGCCGCGCTGGCGGCCGGCCTGCCCGCCGCCACCGGCTGCACCACCATCAACAAGCTGTGCGGCTCGGGGATGAAGGCGGTGATGCTGGCCCACGACCTGCTCAAGGCTGGCACCAACCAGGTGATGGTCGCCGGTGGCATGGAAAGCATGTCCAACGCGCCCTATGTCCTGGAGAAAGCCCGCAGCGGCCTGCGCATGGGCCACGGCGAGATCAAGGACCACATGTTCCTCGACGGCCTGGAGGACGCCCGTACCGGCCGTTTGATGGGTTCGTTCGCCCAGGAGACCGCCGACAAGTACGGCGTGACCCGCGAGGAGATGGACGCCTATGCCATCGAATCGCTCAAGCGCGCCCAGGCCGCCATCGCCGA
Source organism: Pseudomonas sp. HMSC076A11 (assembly GCF_001810205.1). Lineage (NCBI taxonomy): Bacteria > Pseudomonadati > Pseudomonadota > Gammaproteobacteria > Pseudomonadales > Pseudomonadaceae > Pseudomonas > Pseudomonas sp. HMSC076A11. The sequence continues at coordinate 100,282 of NZ_KV800319.1, read as the reverse complement.
TGGCTCGCTGGCGGCGGAAATCGTCCCGGTCACCGTCACCAGCCGCAAGGGCGAGAGCGTGGTGAAGGACGACGAGCAACCGCTGACCGCCAACCTGGAGAAGATCCCGAGCCTCAGGCCGGCGTTCCGCAAGGACGGTACCATCACCGCCGCCAATGCCAGCTCGATCTCCGACGGCGCCTCCGCGCTGGTCCTGATGACCGCCGAGGAAGCCCAGCGCCGTGGCCTGAAGCCGCTGGCGCGAATCGTCGGCCATGCCACCCAGAGCCAGGACCCGAGCGAGTTCACCCTGGCGCCGATCGGCGCGATGACCAACCTGTTCGCCAGGACCGGCTGGAGCAAGGACGACGTCGACCTGTTCGAGATCAACGAAGCCTTCGCCATGGTCACCATGCTCGCCATGCGCGAACACGGCCTCGATCATGCCAAGGTCAATGTCTATGGCGGCGCCTGCGCCCAGGGCCATCCGGTCGGCTCCACCGGCTCGCGGATCATCCTCACCCTGATCAACGCCCTGCGCCAGAAAGGCGGCAAGCGCGGCGTCGCCTCGCTGTGCATCGGCGGCGGCGAAGCCACCGCCGTGGCGCTCGAACTGCTCTGATACGGCGTTGAGCCATCGGCGCCCGGCCGGCTCGCGCTGTCCGGGCGCCCTCTTCCTCAGGTGCCCACCGCGGCGCTGCGCGCCGGACGCGGAAACACCAGCGCCGCGGCGAAGGTCAGCGCGGCGAAGCCCGCCAGTACCAGGTACAACCCCAGCAGCCCCTGCCGTGGTTCCAGGTAGGCAATCATCGGGATCGCCGCCGCGCTGGCGCCGAACGACAGGAAATAGCGCAGGGCGAAGACCCGCGCCTGCCACTGCGGCGCGACGAAGTGGGCGACCATCGCATCGTTCACCGTCACCTGGCCGAACACCGCGAACATGAACAGCGCGCCGAACAGCACCACTGCGCTGCCGTGGCCGTAGGCCAGGGCCAGCAGCAGCGGCACCTGGCAGAAGGTGAGGAAGACGAACGGCAACTTCAGGTTCAGGCGATCGATCAGGCGCCCCATGATCAGTTGCGCCACCGCGCCGAAGGCATAGGCCAGGCTGACCACCACGCCGAGGGTCTGCGGCGACGCCAGCAAGTCGCTCAGGCGCTCCTGGAACAGCTTCGGGTAGGTCACGGTGCTGGCGTTGAACACCACCCCGCCGGTGGCGGTGACCAGCGCCAGCACGCCGAACACCCGGCGCATCGACAGGCCCTCGCTGTCCTCGCCACGCGCCGCGGCCTTGGCCGACAGGTGCGGCGATGGCTCCTCGCGCACGCAGAAGAAAAAGCCGATGCCGAGCAGGATGGCCACCCCGCCGGGCAGGATGAACGCCGCACGCCAACCGAAGTGCGCGGTGAGAAAGCCGGTAAGCAGCGCGGCGAAGGCGACCCCGAGGTTACCCCACATGCCGTTGATGCCGATCTCGCGGCCGCGGTTCTCCGCGTGTGCCACCAGCATCGCGGTGCCGACCGGGTGGTAGATCGCGGCGAATACCCCGATCAGGGTCAGCCCGGTCACCAGCATCGGTACGCTGCCGGCCAGCCCGGTGAGCAGTGCGGCGGCGCCGATACCGAAGAAGAACAACAGCATCATCCGCCGCCGGCTCCAGGTATCGCCCAGCCAGCCGGCCGGCAGAGAACAGGCGCCGAAGGCGATGAAACCGCCCAGCGACAGGCCGATCAGACCGGCGTAGTCGAGGTCGAAGCTGCCGGCCATGCCGAGCACGGCGGCGGGGAAGATCAGCATGAACATGTGGTCGATGACATGCGCGGCGTTGATGAAGCGGATAACGGTTCGAGGTCGGTTCATGGCGTGTGGTCTGAATGGTCGGTGAGGAATGGGCGTCATGACCCGGGCATGATAGGTTGACCGAAAAGCGCAGACAGGACAGCGAGGTCATCGAAACGGACATGCTGATCGAGCACCGCCCGGACGGCCTGCTGGCCGCCATCTCCCTCGACTTCCCCGACGGCCATCACCTGGGGCGGCATTTCCACCCGCAGGCGCAGTTCCTCTACGCCGCTCGCGGCCTGATGCGCCTGGCCACCCACCACGGCGCCTGGGTGATCCCGCCGACCCGCGCGGTATGGATTCCGCCCCGGGTGGAGCACGAGATATTCATGTCCGGCGAGGTGCACATGCGCACCCTGTTCATCGAGCAACCCGAAACGCCGACACCGCTAAGCGACTGTTGCGTACTGGCGGTGACGCCGCTGCTGCGGGAAATGATCCTGCGCGCCATCCACCTCGAGAGCCTGCCGCGCCTGGACGACTTCCGTCAGCGCCTGCAAGGGCTGATCCTCAGCGAGATCGCCAACCTCGAACGGATGCCGCTGTACCTGCCGATGCCCCGCGACCGCCGCTTGCAGGCGATCTGCCAGGCATTGCTGAAACAGCCGGAACTGGGGCTGACCCTCGATGACTGGGGCCTGCGGGTCGGCGCCAGCTCGCGCACCCTGGCGCGGCTGTTCGCCCAGGAATTGCAGATGAGCTTCCATGAGTGGCGCCAGCAATTGCGCCTGACCGAAGCCCTGCCGCGCCTGCTGGCCGGCGACAGCGTGCAGGTGGTCGCCCGCGACCTCGGCTACGGCAGTACGCGGGCCTTCAGCAGCATGTTCCGCCGCCTGCTCGGCGAAACCCCGCGCGACTACCTGGGGCGACTGGAGCAACTGGCACGGGTCAGGGGCCGCGAGGACTGATGCCCCACGGCGCAACGCCAAGCCATGGCAATTCGGCGGATAACGCCTGCGGCGTTATTCGCCCTACCAAGGCTTCAGTAGGGCGCATCCGCCGCTCCCGTAGGGCGGATAACCGCAGCGCGGTTATCCGCCGAACCGGCCTGGATGGTGCAAGGCGGGAACGCGAGGATTGACGCCCTAGGGCGCAACACCGAGCACTGGCGGATCGGCGGACAAAAAGAAGCCCTCCAGCGGAGGGCTCTCGGAAAAGGGCGCCGGAGCGCCCGGATGGGATCGTCGATCAGTGCGGGACGCCCAGCCCCGCCGCGCTCATGAACAGGCGCATCAGCCAGGCGGCGACGCCCAGGGCCAGCACGCTGGCGGTCCAGATACCCGCCAGCCAGGCCAGGCGTCGCCAGAGCGGTGGCTTGGCCGCGCTATCTCGTTCGGGATGACTCGGCGTACGGACCATATGCGGCGCCTCCTCAGTGATAGCCATCGCCGTGCTTCACCTTGCCGCGGAACACGTAGTAGCTCCAGGCGGTGTAGCCGAGGATGAAGGGAATGATGAACAGCGCGCCGACCAGCATGAAGCCCTGGCTCTGCGGCGGCGCCGAGGCCTCCCAGATGCTCACCGCCGGCGGGATGATGTTCGGCCACAGGCTGATCCCCAGGCCGCTGTAGCCGAGGAAGATCAACACCAGGGTGAGCACGAACGGCTTCACGTGGTCGTTGTTGGCCACCGAGCGCAGCAGCGCATAGAAGGTCACCAGGACCAGGATCGGCACCGGCAGGAACCAGAACAGGTTCGGCAGGCTGAACCAGCGTGCGGCGATCTCGGCATGGGCCAGCGGCGTCCACAGGCTGACCACCCCGATGATCGCCAGCAGCACCAACGCCAGCGGGCGCGCCAGGTCGTGCATGCGCTCCTGCAGGCGGCCTTCGGTCTTCATGATCAGCCAGGTGCAGCCGAGCAGGGTGTAGGCGACGATCAGGGCCAGGCCGCAGAACAGCGGGAACGGCGCGATCCAGTCCAGCGAACCGCCGGCGAAGCTGCGGTTCTCCACCGGGATGCCTTCGATGAAGGCGCCCAGCGCCACGCCCTGGAAGAAGGTCGCCACCAGCGAACCGCCGATGAACGCCTTGTCCCAGATGTGCTGCTTGGCCGGCTTGGCCTTGAAGCGGAACTCGAAGGCGACGCCGCGGAAGATCAGCCCGACGAGCATGAAGATCAACGGCAGGTAGAGCGCCGACAGGACCACCGCGTAGGCCAGCGGGAAGGCCCCGAACAACGCCGCGCCGCCCAGCACCAGCCAGGTCTCGTTGCCGTCCCAGACCGGCGCCACGGTGTTCATCATCACATCGCGGTCGCCGCTGTCCTTGAAGAACGGATAGAGCATGCCGATGCCCAGGTCGAAGCCGTCCATCACCACGTACATCATGATGCCGAAGATGATGATGACCGCCCAGATGAGGGGAAGATCGATACCCATGTCTCAGTTCCTCTTGTCCTGGTCGCGGTCGGCCGCTTGCGCGTGGCCGTCGTGCTCTTCGTCGAAACCTTCGCCGGCGGCCGACAACGGCCGTGCCGGCGTGCGCTTCTGCCCGGCGCCTCCCGGGTTGGTCTCGCGTCCCTCATGGGTGACCGGGCCCTTGCGCACCAGGCGCATCATGTAGCCGATACCGACGCCGAACAGCGAGAAGTACACCACCACGAAGGTCAGCAGGGTCAGGCTCATCTGCGTCACGCTCTGCGCCGAGGAGGCGTCGGCGGTGCGCATCAGTCCGTAGACCACCCAGGGCTGGCGGCCCATCTCAGTGGTGAACCAGCCGGCGAGGATCGCGATCAGGCCGGACGGTCCCATCAGCAGGGTCAGGCGCAGGAAGGCCTTCGAGTTGAACAGCTTGTCCTGGCCGCGCCAGCGCAGCCACAGGCTCCAGACGCCGACCAGGATCATCAGCATGCCGAGGCCGGCCATGATCCGGAACGACCAGAACACCACGGTGGAGTTCGGCCGGTCTTCCGGCGGGAAGTCCTTCAGCGCCGGGATCGGCTCGGTCAGGCTGTGCTTGAGGATCAGGCTGCCGAGCACCGGGATCTCCACCTTGAAGCGGGTTTCCTCGCGCTGCATGTCCGGCCAGCCGAACAGGATCAGCGGGGTCGGCTCGCCGCTGCTGTTGTCCCAGTGGCCTTCCATCGCGGCGATCTTCGCCGGCTGGTGCTCCAGGGTATTGAGGCCATGGGCGTCGCCGATCAGCGCCTGTACCGGGGCGACGATCAGCGCCATCCACATGGCCATCGAGAGCATCTTGCGGATCGCCGGGTTGTCGCGCCCGCGCAGCAGGTGCCAGGCGGCCGAGGCGCCGACGAAGAAGGCGGTGGCGAGGAACGCGGCGACCGACATGTGCAGCAGGCGGTAGGGGAACGACGGGTTGAAGATCACCGCCAGCCAGTCCACCGGGATCACCCGGCCGTCGACGATCTCGAAACCCTGCGGGGTCTGCATCCAGCTGTTGGAAGCGAGGATCCAGAACGTCGAGATCAGCGTGCCGATCGCCACCATCACCGTGGCGAAGAAATGCAGGCCCGGTCCCACGCGGTTCCAGCCGAACAGCATGACGCCGAGGAAACCGGCCTCGAGGAAGAACGCGGTGAGCACCTCGTAGGTCAGCAGCGGACCGGTGATGGACCCGGCGAAGTCGGAGAAATGGCTCCAGTTGGTGCCGAACTGGTACGCCATGACCAGCCCGGACACCACGCCCATGCCGAAGTTGACCGCGAAAATCTTCGACCAGAAATGATAGAGGTCGCGGTAGACCTCTTCGTTCGTTTTCAGCCAGAGGCCTTCCAGTACGGCCAGGTAGCTGGCCAACCCGATGGTGATCGCCGGGAAGATGATGTGGAAGGACACGGTGAACGCGAACTGGATGCGGGCAAGGTCGATAGCCTCCAATCCGAACATGGCAACTCCTCTTCAGGTTCTCGGCCCTTCCGGCTTACGTGCGGATTCGGCCGTGCTTCCTCACGCGCAACGCTACGCAAGGTTTTGGAACACATCCTTCAGCTATCGTTCTTGTCATTGGAAAGCGACCGCAGCCCTGGATGGCAGGAATGCGGGAAGGGTCGCAAGCAGATTCCCGGACCGCCCGCCTTGATGCAGAGCAATTCGGTACGAAAATCTTACCCGTTAGCCTAGACCGTCCTGCTGTGGTCGGTTGTCGCGAGACAAATTGCCTCAGCTCTCTCATATTCATTAATAGAATATAAAAATAAACAAATAATATTTTTATGGAATAAAAAGAGTCGCTACTCTCCCCTTCAAGCCGCCCCTCGCGTGTTGGCGCCCCTCCTTCACCGCCCTGAACGCAGCGGCGGACATCGCCCTACAAGGATCGAAGAATGAAAAAACTGCTCCTGCTGACTGCCCTGGCCTCCGTCATCAGCGTTTCCGCCAACGCAGCGGAAAAGCTCCTCGTCGCCGCCACGCCGATCCCCCACGCGGAAATCCTCGAGCTGATCAAGCCGACCCTGGCGAAGGAAGGCGTCGACCTGCAGATCAAGGTGTTCACCGACTACGTGCAGCCCAACGTGCAGGTCGCCGAGAAGCGCCTGGACGCCAACTACTTCCAGACCCTGCCGTACCTGGAGAACTTCAACAAAGGCAAGGGCACCAACCTGGTCACCGTGGTCGGCGTACACGTCGAGCCCTTCGGTGGTTATTCGAGGAAATACAAGTCGCTGGCCGAGCTGCCCGACGGCGCCACCGTCGCCATCCCCAACGAAGGCAGCAACAGCGGGCGCGCCCTGCTGCTGTTGCAGAAGGCCGGCCTGCTCAAGTTGAAGGATCCGAACAACGCCCTGGCCACCCCCAAGGACATCGCCGAGAACCCGAAGAACCTGAAATTCAAGGAACTCGAATCGGCCCTGTTGCCGCGCGTGCTGGACCAGGTCGACCTGGACCTGATCAACACCAACTACGCGCTGGAGGCCAAGCTCAACCCGGCCAAGGACGCGCTGGTCCTGGAAGACCGCGACTCGCCCTATGTGAACTACCTGGTGGCGCGTCCGGACAACAAGGACAGCGACGCCCTGAAGAAGCTTTCCGCCGCGCTGACCAGCCCGGAAGTGAAAGCCTTCATCGAGAAGAAATATGCCGGCGCGGTGGTCCCGGCCTTCTGACCCCAGCCCGTCCCGACTCCCACGCTGGGCGCCGTTGCAGCGCCCCTTGTTCACGCCGGTGTCGCATGGCTTGCACCGGCGTTTCTTTTTCCGCAACGGCCCCCGCCCGCAGCCGTTCCGGCCGTCGTCGCGGCGCAGGCGCTGGAGGCGCCCCGTGCCGCCAAGGAGTTACCCATGAGCGAGAAACCACGCCCCGCGCCGCTGACCTTCCCCGACGCCGACCGCAGTCCGCTGAGCATCCGCGCCAAGGCCCTGGTGTTCTTCGACCCACGCTCGCACCGGGTCCGCGAAGAACTCGAGCGCCTCGCGCCACAGGGCCAGCCGGTGCTGATCGAAGGCGAGACCGGCACCGGCAAGGAGTTGCTCGCCCGGCAGATCCACCGCCACAGCGAACGCGCCGGTCTGTTCGTCGCGGTCAGTTGCAGCGCCCTCAGTCGCAACCACGCCGAAGCCGAGCTGTTCGGCTATGCCCCCGGTACCCACAACGGCCCGGTCGGCAGCCGCGCCGGCTGGTTCGGTTCGGCCAATGGCGGCACCCTGTACCTGGACGAGATCGCCGACCTGCCGCTGACGCTGCAGGCCAGGCTGCTACAGACGCTGGAGGAACGCGAGGTGCTGCGGGTCGGCGCGCAGCAGCCGATTCCCCATGACGTGCGCCTGGTCACCGCCACCAGCGTCGACCTGGACCAGGCGGTGCGCGCCGGCAAGTTCCTGGCCGGCCTGCAACAATACCTGCACGACGGCCGCCTGAGCCTGCCGCCATTGCGCGAACGTCCGGGAGACATCCTGCCGCTGGCGGAATACTTCATCGGCGTCTATGCCCAGCGCCTGGACCTGCCGGTGCCGGCCATCGGCGTGGAAACCCAGCGGGTCCTCGAGAGCTATCCCTGGCCAGGCAACATCCGCGAGCTGGAAAACGTCGTCCACTTCGCCCTGCTGGTCAGCGACAAGGAAGAAATCCTGCCGCAGCATCTGAATTTTGGCGGGGCAACGCCAGACCCATCGCTGGTCGGTCTGCGGCGCCTGCTCGGCCAAGCCGGAGCGCCGTCGCTGGAGCAGGTACAGGCCCTGCTCCTGCAACTGGCCACCGAGCAGGCAGGCGGCGACGAGGAGGCGGGAAGGCGGCGCCTGGGACTGGCGGCGAACTGAAGGAATCCTTCGGCGAACGTGCGGGAAAAGCGCGGCGCCGAAGGCTTCCATACGTCCGAAGGATTGGCTCCCGGGCCCTTGATCGTGTTTATATTGAACGCTTGATCAAATTAAGGACGAGGAGACCAGCCTGTTTTGACTGACGCACAATCGCCCTCCGCCACCCCCTCCACCCCCACGCCCATCCGCATGAATCCCCCGGTGTTCTACGGTGCGGCGATCCTGATCCTGCTGTTCGCCGCAGTGGTCATCGGCTTCCCCCAGCGCGCCGGCGAATGGCTGCTGGCCGCGCAGACCTGGGCCTCGCAGACCGTCGGTTGGTACTACCTGCTGGCGATGACGCTGTACCTGATCTTCGTGGTGGTCACCGCGCTTTCCGGCTACGGCAAGATCAAGCTCGGTGCCGACCACGACGAGCCGGAATTCAGCTACCTGTCCTGGGCCGGCATGCTGTTCGCCGCCGGCATCAGCATCACCCTGTTCTTCTTCTGCGTATCCGAGCCGTTGACCCACTTCCTCCAGCCGCCGCAAGGCGAGGCCGGTACCCAGGAAGCCGCGCGGCAGGCCATGGAACTGCTGTTCCTGCACTGGGGCCTGCACGGCTGGGGCGTATTCGCCCTGGTGGCGATGGCGCTGGCCTACTTCGCCTACCGCCACAACCTGCCGCTGGCCCTGCGCTCGGCGCTCTACCCGTTGATCGGCAAGCGCATCAACGGGCCGATCGGCTACACGGTGGACTGCTTCGGCATCATCGCCACGGTGTTCGGCCTCGGCGCCGACATGGGCTTCGGCGTGCTCCAGCTCAACTCCGGGCTGGACTACCTGTACGCCATCCCGCATACCCACCCGGTGCAGATGGCGCTCATCGTGTTGATGATGGGCGCGGCGATCTCGGTGGCGGTCTCCGGGGTCGACAAGGGCATCCGCATCCTCTCCGACATCAACATGCTGCTGGCCTGCAGCCTGCTGCTGTTCGTGCTGTTCGCCGGTCCGACCCAGCACCTGCTCAACACCCTGGTGCAGAACGTCGGCGACTACCTCGGCCACCTGCCGGGCAAGAGCTTCGACCTCTACGCCTACGGCGGCCCCAGCGACTGGCTGGGCTCGTGGACGGTGTTCTACTGGGCCTGGTGGATCGCCTGGGCGCCCTTCGTCGGCCTGTTCATCGCGCGCATCTCGCGCGGCCGGACGATCCGCGAATTCGTCTTCGGCGTGCTGTTCATCCCGCTCGGCTTCACCCTGGCGTGGATGTCGATCTTCGGCAACAGCGCCCTGGAGCAGGCCCTCGGCGGCGCCAGCGAACTCGGCCGGGTGGCCATCGAGCAGCCGTCGATGGCCCTCTACCAGATGCTCCAGAACTACCCCTGGAGCCGCGCGGTGATCACCGTCACGGTGCTGGTCAGCTTCGTCTTCTTCGTCACCTCGGCGGACTCCGGCACCGTGGTCCTCTCCACCCTCTCCGCCCACGGCGGCAGCGCCGACGACGACGGGCCGAAGTGGCTGCGGGTGTTCTGGGGCTCGGTCACCGCGCTGGTCACCGGCGGGCTGCTGTTCGCCGGCAGCATCGACGCGCTGAAGTCGGCGGTGGTGCTGACCTCCCTGCCCTTCTCGCTGATCCTGCTATTGATGATGTGGGGCCTGCACAAGGCCTTCTACATGGAGTCGCAGCGCCAGCGGGCGCGGAGCCACTCCCTGGCGCCGCTGATGAGCGGCAACGGCAAGCGCTCCGGCGGCTGGAAGCGACGCCTGTCGCAGGCCGTGCACTTCCCCTCGCGGGACGAGGTGTACCGCTTCATGAACGACGTGGTGCGCCCGGCGATCAGCGAGGTTTCCGAGGTGTTCCGCGAGAAGGGCCTGGCGGTGGACGCCCAGCTCGACCCGGGCAACGCCTCGCTGAGCCTGGAGATCGGTCATGGCGAGCAGCATCGGTTCCTCTACCAGGTGCTGATGCGCGGCTACTTCACGCCGTCCTTCGCGCGTGCCGGCATGGGCGGCCTGCACCTGAAGAATCGCCGCTACTTCCGTGCCGAGGTGCATCTCGCCGAAGGTAGCCAGGACTACGATCTGATGGGCTACACCAAGGAGCAGATCATCAACGACATGCTCGACCAGTACGAGCGGCACCTGCAGTTCCTGCACCTGGTGCGTTGAGCGCAGGAAAAGGGGGCGCGCAGGGCGCCCCTTCCCTCATCCTCCGTCCCTGACCGCGGGGAATGACGCTAGCGGCAACATCCCATCCCCGTGCAGCTGCGAATCCCTCAGCGCGCCAGCACTCGCCGGTAGAACAGCACGCAGATCGCGACGAATACCACCAGTCCCAGCCACTGGGCGATGCCCGCGAAGCCGGCGCCGGCCAGCGCCAGCGGCGCGTCCTCGCCGGTGGCGCCGATCACCCCGGCGAGCAGGATGCCCATCAGGCTCTCGCCGACGATCAGCCCCGAAGCCAGCAGCACGCCGCGTCGCTTCGGCTCTTCGGCATAAGCCTCTTCGTCGACCCCGGCCGCCGCCGCACGCTTCTTCAGGGCATTTTCCAGCAGCCAGGAAATCAGCGCACCGACCACCAGGGTCATGCCGATGGTCGGCGGCAGGTAGATCCCCAGGCCCACCGCCAGCACCGGCAGGCAGGCCTTGCCGGTACGGCGCAGGAGCAGGTCGACGAGGATCAGGGCGATGCCCAGGGCGACGCCGATGAGGATCATGTTCCAGTTCAGCGCGTCGTGGAAAATCCCGCTGGCGATCGCCGTCATCAGGGTCGCCTGCGGCGCGGCCAGGGCCTGGCCGGGGTCCATTCCCTCGCGCGGCAGGGCCCCGGTGAAGCCGTAGGCGCTGTAGAGCAGTTCCAGCACCGGGGGGATCACCAGCGCGCCGACGATGCAGCCGACGATCAGCGCGACCTGCTGGCGCCAGGGCGTGGCGCCGACCAGGTAGCCGGTCTTGAGGTCCTGCAGGTTGTCGTTGGAGATCGCCGCGATGGCCAGCACCACCGAGGTGGTAAACAGCGCCAGGGCGATCGCCAGCTTGCCGTTCTGGCGGTCCAGCAGGCCGCCCTCGATGCTGCCGAAGCCGAGTATCAGCAACGACACCAGGATGACCGCGATGATTCCGATCCCCGAGATCGGACTGCTCGACGAACCGACCAGGCCGGCCATGTAGCCGCAGGCGGCGGCGATCAGGAAGCCGAAGAAGAAGGCGAACACCACGCATACCGCCACCAGACTCCAGAACTGCGGGCTGGCCATGTCCGGCGCGGCGGCACCGAGGAAGTGGCTGAAGACCACGAACAGCGAGACCAGCAGTATCCCGGCGATCAGCAGGATCCACTTGGCCGGCATGTCCAGCTCGGTGCGCAGGCTGTTCGCCTGGCTATTGCCGCGCACTGCCCCGAGGGAGGCCCAGACACCCCGCACCATCGGCTTGAACAGGGTCGCCAGGGTCCACAGCGCGGCCACGCCGATGGTGCCGGCGCCGAGGAAGCGCACCTGCGAACTCCACAGTTGGGTGGCCAGGTCCGACAGGCTCTGGCCGTCGGCCGGCACGCTGTTGACGGTCAGCAGCGGCACCGCGACGCCCCAGGAGATCACCACGCCGATGAGGATCGCGATGCCGGCGGTGATGCCCATCAGGTAGCCGGCACCGACCAGCGCCAGGGAAAAACCGGTGGAAAGGCGGAACGCCGCCTGCCCGGCACTGAGCCAGACGCTGAAGCCTTCGGCGAGAACCTTGAAGCCGCTGCTCCAGAGGCTGAACAGCGCCGCCACCAGGCCGCCGCCGAGGATGTCGTAGAGCCCCGGCGCGTTACCGGCGGCACGCGGCGCGCGGGCGTCTTCCTCGTCCTCGGCGCCGTCGCTGCCGACCCGGAGGATTTCCGCCGCCGCCACCCCTTCCGGATACGGCAGTTCGCTCTGCACCACCATCACCCGGCGCAGCGGAATGGTATAGAGCACCCCGAGAATGCCGCCGATGGAGCAGATCGCCGCGGTCTGCCAGAACGGGAAGCCACTCCAGTAGCCGATCATCAGCAGGCCGGGAAGGATGAAGATGATCGAGGACAGAGTGCCGGCCGCCGAGGCCTGGGTCTGCACCATGTTGTTCTCGAGGATGTTGGCGCCGGAGAAGTAGCGCAGGACGGCCATCGAGATCACCGCCGCCGGGATCGACGAGGCGAAGGTCAGGCCGACCTTCAGACCGAGGTAGACGTTGGAGGCGGTGAAGACCACGGTGATCAGCGCACCGAGGATCAGGCCACGCAGGGTGAGCTCTGGCAGGGTCAGCTCATCCGGGATGCGTTCTTGCATGGATGAAAACTCTCGAAACAATTGGACCCGCCAAGCTTAGGCGAGAGCGGCACGCCGGGACACGACAGCGAATGTCGCAGAGGCGACCTTTTCGAGAGCAAAAGCTGGCGGAACGCACAGTTGCCGGCGCGGGCCGCCGGAGGAAGCCCGCGCGCGGCGTCGTCAGAAGGGCTTGTCGCCGAGGATGGTGGCGCGATGCATGACCCGCCGCTGTGGCCGGTAATCGTCCACCGCGTAGTGCTGCGTCACGCGGTTGTCCCAGAACGCCACGTCGTTTTCCTGCCAGCGCCAGCGCACGGTGAATTCAGGTCGCGTGGCATGGGCGAAGAGGAACTTCAGCAGCGCATCGCTCTCGGCCGGCTCCAGTTCGTTGATGCGGGTGGTGAAGCCATCGCTGACGAACAGGCCCTTGCGCCCGGTGACCGGATGGGTGCGCACCACCGGATGCGAGCGCGGCGGATTCTTCAGGCGGGCCTCCTCCAGGCGCGCCAGGTCGGCCTCCGTGACGCCGAAGCGCTCGCGGGGGAAGGACTTGCCGATGTCGTGGGTCGCCGTGAGGCCGTCCAGCAGACGCCGCAGCGGCGCCGACAGCGCCTCGTAGGCCGCCGTGCTGCTCGCCCAGAGGGTGTCGCCGCCGTACGGCGGCAATTGCTTGGCGGCGAGCACGGCTCCCAGCGCCGGGGTCTCGAGGAAGGTCACGTCGGTGTGCCAGATGGCATTGTCGCGCACGTCGGTGACCGCGGTGTCGAGGACGATGACCTCCGGCTGCTCCGGCACGCTGGGGTAGATCGGATGGATGTGCAGGTCGCCGAAGCGGGCGGCGAAGCGCGCCTGGCTCCTGGGTTCCAGCGACTGGTCGCGGAAGAACAGCACCTGGTGTTCGAGCAGGGCCTGCTCGATGGCCCGCTGGCCGGTGTCGTCCAGCGGCGCGCCGAGGTCGATGCCGGAAACGATGGCGCCCAGGGCCGGGCTGATGGGTTGGATGGTCAGGCTCATGTCGTGCTACTCGTCGGGCAGGTTGCGGGCGCGCCCTGCGCGCCCTCGCTCCGGCCTTCGCCGCGTGAGTGAAGGCCGGTTCGGAAATGACTCGGGACTCTCGCGCTCAACCCCAGGCGGCGAAGCGCCGCTGGGCCCAGCGCAGCCCCAGTTCGAAGGCCAGGGCGATGGCGGCGATCAGCAGGATGCCGACCACCACCACGTCGGTGGCGAGGAATTGCGCGGCGGACTGGACCATGAAGCCGAGGCCTCGGTTGGCCGCGATCAGCTCGGCGGCGACCAGGGTCGACCAGCCGACGCCGAGGGCGATGCGCAGGCCGGTGAGGACCTCCGGCAAGGCACTCGGCAGGATCACGTAGCGCACCACCTGCCAGCGGCTGGCCCCCAGGCAGCGCACCGCCTGCACCCGCGATCGGTCGACGCGACGCACGCCGGCGGCGGTAGCGATCAGCAGCGGCGCGAACAGCGCCAGGTAGATCAGCAGCACCTTGCTCAGCTCGCCGATGCCGAACCAGATGACGATCAACGGCAGGTAGGCCAACGGCGGGATCGGCCGGTAGAACTCCACCAGCGGATCGAGGGCCGCTCCGGCCAAGGGATTGAGGCCCATCAGCACGCCCAGCGGGATCGCCGTCAGCACCGCCGCGCCGAGCGCCAGGAGCACCCGCAGCAGGCTGGTGCCGACGTGTTGCAGCAGGCTGGCATCGAGGTAGCCCTCCTGCCATAGCCGTTGCAGGGCTTCGAAGAGCTGTTCGGGCGCCGGCAGGAACAGCACGTCGACCCAGCCGAAACGGGTCGCCGCCCACCACAGCAGGGCCAGGGCCAGCACGCTGGCACCGGCGGCCCAGCGCCGACGGTCGCCGGGCAGACGGCGCTTGCGCGGGACAGGATTGGCAACGGCGAGTCCGAGGGTATCAGTGGGCATGTTCGGCCTCCGCGACATCGAGGAATTCGTCCAGCAACGCCTGGCGCAAACGGCCGAACTCGGGATCAGCCTTGATCGAACGCACCGTTTCGCCGGCGGCGTAACGCCGCGCGAAGTCCACCGGCAGGCGCTTGACGATGCGCGCCGGCGGGCCGTCCATCACCACCAGGTCGGTAGCCAGGAACAGGGCTTCGTCGACGCTGTGGGTGATCAGGAAGAGGCCCTTGCCGGTCTGCTTCCACAGGTCCAGCAGGAGCACCTGCATGCGCTCGCGGGTCAGCGCGTCGAGCGCGCCGAACGGCTCGTCGAGCAGCAGGAAGTCCGGCTCGACCGCCAGCGCGCGTGCCAGCCCGAGGCGTTGCCGCTGGCCGCCGGAGAGCTGAGCGACGGACTGCTCGGCGTACTCCTGGAGGCCCACCAGTTGTAGGACCTGGCGCGCCCGCGCGGTGCGCTCGGCCTTGCCCAGGCCACGGATGCGCAGGCCCAGGGCGACGTTGTCGAGGGCGTTGAGCCAGGGCATCAGGGCGTCGTCCTGGAACACCACGCCGCGCTCGCCGCCGGGCCCTTCGAGTGTCCGGCCGTCAATCTGCACGCGTCCCTGGTCCGGCTTCTGAAAACCGGCGAGGATGTTCAGCAGTGTCGACTTGCCGCAGCCCGAAGGACCCAGCACCACCAGCGACTCGCCCTTGGCCAGGCCCAGGCTGAGATCGCGGAGGATGGCGCGGCGCTGGCCGCGCTGTTCGAATGAGAGGCTGATCGCCTCGGCCGTCAGACGGCTCATGTGTTCTGCCCTCCGTAGGGTAAGAAAGCCTCCGCTTCGACAGGCCGGAGCGGAGTCGCGGAATTCAGCGCTGGCCGACCTGGACCTGCTCCGCCTGGCGCACGAAGTCGGCGCTGACGTAGGGCGAGTAGTCGCCGAGGACGGCCGGCACGCGCTTCTGTTCCTTGAGGAATTCGGCAGTGCCGGCGATAGCCTTGGCGGTGCCGCCGCCGAGCAGGTCGGCGGACAGTTGCGCCTGGCTTTCCGGGAAGGTCGAGCCGGCCAGCAGTTCGGGGACGTCCCTGGGATCGGCGCCGGTCAGCCGGGCGATCTTCTTAACCGGCTCGGAGTCGGCGGTCCATTCGGCCTTGTGCGCGTTGTAGTCGGCGAAGGAATCGAGGCTGACGCGGGCGAAGCGGGCGACGATTTCAGGATGCTTCTCGGCGAAGTCCTTGCGCGCCACCCACACCTCGAAGGTCGGCGCACCCCACTGGCCGACTTCGGCGGCGTCGGTGAGGACCTTGCCGCTTTTCTTGATCTCGCCCAGCGCCGGCGACCAGACGAAGGCCCCGTCGATGTCGCCGCGACGCCAGGCGGCAGCGATCTCGGCCGGGTTGAGGTTGACGATCTTCACCTTGGACGGATCGATCTGCCAGTGCTTGAGGGCGCCGAGCAGGCTGTAGTGGGAGGTTGAAACGAACGGGGTAGCGATGGTCTTGCCGACCAGGTCCTCGGGTTTCCCGATCCCGCTTCCATTGCGCACCACCAGCGCCTCGGCGGCGTTGATCTGCGCGGAAACGATGAAGGCGACGATCGGCAGCTTCCGCGAGGTCGCCGCTGCCAGCGGGCTGGACCCGATGTTGCCGAGTTGCAGGTCTCCGGAGGCGAGCGCGGCGATCACTTCCGGACCGCTGTTGAAGCGGCGCCAGTCGATCTTCTCGCCGATGGCTTTCTCGTACAGGCCATCGGCCTGGGGCACCTTGGTCGGGTCGATGCCGGTCTGGTAGCCGACCGTGATGTCGGCGGCCTGGGCGGCGACGGAAAGGCTGGCAAAGGCCAGGGCTGCCACCAGGCGGTGCAGGGAATTCGGGCGTTTCATCGGGCGAACCTCGGAGGCAACGGTGCCGCGCTCCGGAGGAGAACGGACCAGGGACGGGCAATGGGTGGCGACAGCGAGTCCGGTGGTCCGGTGCGATGCAGATTACAGATATAAAAAACTCGATATAAATAATATTTTGGAATTAGTTTATGAGCGCGAATGCGCACCCGGATGCCCTTCCGCCCTTGCTCCATGCCCCCGTCCCTACAGGGCCGCGCCCAGCAAACGGGCTTCCAGGGCCTGTCGGCGCAGGCAGGCGAGCAGCCCGGCGCGGGCCACCGCCTCCGCCTCGCTCGCCAGCAGCGACGCCGCCGCGCTTTCGCGGAATGTCAGCGCGCCGCCGCGGGCGAATGCCGCCTGGAAGGACTCCGCCGCCAGTTCGACAAGACGCAGCGCGAGGGCGAGGAGACGCGGCGCCTCTCCCTGCCCCGCCATGTCGCCCGGCACCCGCGCAGCCTGGCCCAGGTCGAGGTTGGCCTGGGCCAATCGGGTCAAGCCTTCGCGCAGTTGCCCGCACGGGGTCGGCGGCAGGCCGGGCGGCACCAGGATGTCCTCGGGATGCAGCCGCAGCCGCTGGTAATGCAGCCGCTGCCCGGCGGGCAAGAACAGCCCCGAGCCATCGGCGAGGCCGGAGATGTCGATGCCTGCCCGCCCCGTTTCGGCGACAGCGATCAGGTGAGCGCGGGAGGGCGCGTGCCAGGCTGAGATCAGCAAGCGATCCACGTCTTCCACGGCGAAGCAATCGCTACCCCGCCCACCCACCAGGAAACCGCCCCGCCAGTGCTCCTGCGCTTCGGGCTGGGCGCGCCGCAGATCGACCGCCTCGCTCCACAGCCAGCGGCGCTCGACGCTGGCCGGCAACAGGCGGCGCTGCTGTTCAGGACTACCCAGCAGGCGAATGGAAGCGATCTGCAGATGATGCAGGGCCAGGCGCCGTGCCAGCTCGAGTTCCTGCTCGGCCAGGTGGCGGACGCCAGCGAAGATTTCCCCCCAGTCCCGCTCCATGCCGGCGAACACGCGCGGCACTGCCAGCGCCAGCAGTCCACTGTCGCGCAGGCTTGCCGCCCAACCGGCCATGGGTCGCGGTGTCCTGGGGTCGGGCGAGTGGAGCCGGGCTTCGCTCATGCGGCACCTCGAACGGGGAGCGAGGGCCAGGCGTTGGCGCGAGGTAAGCAGGCTCCGGTGATGGAAAGGGACGGGATGTCCTGCTTATAACCCTAATGGATGAAACCCTAACCTATAAATAACCAATAATCCTTAACTAAGAACCGGAGGCATGCGCCCCTGGCAGAACCATGAGGATGCGTCGGGCAACCGACGCCGGCATCATTCCGGACAGCCGCGAAAACCTCTGTAACGGCTCTGTCATGCGCGTCGTGCGAGGAAACAAATAAGCGGAGAAAAGGGAACCTTATTCGCGCCAAGCTGTTTAAAATCACGCCCGTTTCTGTGCGAGGCCCCTCGCGCAGTCTTTTACCAAGGAGCTACACCACCATGGCACTGACCAAAGACCAACTGATCCAGGACATCGCCGAAGCCATCGACGCGCAGAAGACCACCGTTCGCAGCGCGCTCGACCAGCTCGCCGAGATCGTCAAGGACGCCCTGGAGAACGATGGCGAAATCACCCTGCCGGGTATCGGCAAGCTGAAGGTCTCCGAGCGTCCCGCGCGCACCGGCCGCAACCCGCAGACCGGCAAGGCGATCGAGATCGCTGCCAAGCGTGTAGCCAAGTTCGTTCCGGCCAAGGCGCTGACCGACGCGATCAACGGCTGATAACGGCCGCCGCATCCCGCACGGATGCGCAGGAAAAAAGCGCAGGAGCCTGGCCTCCTGCGCTTTTTTCGTTTTCGGGGAGCCGCTGGCGCTGCCGCCCTCGAGGTTTTCCGCCGGATATTCCTACGGCGTTTGCAGTTGCTCGAGCAACGCATGGCAATCGGCAGCGTGCCAGTCGGCCAGCTCCGGCCAGGGGTTTTCCGGCAGGTTGACCAGCACCGTGCGACTACCCGCGGCGCGTCCGCAGTCGAGGTCGAAATGGTAGTCGCCGACCATCACCAGCTCCGCCGGCGTCACGTTCCAGCGTCGGGCGATGCGCAGCAAGCCATCAGGGTCCGGCTTGGGCCGCGCCTCGCCGCGCCCGAGGATGTGCTCGGTGGGGAAGCAGCCGCCCAGGCCGATCGCTTCGAGGGTGATCAGCGCCAACTGGTGGTCGTTGCGGGTCAGGATGCCCAGGCGCACGCCGCGCCGCTGCAACTCGCGCACCAGTTCCAGTGCGCCCGGCGCCGGCCGCGCGGCCTCGGCCAGGGCGCGCTCGTGTTCGAGCAGCCAGGCGTGCTTGGCCGCCGCCTCGGCCTCGGGCAGGGCGGCGAGGTGCAGCAGGATGTCGTCCTGCTCGGGGATGTCCAGCGCTCGGCGGATTGCCGGGAAGTCGTGCACGGCCCGGGTCAGGGTGCCGTCCATGTCGAACACCCAGTGGCGGATGTCGGCCAGCCTCACGCCCAGTCCTCACGCTTGCGGATCAGGCCTTCCTGGCTCGACGAGGCGACCAGCTGGCCGCTCTGGTTGAAGATGCTGCCGCGCACGAAACCGCGTGCGTTGCCGGCCCAGGGGCTGTCGATGGCGTAGAGCAGCCACTCGTCCGCGCGCAGGTCGCGGTGGAACCACAGGGCGTGGTCGAGGCTGGCGACCTGCATGGTCTTCTGCCACACCGAAACGGCATGGGGCTGCATCGAGGTGGTAAGGAAACCGAAGTCCGAGGCGTAGGCCAGCAGGTACTTGTGCAGCGCCGGGACGTCCGGCAGCTTGCCGTCGGCACGGAACCAGAGGTACTTCACCGGTTCGTCGGGCTGCGGGTCGTAGGGGTCGTGCTGGGTGACCGGACGAATCTCGATGGGCTTCGGATACAGCAGCTTGTCGCGGATGCGCTCGGGAATCCGCTCGGCGCGCTGGCGGGTCAGCTCCAGTTCCGAAGGCAGATTATCCGGGCCAACCACCTCGGGCATCTCGATCTGGTGGTGGAAACCTTCCTCGTCGTACTGGAAGGAGCTGCTCAGGGTGAAGATCGGCTGGCCTTTCTGGATCGCGGTGACCCGGCGGGTGCTGAAGCTGCCGCCGTCGCGCACCCGGTCCACCTGGTACACCACCGGCATGCTGGCGTCGCCGGGACGCAGGAAGTAGCCGTGCATGGAGTGTACGTGGCGATCGTCCTCCACCGTCTGGCTGGCCGCCGACAGCGCCTGCCCCAGGACCTGGCCGCCATAGAGCTGGCGGAAGCCGAGATCCTGGCTCATGCCCCGGAACAGGTTCTCCTCGATGGGTTCCAGGCTCAGCAAAGCCACCAGGTTGTCCAGTATCTGGGTCATGGGGTGTTTCCTCGAATTCGGGCTGTCGACGGGCTAGTCGCGGCGCATGGCCGGGTACGCGGGCATGTTGCAAAGACGAGTGTCCCACACCGCGCGGCCGAGGGTGAAATGGTAGAGACTGGCCATGGACTCATCCGTTAGTCCAAGCAGCTCATGCACCAGGGGGTCGTAGTAGCAGCCGATACCCGTCCCAGACAGCCCGGCGGCCTCCGCCTCGAGGTAGAGCAACTGGCCGACCTGCCCGCATTCCCAGTACAGCCGCGGATAGCACCAGGGACCTTCTTCGAGCGCCGCGCCGAGATGGGCGAGCATGGCGAGCGCGACGCAGCCGTCGCCGGCGATGTCCTGCTGGCAGGAGAGATACGCCGACAGCGCGCGTGCATCGCCTTCCTGCAACAGGTACAGCGGCAACTCCGGATCGACGTGCTGCCAGAGGAAGTCCTCGCGCATCGGCGGCCGCCGCAGGCCGCTGCGGTCCAGCCAGTACAACCCCGGCACCAGGCCCCGGACGCGATGGACGAACAGCAGCAGATCGACCCGCGCGGCCTCGCCGGTGACCGCGAAAGGCACCGGCGAGCGCTCCGGCAGCAGCCTGCGCAGCCAGGCCCGCAGCAGCCCGACATCGATGCCGGCGCGCCCGTCCATGCGCTGCGCGCTACGCCGCCGATGCAGCAGCGGTCGCAGCGGCAGGCCGGGGTTGTCGTTGCCGGGCTCGCCCGGTGCGACCCTCCACGGGCGTGCCGGCAGGCGCGGCGCCCGACATAGCCCATGTATCCGCTGCAACTCCGGCCAGTCCCGGTACTCCCGCGACAGCCGGTTCGGCGCGCCGGCCAACGGCAGGGCCGCCAGTCCTTCGCACAGGCGCGGCGAAAGGGAAGGCTCCTGCGTGAGCGCCGGCCCGATCCAGAACAGTGCGTCGACGCTCTCGCACTCGGCGAAGCCGTCCCGGTCAAGGCCGAACAGGCCGTCCAGTGCGCTTTCGGCGACGCCGCGCAGCAGGCGCATCTCCCAGCCCTGGATCGCCGCGGCGATCGAGAGGCAGGCCAGCGCGTGGCCGAGGTCATGCTGGCAGTAGCGATAGGCTCGCTCACCGTATTTCCAGGCCTCGCGCCAGGGCACGCTGGTCAATGCCAGGAGGCAGCCGCCGGCCGGCAAGCAGTCATCCAGCAGCGAAGCCAGCGGCGCCGGCAGTTCGCCGCGCACCTCCAGGGCATGCTTGTCGGGACGGTAATGGGCGAGCAGCGGCGCCGGCTCCAGGGTACCGCCGGGAAGCAGCAGGTAGGCTTCGGTGGGATGCAGGTTGCCGCTCGACGGATTGACCCGCAGCGCCCAGCGAGTGCCGCCGGCCTCCTTCCAGGCCGACAGCGCCAATCCGTCGTAGAGCATCTGCGAGAGGCTGCGGCGATCGAGCCGAGAGGGCGCGGCCGCCGGCCCGGAAAACACCCCGTCGTAGGGTGGCGACTCCTCCAGCGGCCGATGCAGCAGTTCGACTTGCCGGCAGCCCCGGTACTGGCGGAACGGCGCCGGCTGGGTCGCCCAGTCCAGTCCGCCGGGACCAGGAGCGTAGCGCTCCGGGCGATGCATGCTGAGGCGATGGTAGGAGAGCACCTCGCCGCCGCCGTCGCCCATGTTCACCGCTCCGCCCAGCGGGCCGCGTCGACGCGATAAAGGATATGCCGGCGCATCGGGTGATCCGCTGCCAGGAGTGGGTGGTCGAAATCCTCGGCCGGATCGCGACGCATGCCCAGGCGCTCCATCAAGCCCCAGGAGCGGCGGTTGGGCGGCGTGGTGAAGGCCACCACCTCGGGCAGGCGCAGCCGCTCGAAGGCGAAGTCCAAGGCGGTTTCCGCCGCTTCGCGGGCGAATCCACGGCCCCAGTAGGCGGGCGCCAGGCGCCAGCCGATCTCCACGGTCGGGGCGAAGTGCACGTCCATGGTCACGTCGAACAGGCCGGTGAATCCGATGAACGCCGCCTCGCCCGGTAGCTCCAGGGCCCAGGGCCCGTAGCCACGCTCGGCAAAATGCGCCTGGACGCGATCGACCAAGGCGTCGCTCTGCGCGCGGTCGAGCACACTGGGGAAGAACTCCATTACCTGCGGGTCGGCGCACATCTCGGCGAACGCCTCGCGGTCGCTGTCGCGCCAGGCGCGCAGCAGCAGGCGCGGGCCATGCAGTTCGGAAATGGCGGAAGGGGGAAGGTTCGCGTTCATGGGAGGCCTTTTCGGAAACGGCCGACTCATCTGCGAAGCCAGTCCTCGCGCGTCAACCGGTACAGCACATGATGCCGCAAGCGGTGGCCGGGGGGCAGGTCGGGATGCTCGAAGTCGTCGGTGGGATCGCGATGCATCCCCAGGCGCTCCATCAGTCCCAGGGAGTTCTCGTTGGCCGGTACGGTGAAAGCCACCACCTGGTCCAGGCCAAGGGTATCGAAGGCGTAGCTCAGCGCCGCCTCGGCCGCCTCGTGGGCGAAGCCCTCCGCCCAATGCTCGGCGGCGAGACGCCAGCCGATGGCCACCGCGGGTACGAAGGGCGCATCGAAGTCCACGACCTCCAGCCCCACGTAGCCGATGAAAGGATCGCCGCCCTTGACCTGCAGCGCCCACCAGCCAAAACCGTGCTCGGCGAAGTGCGCGTCGATGCGGCGCAGCAACGCGTCGCTCTGGGCGCGATCCAGGCAGGACGGAAAGAACTCCATCACCCGCGGGTCGGCATTCAGCTCGGCGAACCTGGCTCGGTCCTGCACCAGCCAGGGCCGCAGGATCAGACGGTGGGTATACAGCCGTGGCGAGCGCAGATGCTCGATGCTCAGGCTGGTCAGGTCGGCCATCGCTTGGTTCCTTTCGTTCAACGCACTCCAGAAGGACTATCTGACCGCAGGAATCGGCTGGGGTGCCCGCGAGGGCGGTATTCCGATCTTTGGTCAGGCTTCGCGGAAAAGGCTACCCAACCGGAGTGTAGTCTTTTCCGCGCCTGGACATGCCCGATCCTCGGGCAAAGCGATGACGATTGGTTTACCGCCCGGGCAACGGGCGCAAGCCACGTCAATCCCTGCACTCTTCCACCAGACTCTCGTCCAGGGCGAGGATCGCCAGTTTCACCCCAACGGCGCACTCCTCCACCCAGGCGAACGAGGCGTTCGGGCTGAGGCAGGCATCCTCGAGGCGCCGGCAGCTTTCCACCAGTTGCTCGCCACGCACCACCCTCGCCGCGCCCTTGATCCGATGCGCCAGCTCGGCCAGTTCGCCGGTCTCCTGGCGTTGCACCAGTCCCTCGAGGGTCTCCAGGTCCTTGCGGTTGCTGGTCAGCAGTTCATCGAGCAGCCGCCTGAGCATCGTCGGCTCGCCGCCGGTCAGCGCATGCAGGGAATCCAGGTCGTAGAGACGGGGGTCCGACGGTATCGCGACGGGTTCGGTGTCGATGGTGACGGGCAGGTCGTCGTCGGCAAAGCCCAGGGCCAGCAGGCGCTCCTCGAGAACATCGAGACCGATGGGCTTGATCAGGCATTCGTTCATTCCAGCCTGGATGCAGCGCTCGATCTCCTCCGGCTGGGCGTCCGCGGTGAGGCCGATGATGACCACCGGTTCCTCGCCATTCTCGCGCTCCTCCTGGCGGATCGAGCGGGCGAGGTCGGAGCCGCTCATCAGCGGCATGTGGCAGTCGGTGATGACCATGTCGAACGGTTGCCCATGCCACAGGTTGAGAGCGCTCAGGCCGTTTTCCGCCTCCTCTACGTCGTGGCCGAGGAAGCTCAGCTGTTGATGGAGGATCTGCCGGTTGACCGCATGGTCGTCCACCACCAGCACCTGCAACCGCCGCGCCTGGCGACTGCCGAGCGGGATCGCCCGCACGTTCTCGACGATCGGTTCCAGCACCTGCAGGCGCAGCTCGACGTCGATCCGCGTACCCTGCCCCAGCTCGCTGCTCATCACCAGGCGCCCTCCCATCATTTCGCACAGCGAGCGCGAGATCACCAGGCCGAGCCCGGTGCCCTCGGTGTTCTGCAGGTTGCGGTTGACCTGGGCGAAAGGCCGGAACAACTGCTGCTGGTCGCCCAGGGAAATACCGATGCCGGTGTCTTCCACACAGAGATTGACCTGCAACAGCGACGGCTCCACCTGGCGGCCATCGATGCGGATGCGGATCGAGCCCTCGTCGGTGAACTTGATCGCGTTGCTGACCAGGTTGGAGAGGATCTGCTTGAAGCGCATGGCATCCAGCAGTACGTCGCCGTTGATGCTCGAATCGATCTCCAGCACCAGGCTCAGGCGCTTTTGCCGGGCCAGGCCTTCGAATACCCGTGCCACCGATTCCACCAGCTCGCGCAGGTTGGCCCGTTTCGGCGACAGGCTGAGGCGACCTGACTCGATGCGGGCGATGTCGAGAATATCGCCGATCAGCTCCAGCAGGCTCTTCGCCGAGGCATAGGCGATCTCGATGCTGGAACGGTCCACCCGACCGGTCTCGGCACGCTTGAGCGCCAGTTCGAGGATACCGATCACCGCGTTCATCGGCGTGCGGATCTCGTGGCTCATGGTCGCCAGGAAGGTGGTCTTGGCCCGGCTCGCTTCGTCGGCCAGATTCTTTGCCTCTTCCAGCTCATCGATCAACTGGCGGTGCTCGGTGATGTCCAGCCAGCCACAGATGACACCGCGGATGGTCCCGCTGGAATCGCGGAACGGCTGGATCCAGTGGTCGATCCAGCGCTCCCGACCGCCCAGCGCCACCGGGTAGACCGCCTCGATGGTCCTGCCCTCGCGCATGGCCATCAGGTAGCTGCGATGGAACTCCGGAGCGGTCTCGAAGTTTTCCATGGGCAGTTCGAGCACGGTGCGGTTCATCACCTCCTCGGAACTCAAGCCGACGCTCTGCAGGTAGCTGCGGTTGCAGGACAGCATCCGTCCGTTGACATCGCGCACATACAGCGGCGGAGGCATGCAGTCGGTCAGGGCCTCGACGAACCGCAACTGTTCGCTGAGCGCCTGTTCGACCCGCGCGCGCACCCTGATCTGCCGGCGCTGATAAGTGACCCAGCCCAGGCAGAGCAGCAGCAAGGCCGCTGCGATCGCCAGGATCTCGGTGATCACCAGGATGTAGTCGACCCAGGTCTGGCCGCTCATTCCCGGCGGCGAGCGCCAGCGATTGACGATATCGCTCAGGTCGTCCGGCGAGATGCTCAGCAAGGCCTTGTCGAGAATCGACTGGAGTTCGGCGTCGCCTCGGCGAACGGCGAAGTGGGCGGTGGCCGCACCGATGGGAACCAGGTCGGCGATCGCCAGCCTCTCGCGGAACAACCGGACGATGTAGTAGCGAGCGGTGACCAGCGGCACCACCGCCGCGTCGGCCCGTCCTTCGTAGACCAGGTTCATGGCATCCAGCGCGACGCCGACCTCCACCATCGAGGCCTGCGGATAGCGCTCGCGCACCTGTTGCATGCCCACATGGCCGGCGGGAATCGCTATGCGCTTGCCGTCGAGGCTCCCGGGGCTCTCCGCGCGTCCCTTGTCGTCCGCCCGGGTGACGAGGACGTACGAGGTGGACAGGAACGAGCGGGTGAAACGCAGCATTTCCTCGCGCTTGCTGCTGCGGCTCATGATCGCCAGGTCCGCCTCCTTCCTGGCCAATACGCCGATCTGCTCGGGGAAGCCGCCACTGCGAGGCGTGACCTGGAAATGCAGGCCGGTGCGGCGGGAAATCATGTCCAGCAGGTCGGAGGCGATGCCCGAGAAGGTCTCGTCGGAATTGAAGAAGGCCAGCGGCGCCAGGTCGTCGTTGATGACCAACCGCACCACCGGGTGGCGAGCGATCCAGCGACTCTCCTGCGGCGTCAGCGCGATACGCTGGCCCGTTGGCAGGGAACCGCTGCCGACCCAGCGCCTGGCGATGCTTTCGAGACGGTCCTGGTTGATCGCGCCGATGGCCGAGTTGACGACGCGCAACAGGTTCGTGTCGCCGCGACGAAGGAGGAAGCCGTAGCCCCCTTCCAGGCGGGCATCGGCAAACCGCTCGAACCTCACGTAGCCGTAATAGGACCGATTGATCCGGTGGTAGGCGCTGAGCACATCGTCGAGATACAGGTCGGTATGTCCGAAAGCCACCGCGGCAACGGCCTCGTCATGGCTGCCGAAGACCACGAAACGCGCCCGCGGGAAACGCTGGCGCAATTCCCCGACATGCTCCCGGGCCACCGCCACGCTGAGTCCGGCGAGATCCTCCGGCGAGTTGCGCTTTTCCCCCATCCGCTTGAACACCGCCAATCGATCACGGGCATAGGGTTGGCTGAGCACCAGGGAGGAATCACCCGCCGAGCTGTAATGGCTGCCAAGCAGGTCGATCTTTCCGGCAGCGAGCGCCGCCACGGCATCCGCATGGGTATCGAAGCTCACGACCTTGATGCGCATGCCGAGCAACTGCCCGACCAGCGTGGCGACGTCCGCCGTTATGCCTTCGTAGTTCTCGTCGTCGAGCCGGACGTTGAAGGGCGAGGTCTCGTCCAGCGCCGCGCCGAGCCTCAGGTGACCCTTGTGACGCAGCCAGGCCCAGTCGTCCTCGGCGATCGCCATGTCCTCGTGCTCGATGCGCAACTGGCTGAACAGCGTCAGGGACGGATGCGCTTCGACGGCGAACAGGCGTCCGCCCGACAGCAGCAGGCAGAAGAACAGCAGGAATAGTTTTGATCGCATGAAAGGTCTGTGCGGCAGGGCCGGCAGTTGTATGGAAAGGAAACGCGTCCGGCGCGAGGCCCGGCGTTCGGCTAGAGGCAGCCGAGGCCAGGGCGGCGGCGTCAGGATCCGGAGCAATAGTCGAGAAAGTGCTGTTCCGGCATCGGCCGGGCGAACAGATAGCCCTGGGCTATGGAGCAACCGAGTTCGATCAGGCGTACCCGTTGTTCGTCGCTCTCCACCCCTTCCACCACCAGGGAAATTCCCAGCGCCTGCGCCAACGCCACGACACTGCTGATGACGGCGCAACTCCTGGGCTGGGTCTTCATCTTCTGGACGAAGGTTCTGTCCAGCTTGATCTGGCTGAAGGGAAACTCGCAGAGCCGGTCGAGGGACGAATAGCCGGCGCCGAAATCGTCCATCGCCAGGCCGCAGCCCATGATCCGCAGACGCACGAGGTTCTCCAGGCTGCTAGCAGGAGCGCTGATCAACCCGGTCTCGGTGATCTCGAACATCACCGAACTGGGCGGCAGGTGGAACTCGGTCAGCAACGCCGAGATGTTCTCGGCCAGGGCACGCGAACCCAGTTGCGAAGGATGGACGTTGAACGCCAGGTTGATCGGCTGCCCCAACTGCGCCAGCTTCCTGCGCGTCGCCAGCCCCTGGCTGAACAGTTGCCAGAACAGCTTGTCGACCAGGTTGTAGGTTTCCATCACATAGAGGAAATGCGACGGCGGCAATACGCCGAGATGCGGGTGGTTCCAGCGTGCCAGGACCTCGGCGCCGATCAGGCCGCCGCCATCCAGGGCCACCTTGGGCTGGTAGTAGGCTTCGAACTCGCCATTGTCGAGGCCGCGCACCACGTCCGCCACGGAGGGCAGCTCGGCGACTTCGATCTGTCGCGGCAGGTCCTGGCGACGAGCGTTGTAGCGGGTCAACAGGGCGGTGATCCGCTCCAGGCTGAATGGCTTGCCGAGGTCGCCGAGAAAATTGAGGCCCAGGCACTCGATCATCGAAATGGTGGCCTGGCGCAGGATGGGATCCACCTCGCTGCTGAGGATCACCGAATGGACCTTGCCGCTCAGGCTTGCGTGGCGAAGGAACGCCAGGCCGTCCATGCCGCTCATCTGCAGGTCGCAGATGGCGATGTCGACGTGTCCGCAGGACTCCAGGATCGCCACCGCCTCCTTGCCGTCCGCCGCCTCGAGGATCGATCCGGGCACCACTTTCTTCAGGGCTGTGACGGCTACCAGGCGCTGAAAAGGCTCATCCTCCAACACCAGAACATTCAAATCATTCATCACGGTCCACACAGGGTTTCCAGGAAATACCGGCGATATACTGCTGTGTTTCCCTTACTAGACCTATGGGACAAGTCCCCATGTTTTGTGGGAATTTTCCTACTGATTTGGAGGTTCGGTTGGATTAGCATGGTTCCACATGAAAAACCGAGTCGCCCCGCCTTAACAGGCTATTCTGGACGGCGATCTCGGCCTAGCGCCCAACATGGATGACCACCGGCGGCAGCGCCCGGGAAATCGAATCCCGACCCTGTCCCGGTCCCTCAAGGTAAATCGAATTTATGCATACCGTCCTGATCGTCGACGACCACCCCGTCATCCGTCTCGCCGTGCGCGTCCTGCTGGAAAAGCATGGTCTGCAGGTGGTCGCCGAGACGGACAATGGCGTGGATGCCATCCAGTTGGTCCGGGAGCACGAACCGGACGTGGTGATTCTCGACATCGGCATTCCCAAACTCGATGGCCTGACCGTGATCTCGCGGATCAAGTCCCTGGGACTGCGTAGCCAGGTGCTGGTACTCACTTCGCAATCCGCAGAGGCGTTCTGCAAGCGCTGCATCCAGGTCGGTGCCCGTGGGTTCGTCAACAAGGAAGAAGACCTGAACAACCTGATCAACGCCCTGAACGCGGTGACCGCTGGCTACACGTTCTTTCCTTCGCTCACGTTCGATACCCTCGGCACCCCGCCGGAACGCATTTCCGAAAGCGAGCTTATCGGCCTGCTCTCCGACCGCGAGATGATCGTCCTCCAGCACCTCGCCATGGGCTATTCGAACAAGGCCATCGGCGAGAAGCTGTTCCTCAGCAACAAGACCGTCAGCACCTACAAGACCCGCCTGCTGCAGAAGCTCGGCCTGGGTTCGCTGGTCGACCTCGCAGAGTTCGCCAAGCGCAATTCGCTGATCCACTGACCTGGCGCTTGGCTGTCGAAGCCAAGGCCTAGCGCACCTTCGGGCAAGCGCGACCGGAAGCCGTTCCTGCCACGCGACGAGCGTCGGCGGATTTCCACAAAGCGTGTGGAACCGCCTGTGGATAAGGTGCGAAAAACGCTTCGCGCAGCGCATCGTACCTGGCCTTGCGACGGTTGATCAGTTCCTGACCAGGCGCACGGCGAGCGGACCAGGTGGCATCGACAAGGCTCGGAGGCGGTCTTCGCCTCGGTTACACTGCACGCCGGTTTCCCCAGGTCTCGCTCGTCGTCCACATGCCCAGTCAAGCATCCTCCCCTTCCCCCCAGGTCGCCATCGTCGGCGGCGGTCCCGCAGGCCTGATGGCCGCGGAGGTCCTGAGCCAGGCGGGCGTACGCACGGAAGTGTTCGACGCCATGCCCTCGGTCGGCCGGAAATTCCTCCTCGCGGGCGTCGGCGGCATGAACATCACCCATGCCGAGGCCAGGGAACAATTCCTCGGCCGCTATGGCAGGCGCCAGAAGGAAATCGCCGCACTGCTCGGCGAATTCGACGCGGATGCGTTGCGCGCCTGGATCCACGGCCTGGGTATCGACACCTTCGTCGGCAGTTCCGGCCGGGTGTTCCCCTCCGACATGAAGGCCGCGCCGTTGCTCCGTGCCTGGCTCAAGCGCCTGCGCGAGCAAGGCGTGCTCATCCACACCCGCTGCCGTTGGCTGGGCTGGAACGCGGACGGTACGCTGGACATCCAGAGCGCCGCCGAGCGCCTGTCGATACGCGCCGACGCCGTGATCCTGGCGCTCGGTGGCGGCAGTTGGCAGCGCCTGGGCTCCGACGGCGCCTGGGTGCCCCTGCTGCGCGCCCGTGGCATCGAGGTCGAGCCCCTGCGGCCAAGCAATTGCGGTTTCGAGATCGACGGCTGGAGCGAGCTGTTTCGCGACAAGTTCTCCGGCGCTCCGGTCAAACCGGTGGCCATGGGACTGGCGGGCGAAACGCCGCGCCAGGGCGAATTCGTCGTGACCCGCGACGGTATCGAGGGCAGCCTGGTCTATGCCCTCTCCGCCGCCATCCGCGAACGGATCGAGGCACGGGGCTCGGCCGAAGTATGGCTGGACCTGTTGCCGAACAGGCGTCGCGAGCAGATCGAGGCAGCCCTGGCTCGCCCGCGCGGTTCCAGGTCGATGGCCAATCACCTGCGCAGCCAGTTGGGCATCGATGGGGTTCGGGCCGGCCTCCTGCGTGAACTCACCCCCGCCGCCACCTATACCGAGCCGGCCCGCCTGGCGGCGGCGATCAAGCGCCTGCCGCTGACGCTGCTGCGCCCGCGTCCGCTGGACGAAGCGATCAGCAGCGCCGGCGGCGTACGCTTCGAGGCGCTCGACCGCAACCTGATGCTCGATGGCCTGCCCGGCGTGTTCTGCGCTGGGGAAATGCTCGACTGGGAGGCGCCCACCGGCGGCTACCTGTTGACCGCCTGCTTCGCCAGCGGGCGCGTGGCCGGACTCGGCGCGCTGGCCTGGTTGCGCGGCAGGCGCTAGAGACCGGTACGCCAGCGCCTCGCTATTTGCCGGACGGCCGCTTCTTCGGCTTGCCCGCCGCACCCGCGCCGAAGCCCGGTGCCTTGCGCACCGCCTTGACCGTCGGCGCGCTGCTGTCGAACCAACTGCCCAAGTGGATCTTGCCGGGCTTGCCGACGCTCTCCGCGGCCTTGGGTTTCTTCGGCTTCTTCGGTTTCTTCAGCACCACGCCGCCCGGTGCGGTCTGCGGCACCCGGTGCTCCGGCTCGAAGTCGGGCTCCTCGCGGCGTTGCAGGGTCTGCCCGATCAGTGTCTCGATCGCCGCCAGCAGCTCCACTTCGTCGGCGCAGACCAGCGACACCGCCTGGCCGGAGGCACCGGCACGTCCGGTACGGCCGATGCGATGCACGTAGTCCTCGGCGACGATCGGCAGGTCGAAGTTGACCACCAGCGGCATTTCCTCGATATCCAGGCCACGCGCGGCCACGTCGGTGGCTACCAGCAGGTCTACCTCGCCGGCCTTGAACCGCTGCAAGGCGCGCAGCCGCGCCGGCTGCGGCTTGTCGCCATGGATCGAGTCGGCGGCGATACCCTGCCGCTGCAACAGTCCGACCAGTTCCTCGACGCTCTTGCGGGTCTTGGCGAAGACCAGCGCCTGGCGCCAGCGATTGGCCTGCAACAGGTGGCAGAACAGCTCGGCCTTGCGCTTCTTGTCCACCGGCACCAGCCATTGCCTGACGCTCTTCGCCGCGGTATTGCGCGGACTGACCTCGATGGACAGCGGGTCGCGCAGCAGTTCACGGGCCAGCGTGCGGATGGCGTCGGAGAAGGTCGCGGAAAACAGCAGGGTCTGGCGCTTGCGCGGCAGCGCGGCGAACAGTTCGTCCAGCTCGCGGGCGAAACCGAGGTCGAGCATGCGATCGGCTTCGTCCAGCACCAACGCCTGGAGCTGGGCGAACTTCACCGCGTTCTGCCGATACAGGTCGAGCAGCCGCCCGGGAGTGGCGACGAGGATATCCACTCCCTTGCGCAGCTTCATCATCTGCGGGTTGATGCTGACCCCACCGTAGGCCACCGCGGTACGCAGCGGCAGGTGCTGGCCGTAGTCGCGGACGCTGGCGTGGACCTGCTCGGCCAGTTCGCGGGTTGGAACCAGGACCAGTGCACGCACCGAGTTCGCAGCGACCTGCGGCCCCTCCAGGGTCAGCCGCTGCAGCAACGGCAGGGCGAAACCGGCGGTCTTGCCGGTGCCGGTCTGTGCTGCGGCGAGCAGGTCGCGGCCCTTGAGCGCCGGGGGTATGGCTTGGGCCTGGATCGGCGTAGGCGTGCCGTGGCCGAGCCCTTCGAGGGCCTTGAGCAGGGGGTCGAGCAGACCGAGGGAAGCGAACGTCATGAGCGACTCGGAAAAAAGGAAACGGACGGCATTCTAGCGGATTCGCCGTCTCCCATCGTCCTCTGGAGCGCGGCCGGTCAGCCCTTGAGCAGCAGTCCGCCCTCGATCGGCACGTAGCGCGACGCCGCTCGGATCAGCGCGTTGGCGGTCAGGCCAGGCACCCCGTAGGCCGTAGCCACGACGCCGTGGGCGCGGATGACCTTCTCCAGCAGCAGATCGAAGTCGCCGTCACCGGACAGCAGCACCACTTCGTCCACCCGTGGCGCGGCATCCAGTACGTCGATGGTGATGCCGACATCCCAGTCACCCTTGGCCGAGCCGTCGGCACGCTGGATGTAGGGCTTCAGCTTCACCGTGAAACCGAGGTTGCGCAGAATCTGCTGGAACTGCTGCTGACGCGGGTCGCCGCGGTCGATGGCGTAGGCATAGGCCTCGACGATGCTCCCGCCGCGAGCGATGTCTGCCCACAGGGCGGCGTAGTTGAGATGGCAGCCGTAGGCCTGGCGCACGGTGTAGTAGAGGTTCTGCACATCGGCGAAGACAGCGATCTTCTTCGCCGCGGGCGACTCGGGACGACTCAAGGGGAACTCCGGAACGACGGCAGTGGGCCACCATTATCGCAGCCCACGGCCCGCAACCCTAACGGTCAGGTGAACAAATCGTCGTCGCCGAGGAAGCTGGAGTCGTCGTTGAAGTCGCTGTCGCTGAAATCGCCATCGGCGAAACCGCCGTCGGCGGGATAGTCGCTATCGGCGAAGCGCTCGGTCGCCGGCTCGGGATCGGCAAACTGGCTGGCGTCGAGGTTATCCACCGGGACGTCCTGGATCACCTCGACGATTTCCTGCGGCTGGCTGTGGCGGAACATGCCGGTGAGCAGGTCGGCCACCAGCATCCCGCCAGCGACCCCAGCGGCCGTCTGCAGCGCACCGCCGAGAAAGCCGCTGGCCCGCGAAGGCGCGGCCGCCGCGGCGGGCGCCATACCCGGACGCATGTCGCCGGCCGCCGCCGGATTGGAGAAACGCGTCTCGCCCCAGCCCGCCGGGCGCCCCGATTGGCTCGGCGCCGGCTCGTCGCGCGCGCCGCCGCCGAACAGGCCGGAGAGGAAGCCGCCGCTGCTCGGACGGCTCTGCTGCAACTGGGCGACCTGCGCCTCGAGCTCCTTCACCCGTTGGTCGAGGCGCTTCAGCGCGGCTTCCTGGATCAGCACCACCTGCGCCATGTAGTACGGCGCCGCCGGCTGCCGCACCAGGTGCTGGTTGATCTGCGCCTCGGCCTCGGCGTCACGCGGAGCGGACTGCCCCTCGGCCTCGCGCAGGCGGCTGAACAGGCCGTCGATCAGGGTTTTCTCATCGGATTTCATCGCACGCCTCGACTGCATTTCGAGAAGGAAGGATGGATTGCACCAAAGGGAAATATTGGAGCACCCTGCACGATCTCAAGTTCCTCCGGTGAATTCCCGATGAATGACGATGCCCAGCGCTCCGCACGGTCCCAGGTCGCCCTGCTGATCGTCGACCTGCAACGCGGCATGCAGCGCCACGACCTGCCGCCGCGCAACAATCCCGGCGCCGAGGCGCGCATCGTCGAACTGCTTGCCGCCTGGCGCGCCGCCGGCTGGCCGGTGGTGCACGTCCGGCACGTATCCCGGCAGCCCGGCTCGCCCTTCGCGCCCGGCCAGCCTGGCGTGGAGTTCCAGCCAGCGCTGGCGCCGCGCGACGACGAGGCGGTGTTCGAGAAGAACGTTCCCGACGCCTTCATCAACAGCGGCCTGCAACGCTGGCTCCATGTCCGCGACATCCGCCAGGTGGCGCTCGTCGGGGTAGCCACGGAGAACTCGGTGGAAGCCAGCGCACGCAGCGCCGGCAACCTCGGCTTCCAGACCTGGGTAGTGGCCGACGCCTGCTTCACCTTCGCCAAGCCCGATTTCCACGGCACCCCGCGCAGCGCCGACGAGGTGCATGCGATGGCGTTGGCCAACCTGCACGGCGAGTACGCCGTGGTACTGCGCGCCGCCGAACTGTTGCAGCGCTTGCCGGCCTGACTGTCTGCCGGGCAACAGCGGGACAACAGGGCTGTCCGGCAGAAGACAGGCCGGTTCCGCCATATCCCCCATAAGCCATTGATTCGAAAACATGAATCCGGGATGGCACGGTTCCTTCATAGACACCGGACCACGCCCCTACCCGGAGATACCCCCGATGAGCCAAGAGCAACAGCCGATCCGCTTCGCCTACTGGGTCCCCAACGTCAGCGGCGGCCTGGTGGTGAGCAAGATCGAGCAACGCACCAGCTGGGACATCGACTACAACCGCAAGCTGGCCCAGTTGGCGGAACGCAACGGCTTCGACTACGCCCTCTCGCAGATCCGCTTCACCGCCGGCTACGGCGCCGAGTACCAGCACGAGTCGGTGGCCATCAGCCACGCCCTGCTGGCGGCCACCGAGAAGCTCAAGGTGATCGCGGCGATCCTGCCTGGCCCCTGGCATCCTGCGGTGGTGGCCAAGCAACTGGCGACGATCGACCAACTGACCAATGGCCGGGTCGCGGTGAACATCGTCAGCGGCTGGTTCAAGGGAGAGTTCACCGGCATCGGCGAACCCTGGCTGGAGCACGACGAACGCTATCGGCGCTCCGAGGAGTTCATCCGCGTGCTGAAAGGCATCTGGACCGAGGAAAACTTCACCTTCAAGGGCGATTTCTATCGTTTCCACGACTACACCCTGAAACCCAAGCCGATCCAGCAGCCGCACCCGGAAATCTTCCAGGGCGGCAGCTCGCGGGCGGCGCGGGACATGGCCTCGCGCGTGTCCGACTGGTACTTCACCAACGGCAACAGCATCGACGGCATCCGCGCCCAGGTCGAGGACATCCGCGCCAAGGCGGCGGCCAACGGCCATTCGGTCAAGGTCGGAGTGAACGCCTTCATCATTGCCCGCGACACCGAGGAGGAAGCGCGGGCGGTGCTCGACGAGATCATCGCCAAGGCCGACTACGAGGCGGTGAACGCCTTCGGCGACGCGGTGAAACAGGCCGGCAAGGCCTCGCCGGAGGGCGATGGCAACTGGGCCAAATCCACCTTCGAAGACCTGGTGCAATACAACGACGGCTTCAAGACCAACCTGATCGGCACGCCACGGCAGATCGCCGAGCGCATCGTCGCGCTGAAGGCGGCCGGGGTCGACCTGGTGCTGTCGGCCTTCCTGCACTTCCACGAAGAAGTGGAGTATTTCGGCAAGCACGTGTTGCCGCTGGTCCGCGAACTGGAGCAGGCCCAGGCTCGCGAAGCGGCCTGAACGGCAACGGCGGCCGCCAGGCGTTGGCCTCGGCGGCCGGCTGGGTTAGAGTCGCGGGCTCGTATCCGATCTGCCGACCCGCGATGAATCCTCTGCTGCCGCTGCGTGACGCCTGGTTCTTCTTCACCCGCCACCTGACCACCCTGGTGCCGCTCTGCCTGCCCTGGATATTCCTCGAAAGCCTGCTCCAGCAGCAGATCGACGAAGCCGTCGGCCCCCAGCAGATGGGCGCCTGGAGCCTGGTCGCCGGACTGCTCTTCTACCCGCTCTACACCGCAGCCCTGATCCTGTTCATGGACGCGCGCGGGCGCGACGAGCGGCCTCGCGTCGGCCAGCTGTGGAGCGCCGCGCTGCGCCTGTGGCCAGCCTTCGCGCTACTCGCGGCGCTGACTTCGCTGCTGATCGTGCTCGGCCTGTCGCTGCTGATCCTGCCGGGCATCTTCGTCATGGTGAAGCTGTCCTTCGCCGAATTCTGCCTGGTGCTGCGCGGCCGTAGTCCGCTGCAGGCGCTGCGGGAAAGCTTCGAGTTCACCCGTGGGCGATTCTTCCTGATCCTCGCCTGTTCGCTGGTGATCCTGCTGCCGGTCTGGAGCCTGGAAGCCTGGCTCGCCGATTCGGCCGGCGACGCCGTCGTGCTGCGGGTCGCCCTGCATACGCTCAGCGGGTTCTTCCAGCTGCTGTTGACCATCGTCGCCTTCCGCATCTACAGCCTCGGTCCGGCGCCACGCAACGGGATGTGAACGGCGCCGCGCGCCGATTCGCCGCGCTGGCCTATGCTTGACGAGCCCTGCCTCGAGGAACGGACCATGAGCGACGAATCGGCCAACCCCAGCTGCATTTCCCACCTGTCCATCGGCACCAACGACTTTCCCCGTGCCCGAGCCTTCTACGACGCGGTGATGGCCGCCCTCGGCTGCAAGGTGATCCTCGAATACCCCGGCGCCGTAGCCTACGGCAAGCTCTATCCGGAGTTCTGGGTGCAGGCGCCAATCGACGGCCGTCCCGCCAGCGTCGGCAACGGCAGCCACGTCGGCTTCTTCGCCGACAGCAAGGCCCAGGTCGACGCCTTCCACGCCGCGGCCCTGGCCGCCGGCGCACGCGACGAGGGCGCGCCGGGCCCGCGTCCGCTGTACGGCGAGCCCTACTACGGGTGTTTCATCCGCGACCTCGACGGGCACAAGGTCGAGGCCTCCTACTGGGACATGAGCCAGGGCTTCGACGCCCACGACCACGCCCACTGAGCACCGTCAGGGTTGCGGCTTGAGTCCCGACAGGCGCGGCACCAGCAGCTTTTCGAAGAGACGCGGAAAGAAGCGCGCCAGCAGCCGCGCCCGCCAGTTGACGTTGGACAGCACCAGCAGGCGCCGGCGCCGCGCGGCGCCCTGGAAGATCGCCTCGGCGACCTCCACCGGCGATGCCACCTGGCTGCCCAGCACTTGCACCGGCTGGCGAGTCACCGAGCCATCGCCGACCAGCGCGTTCTTGCGCAGGTCGGTGGCGGTGAATCCCGGGCAGGCCAGGGTCACGCTGACGCCGGTGCCTTCCAGCTCCATCCGCAGGGTATCGAACAGACCGTGCAAGGCATGCTTGCTGGCGTTGTAGGCGCTGCGGTAGAGCAACGGGGCGAAGCCGGTCAGCGAACTGAGCACGACGATCTGCCCGCGCCGTTCGAGCAGGCTCGGCAGCGCCGCGCGGGTGCAATGCACGGCGCCGAAGAAGTTCACCGCCATGACCTTGCGGAAAACCCCCAGGCCGGTTTCGGCGAAGGTACCGCGGTGGGTGATGCCGGCGTTATTGACCAGCACGTCGATGCCGCCGAAGCGCTCCACCGCCAGCGCCACGGCACGCTCCACCGCATCGGCGTCGGCGACGTCGCAGCGCAGGCCGAGCGCCTCGCCGCCGAGATGGTCGCGCAGGTGCTGGACCAAACTGTCCAGCGCCGCCTGGTCGAGGTCGAGGATCGCCAGTCGCGCACCGGCCCGGGCGAAACGCAGTGCCAGCGCGCGACCGATGCCGGAACAGCCGCCGCTGACCAGCACCACCTTGTGGCGGTAGGCCTGGCTGCTGAATACCTTGCGCGGCATGCGGTACCCTCCCGCTCGAAAAAACGCGAACCCTTGCGTCAATTCGACCTGCAAGGATGAAATGCGCGGCGGCAAGCTCTATGCTCTGGTCCTTTCCAGCATAGTCTCGATTGCGATGTCACTGCCCCGTCTACGCAACCTGCTGTTCGTCGGCCTGCTCCTGCTGGTCGGCGGTGCCCTGCTCGCCAGCTACCTGCTGAGCTGGCAACCCGCCGACCGCGAAGCCGCGCCCCTGCATTGCCAGGGTGCCGCGCCGGCGCTGAAGCCGGGGCAGGCCCTGAAGGT
Organism: Pseudomonas sp. HMSC076A11; assembly: GCF_001810205.1. Taxonomy (NCBI): domain Bacteria; kingdom Pseudomonadati; phylum Pseudomonadota; class Gammaproteobacteria; order Pseudomonadales; family Pseudomonadaceae; genus Pseudomonas; species Pseudomonas sp. HMSC076A11. The sequence goes on along the minus strand of NZ_KV800319.1, from coordinate 63,368 downwards.
GATGACCTGGAACATCCAGTACCTGGCCGGCAAGCGCTACGTCTTCTGGGACGACCTGCCGGATGCCACCGGCCCGGACCAGCGCCCCACCGCCGAAGACCTGGCGTTCACCCTCGACGAGGTGGTCCGGGTGATCCGCGACGAGCAGCCGGACCTGGTCCTGCTCCAGGAGATCGACGACGGCTCCAGCGCCACCGACGATCAGGACCAACTGGCGCTGATCCAGGAGCGCATCAACGATCTCTACCATTGCAGCGCCCAGGCCTACGAGTGGAAGTCGGCCTTCGTGCCGACGCCGCACATCTTCGGCAGCGTCGGCCGCAAGCAGGCCACCCTGAGCCGCTATCGCATCGATAGCGCCGAGCGGCGCCAGTTGCCGCCACGCGATGGCGGGCTGTTCGACCGCCTGTTCGGGCCGCGCCCGGCGATCCTGGTCAGCCACCTGCCGATCGACGGCGGCGGCGAGCTGGCCGTGCTCAACGCTCGCTTCGACCGCCCGCAGGCGAACGACGACACCCTCGAGCGCCAGGTCGGGACCACCCGTACGCTGCTCGACGAACTGCAGGCCAGGCGCACGCCCTGGCTGCTCGGCGGCGACCTCAACCTGCTGCCGCCCGGCCAGTATCCCTACCTGCTGGCGCCGCTGCGCGCGCCCTACCGGGAAGACAGCGAACTGGCCATCCTGAGCGGGCGCTTCCCGATGGTGCCGTCGCTGGAAGAGGCCAGTGGCGTCGACCAGGTTCGCTGGTACACGCACTTCCCCAACGACCCACGGGTCCAGGGGCCGGATCGGACCCTCGACTACCTGTTCCACAGCCCCTCGCTGACCCGTCTCGATGCCCGGGTCCGGCGCAGCGATACGCTGCAGATCTCCAACCACCTGCCGCTCGCCGCGCGCTTCCTGCTGCCCCATTGACCGGGCGCGCGCCGGGCTGGACAAGCGGCCCGGCGCGCCGCATGCTTCGCCCCCATTCATAACAACAAAAAACGGCAAGGCCGCACACCATGCCCCTACGCACCACAACGCCCCTGCTCGCGCTGCTGGCGTTCGCCCTGCTGGCCGCCCCGCAGCTCCATGCGCAGGACGCAAGGCCGTCGTTGAACGTCGGCTACTACGAATTCCCCCCCTACATCTATACCGCCCGGGATGGCCACGCCGCCGGTTCCGGCGCCCGCCTGGTCCGCCTGCTGCTGGAGCGGGCCGGCTATCGTCCGGCGTTCCGCGCCCTGCCCAGCGCGCGCCTGTACCTGGGGCTGCAGGATGGCAGCGTGGCGCTGTGGGCCGGCGCGGCCAAGCCGGAGCTGGCCGCCGACACCCTCCAGGCGCGGCGCGTGCTCGGCCACGTCAGCCTGAACCTGTACTACCCGGCGCACCATCCGGCACCGCGGGTTCCCCAGGACCTGGCCGGACGCCGGCTGATCCTGATCAGCGGCTACAGCTACTGGAAACCGGTCACCGACTTCATCCAGGACCCCAACCTGCACCTGCGCCTGTACCGCACCGGCACCCACCACGCCGCCTTGCGCATGCTCGAACTCGGGCGCGGCGACTACCTGCTCGACTACCAGGCGCCGGTGGAAGCGGCCAGCCGCCAGGCGTTGGCAAGCCAGGAACTGTACCGCCTGCCGCTGCGGATGATCGTCTCGCGCCACATTCCCGGCGCCGAAGCGCTGCGCGACCGCCTGGACCAGGCCTACGACCAGTTGCGGAGCGACGGCGCCGACCTGTCCCTGCTGTGAACCGACCCCGGAGGAGGAGCCCGATGCATACCGCCATCCCCTGCTGCACGATCAACGGCGAACAGCCCGCCCTGCGCGGACAGGTCTGCCAGTCGCTGCTGATCCAGGAATGGTGGTGGGAAGGCCGTCCGGCCGATCCGGTGAACGTGGTCTACCTGCAGTTCGAGCAACGCTGGTATCGCCTCTACTTCGAGGGCGAGACGGTGTTCTGGCGCAGCGGCGAAGCGCCGCGGCCCTGCGAGAACGACGAAGGCCCGGGCGAGTACCGCCTGCACGACCTCGGCCGGCAGCGCGGCCTGGCCGGTGTGCGCCTGCTGGCCCTGGAGTTCGTCCTCAACGGCCCGACCCTGGACAGCCACTTCGACTTCGCCGACGGCCAGCGCCTGAGTTTCCGGCACTTCCTCGACGACGACCTGACCCGGGTGCTCTGAGCGCCGTCGACTACTTGCGTGGCTTGGCCCGGGCAGTGGCCTCGGCCACCAGCGGGTCGTCCGGCCAATAATGCTTCGGATAGCGTCCCTTCAGGTCCTTCCTGACTTCCGCATAGGTGCTGCGCCAGAAGTTCGCCAGGTCCTGGGTCACCTGCACCGGGCGATGCGCGGGAGACAGCAGGTGCAGCTTCACTGCCAGGCGGCCCTGGGCGATGCGCGGAGTGTCGCCGAGGCCGAACAGTTCCTGCAGGCGCACCGCGAGGATCGGCGGGGTTTCGCTGTAGTCCAGGCGGATGCGCGAGCCGGAGGGGACTTCCAGGGTTTTCGGTGCCCACTCGTCGAGACGCTGCGGTAATGGCCAGGGCAACAGCCCGGCGAGGATCGAAGCCAGGTCGAGGTTGGCGAAGTGAGCCAGGCGGGTGACCTTGCCGAGATAGGCCGGCAACCATTCCTCCAACCGTTCCAGCAACGCGGCGTCACTGACGTCCGGCCACTCGCTCTCGCCCTTGTCTTCCAGGTCCAGCCGGCGCAGCAAGCCGATGCGCGCCTGCCACTGGCGCAGTTCCGGGGTCCAGGGCAACAACTCCAGGCCCTTGCGCCGGACCAGGCCGAGCAGCGCCTGGCTGCGCGCCGCTTCGTCGAGGCCGGGTAGCGCCTCGCTGGACAGCACCAGTTCGCCGACCCGGCGCTGGCGCTCGGCGCGCAGCACGCCTTCGCGCTCGTCCCACTGCAGCTCGTCGCGCTGGCTGACCTGCTCCGCCAGGACCGTATCGAACAACCTCGGATCGAGTTCGGCGGCCAGGTAGATCCGCTCTTCGCGCTGGCCCTGGCGGCTGCCCAGATCGGCGATCACCAGCCAGGGCAGCTTCATCAGGCTGTCCGGTTCGCCGAACTGCGCAGCGCGTCCATTGGCCAGCCGGTAGTCGCCGCCGCCGGCGCGGCGCTGGCGAGCGATGCGGTCGGGATAGGCGAAGGCCAGCAGGCAACCCAGCCAACGCGGATGACCGGGATCGACGACCGCCTCGCTGGCGGCGCCGCGCAGGTAACCGCGGAACTGCCGGGCCAGTTGCCGGGCGCGCTGTACCGCGCCGCGCGAGGCGCCAGGGCGGGCCTCGCCGGCGAGCAGGGCGAGACGGCTGTGCAGGTCGGCGCCGCCGCCACGCTGTATGTCACGTTCGCCGAGCAGCGCCGCTACGTCGCAAGCCAGTTCGCCAAGGCCGAGGGCCTGGCCGCGCAGCAGCAGGTGGGCAATGCGCGGATGGGTCGGCAATTCGGCCATCGCCTGGCCATGGGCACTCAACGCGCCGCTGGCGTTCAGCGCCCCCAGCCGCCCGAGCAGCTCGCGGGCCTGGGCGTAGGCCGCCGCGGGCGGCGCGTCGAGCCAGGCCAGCTCCTCCGGCGCCACGCCCCAGCGCGCCAGTTGCAGGGCCAGCCCGGCCAGATCGGCCTGGAGGATTTCCGCCGTGCCGTAGGCAGGCAACTGCTCATGCTGGCTCTCCGACCACAAGCGGTAGCATACGCCCGGCTCCAGGCGCCCTGCGCGGCCGGCACGCTGGGTAGCGGAGGCGCGGGAGATGCGCTGGGTCTCCAGGCGGGTCATGCCGCTACCCGGATCGAAGCGCGGCACCCGCGCCAGGCCGGCGTCGATCACCACCCGTACGCCGTCGATGGTCAGGCTGGTCTCGGCGATGTTGGTCGCCAGCACCACCTTGCGCGTGCCCCGCGACGCCGGCTCGATGGCGGCGCGCTGGGCGGCGAGGTCGAGCTCGCCATGCAGCGGGCAGAGCAGCACCTCGGGGCGACCGCCAAGGGCCTCGCGCAAGCCTTCGTGAACGCGGCGGATCTCGGCCTGGCCGGGAAGAAAGACCAGCACGCTGCCGCTTTCCTCCGCCAGCGCCTGGAGCACCGCCTGCTGCACCCGCGGCTCGATGAACTCGCCGGGTTGCGCCGCCCGTCCCCAGCGGATATCCACCGGGAACATGCGGCCCTCGCTGCGCACCACCGGCGCTTCGCCGAGCAGCGCCGCAAGACGCTCGCCCTCCAGGGTCGCCGACATCACCAGCACTTTCAGCGGCGGCTCGTCGCGCAACAGTTCGCGGCCATTGAGAGTCAGCGCCAGGGCCAGGTCGGCATCCAGGCTGCGCTCGTGGAATTCGTCGAAGATCACCAGGCCGACACCGTCCAGCGCCGGGTCGTCTTGCAGGCGACGGGCAAGGATACCCTCGGTGACCACTTCGATGCGGGTCTTCGGGCCGACCCTGCTCTCCAGGCGGATCCGGTAGCCGACGGTCTCGCCGACCTTTTCGCCCAGCTCGGCGGCCAGCCGCTCGGCCGCGGCCCGCGCCGCCAGGCGTCGCGGTTCGAGCATGAGGATGCGTTGGCCGGCGAGCCAGGGCTCGTCGAGCAGGGCCAGCGGCACCCGGGTGGTCTTGCCGGCACCCGGCGGGGCTTCCAGGACGGCCTGGTGTTGTGCGCCAAGGGCCTGGCGCAGGGCGGGAACAACGGCGTCGATGGGTAGGGAAATCATGCTGGCTCCGGACTGACCGACGAAGTATACCGGCGAACCGGCAGGCGCCTTCGACGGTCTTATCGTCATCGTCGCGGCAGAAGATTGCCGAACGCTGGTCGATTGCTATAGTTCGCCGTCATGTTCACCCGGAGGTCATACATGCGCCTTGCCACCCGCGTTTCCTGTGCCGTTCTCAGTGCAGCCCTGCTGAGCCAGTTGTCGGCCTGCGGTACGCTGTTCTACCCCGAGCGACGCGGCCAGATCGACGGTCGCATCGATCCGGCCATCGTCGCCTTCGACGCCATCGGCCTGCTGTTCTATATCATCCCCGGCCTGATCGCCTTCGGCGTCGACTTCGCCACCGGCGCCATCTACCTGCCCGACGCCAAGTACTCGGTCGCCCCGGAAGTGCTCAAGGATGCCGTCGGCGCGGACGGCAAGGTCGACAACCGCAAGCTCAAGGCCATCCTCGAACGCGAGATCGGCCGTGAACTGCCGCTCGACGACCCGCGCCTCATCCGCCACAGCGGCAGCGTCGAGCAACTGGCGGCCTATGGCCTGAAGCCGGCCGCCTGATCCGCCCTCCGAGCGCGACCGTGCGTCAGTGCCCGGTCGCCGCCCGGTTGGTTTACAGTGGCGCCGTCCCTCCTGACAGAAGCGCCCCATGAGTCCCGATTCCCCCCACGCCCGCCTGCTGCGCCTGGCCACCCTGGCCTCGCTCGGTGTCGCCGTCACCCTGGTCATCGGCAAGGCCATTGCCTGGTGGCTGAGCGGTTCGGTGAGCCTGCTCGCCGGCCTCACCGACTCCCTGCTGGACAGTGCCGCCTCGCTGCTCAACCTGCTGGCGGTGCACTATTCGCTACGCCCGGCCGACGACGACCACCGCTACGGCCACGGCAAGGCCGAGGCCCTGGCCGGCCTGGCCCAGGCCATGTTCATCGGTGCCAGCGCGGTGCTGGTGGCTATCCAGGCGGTCGAGCAATTGCGCGACCCGCAGCCCCTCGGCGCGGCCACCTGGGGCATCGCGGTGATGCTGCTGTCGCTGCTGCTCACGGCCCTTCTCCTGGCCTTCCAGACCCACGTCATCCGCCGCACCGGTTCCACCGCGATACGCGCCGACTCGCTGCACTACCGCTCGGACCTGCTGCTCAACGCCAGCATCCTCGTGGCACTGCTCCTGGCCCGCTACGGCTGGCCACAGAGCGACGGCCTGTTCGGCCTGGGCATCGCCCTGTACATCCTCTGGAGCGCCCTGCAGATCGCTCGCGAGTCGGTGTCGATCCTGATGGACCGGGAACTGCCTACCGACATCAGCGAGCGCATGCGCGAACTCGCCTGCAGCGTGCCGGGAGTGCTCGGCGCGCACGACGTGCGCACGCGGATCTCCGGCAACCACTGGTTCGTCCAGTTGCACCTCGAGCTGCCCGGCGAGCTAAGCCTGTCGGTGGCCCACGCCCTGACCGACCGCGCAGTGCTGGCGATCAAGCGCGAATACCCGAAGGCCGAGGTGCTGATCCATGCCGACCCGCAGGAAGTGGTCGGCAAGGAAACCGTCAGTTGACGCTGTAGCCGCGCCCGCTCAGGCAGGCGGCCATGGCCCGGCGGTAGCCGTTGGCGACCTCGGCGGCCGGCGCGTAGGTCGCCCCCGCCGGGTCGAAGCCGCTCTCGCCCACCGCCCAGCGGTGGCACTCGTAGCGGTCGCGGCCCTGCTGGTCGGGCCCCTGGCCGCGCGCGGGGTAGGCCACCACGTCGTAGCCGGTGGCCGGCACGCTGACCGGATAACCGGGCCCCGCTGCCCGCGGCGGCGGGCTGACCACTTCGTACTCACGGGTGTCGGCATGCCACAGGTAGTAAGTACCGGCGGCAAGGAAGTACAGCACGCTGCCCAGCCAGACCTGCTCCGCATAGGGTGGCAGGCTGCGGACGCGCACCCCGCGGGGCGGCACGACCAGCACATAGCGCGGGCCGTCGGGTCGGTACCAGTAGCCGTCGTGGAAGAAATACTCGCCGCCGCGATAGGGCACCCGCAGGTGTCCGCGCGGCAAGGCCTCCACCACCCGGCCCGGACGCCAGTCGGGATGCGGTCCCCAACTGCCGCCGTACGCTTCGCCGCGGCCAGGTCCCGGTTGTCCGTGGGCAACACCGCGCTCGCCGCCGGGTCCGCCGCGTCCCCCTCGGCCGTCGTCGGCCTGCGCCTGGACGCACAGGCTCAGCGAGAGAGCGCCCACCCCGAGCATTCGCCACCATCCACCGTTCATCGTCTGCCTCGCCCCGGGCATGGTCGCCCGGCCATGTTCGAATGATCCCGGGAACGACTTTCCGCCGTTTTCCGCCAAGGGTGGGTAAACGCCGGGTAAAGAATGGGTAAAAGCGCGGCACGGGCCGGATCGCGGGCAAAGAAAAAGGGAGGCCCGTCGACCTCCCTTCTGGGGTAACTGTCCTGGCTCGGCGCTGTTGGCGACGGCTCACCTCACTCCACCTTCTGGGCGGTGTGCAACCCGGAGGCCGGCGCAACCCTGTAGGGTCGGCGGCCACGGCTGGCCTGATTGGGCGAGCCGTGATGGACGAGATGTCCGGGCCGTGAATCTGGGTAAAAGAATACGTCGCCAGGCGCGACCAATGATTGCTAATATTGCTCACCAGAACCTTGATTGCGCAATAAATCACTCAAATTCACCTTGCCGATGGCAATCAACCTGAAAGAAATCCTCGCCATGAACAAACTCGACCGCTACGACCTGCGTATCCTCGAAGAACTCCAGCGCGACGCACGCATCTCCAACCAGGAACTGGCAGAACGGATAGGCCTGTCGCCATCGCCCTGTTCGCGACGGGTCAAGCAGCTCGAGGACGACGGCTACATCGTCCGCCAGGTAGCCTTGCTGGACCGCAAGAAACTCGGCCTGAGCCTCACCGCCTTCGTCCTCATAGGCATGGACCGACACACCCCGGAACGCTTCGAACATTTCCAGGAAGTCATCGGCAAATGCCCGGAAGTGCTGGAGTGCAGCCTGGTCACCGGGATGGACGCGGACTACCAGTTGAAGGTCGTGGTGCCGGACATGGACCACTACCAGAAGCTCCTGCTGGGTACCCTGACGCGCATCGAGGGGGTCTCCAGCGTGCGCTCCAGCTTCGTCCTCAACCAGGTGCTGGCGAGTACCGAACTGCCGCTGGAGCACCTGCGCGATTGATCGTAGCGAGACCTGGGACATGACACGGAACAGGCGGCATGCCGTATAATCGGCAGCCTGTTTCAGTTGTCATGCCCGCGTGGCCCCCGCATATAAAGAGCAGCCTGCTCGTAGAACGATAAACGCCTTGCCCGCCCCCCATGGCACGCTCCGTCCGACCGCGAGCCGGACTTCGTTTGCTTGAAAATCCGGAGGTTGCCAATGGATCCCGAACTGTTCGAAGAGTGGATGATGACCGGTCTGGTGACCGTGCTTATCCTGTTCATGGCTTTCATCGTGTGGGACCTGGCGAAGAAGTCGAAAGCCGGCAAGTTCGGAACCCTGATCCTGTTCTTCGCCCTCGGCCTGGGCGTACTGGGCTTCATCATCAAGGGCCTGGTCATCGGCAGCCTCGAAGGCGCGGGCATGTAACCCCGGCGCCACGCGCGTCATCCAACCATTCGTAATCATCCGCCGGCCCCGGCCAACGGGGCCGGCTCGCCTTGCCATTGCCTAGAACAAGGGAGTCGCCATGAACGCCGCCGACCGCGTCATGCAGAGTTATGGACGCTGCTGTGCCAGCACCGGATTCTTCGATGATTTCTACCGGCATTTCCTTGCCAGTTCCCCGCAGATTCGCGCCAAGTTCGCCACCACCGACATGACTGCGCAGAAACACCTGCTGCGTGCCGGGATCATGAACCTGGTGATGTACGCCCGCGGCATGTCCGACAGCAAGCTGCGCGCCCTCGGCGCCAGCCATTCGCGCGCCGCGCTGGATATCCGCCCGGAACTCTACGACCTGTGGCTGGACGCCCTGCTGATGGCGGTCGCCGAGCACGACCGCGACTGCGACGCCGAGACCCGCGACGCCTGGCGCGACGTGATGGGTCGTGGCATCGCCGTGATCAAGTCGTACTACTGATCGTTCCGCGCCCGCTGGACGACGCCCCTCTCGTCAGTCCAGCCGCGCCGGCACTTCCCGCCATTCCCCGAGGCCCAGGCCGTCCAGGCTCCAGGGGCCGATCCGCACCCGCACCAGCCGCAGCGTCGGCAAGCCCACCGCCGCCGTCATCCGCCGCACCTGGCGATTGCGCCCCTCGCGGATCACCAATTCCAGCCAGTGGGTCGGCACCGACTTGCGAAAACGCACCGGCGGCACCCGCTCCCACAACGTCGGCTCATCCAGCAGACGCGCCTCGGCGGGCAGCGTCGGGCCGTCGTTGAGCGTCACGCCCTCGCGCAGGCGCCGCAATTGCTCCTCGTCCGGCGTACCTTCGACCTGCACCCAGTAGGTCTTCGGCAGCTTGTGCCGGGGGTCGGCGATGCGCGCCTGCAGGCGACCGTCGTTGGTCAGCAGCAACAGGCCCTCGCTGTCGCGGTCCAGGCGCCCGGCCGGATACACGCCCGGCACCGGGATGAAGTCCTTGAGGGTCGAACGCCCTTGCTCGTCGTTGAACTGGGTCAGTACGTCGAACGGCTTGTTGAACAGCAGCAGCTTCGGCTCGCTCGGCGGCGCCTTGGCCACCCGGCGTGGCGCAGGGCGGACGGGATAACGCGGGGAAGGACGCGGGGGACGGGACATGACTGGAAACGAGTTGGCTTGATCGGGGTACCGGGCGGCATGCTAGGTTGTCCGAGAGCCTGACCGCAAGAGCATCCCCTCATGCCCTCCCTGCGTCCCACCTGGCTGATCAGCCTGCTGACCCTGGCCGGCTGCGCTGGCAGCGCCTATCAGGGTCCGCCTTCGGACCATTTCGACGGCGAACGTTTCCGCAATATCCAGCCGACCGCGCACAAGAGCCTGCGCGACCTGCTCAAGTGGCAGTGGAACCGCCCGCCGCAACGCCCGTGGGTCGCCCTGCCGCCGACGGCAACGCCGCCAAGGGTGAACGAGCGCGCCCGCGGCGAAGAACTGCGGGTCACCTACATCAACCACGCCACCCTGCTGATCCAGCACCGCGGCCTGAACATCCTCACCGACCCGGTCTGGTCGCAACGGGTCAGCCCGCTCGCCTTCATCGGCCCGAAGCGCCACCATCCGCCCGGGTTGACGCTCGACCAGTTGCCACCGATCGACCTGGTGCTGGTGAGCCACAACCACTACGACCACCTCGACCTGGAAACCCTGCGCCAGCTCCACCGGCGCTGGCCGACGGCCAAGGTGGTCAGCGGCCTGGGCAACGCCGGGCTGATCCGCCAGACAGGTTTCGCCGACGTCGTGGAGATCGACTGGTGGCAGGCCGTGCCGCTGGGCGCTGGCCTGACGCTGCATGGCGTACCGGTGCAGCACTGGTCGTCGCGCACCCGCAGCGACACCAACCGCACGCTCTGGCTCGGCTTCGTCATCGACTCGCCGGACGGCCCGCTGCTGTTTCCCGGCGATACCGGGCTCGGCCCGGAGTTCGGGCTGATCAACCAGCGCTTCGGGGCGATGCGTTTCGCCGCCCTGCCGATCGGCGCCTACGAGCCGCGCTGGTTCATGCGCGACCACCACATGAATCCCGACGACGCGGTGCAGGCCCATCGCACGCTGCAGGCGCAGACCAGCATGGCCATCCACTTCGGTACCTTCAATCTCACCGACGAACAGCAGGACGACCCGCCCAAGGCGCTCCAGGCGGCGCTGCGCAGCCAAGGCGTGGACCCGGCGACCTTCGGCACGCCGAAACCCGGCGAGCAGTGGCGCGTCGCACCGCGCAACGTCGCTCAGGAGGCCGGGGCCACCAGGCGGGAGCAGCAGTTGCGGTAGCGCTTGCCGCTGCCGCACGGACAAGCCTGGTCGCCACGGCCGCCCAGGGCCAGCCAGCTTTCCAGGCGCGCGGCCATCCCGGCCAGGCGCTCGCGGGCCTCATCGTCCAGGCCGGCGCGGGCCAGTTGGCGCCGCAGGCCGAGGTAGTCTTCCAGCAGGACATCGCGGCTGAGCGCCTGGTACTGGTCGGCCAGCGGCACGCCTTCGTAGCGCCGCTGCGGGTCGGCCAGGAAAGCGATGGCGCCCGCCTGCGGCAGGACATTCCACAGGTTGCCGCGCGGATCGCGCCAGCAAGCGCTGAAACGCGCGCGCAGGGCCAAGCCACGCCATTCTTCCAGGATCCAGCCATCGACCCGCTCGCCGCCGAGGGCCTCGACCGCCCGCCCGACCGAGAACCACGGTTCGCCGGCCAGGCTTTCCGGCATCGGCAACGGCGCTGCCACTTCCGGCGCGGCATCGGGTACCAGGCGGCGGGCGAAGCGACGGAGCGGGTTGCTGAGATGAGTGGGGACGCTGAACGGCATGGGGCTCACATCGATGGCAGGCGTGGTCGTTCCGACCGGCAGAGGGCGCCGCGGTTCCACGCAGGGCGAAGGGCCATCATTGTAGGGCCTCGGCGCCGCAAGGCGTAGAAGCGCGCCGCGGTTTCCGCACGGAAACCGCGGCGCGTCCGATCAACGGAACGGCGGCTCGTCGAAACTCCGCAGCTTGCGCGAGTGCAGCGAGTTGAGCTGGCTGCGCAACAGGTCGAGGGCGGCGATGCCGATCCGCAGGTGCTGGTTCACCGCGCGCTCGTAGAAGGCGTTGGCCGAGCCGGGCAGCTTGATCTCGCTGTGCAGCGGCTTGTCCGAGACGCACAGCAACGTGCCGTAGGGCACCCGCAGGCGGTAGCCCTGGGCGGCGATGGTGCCGCTCTCCATGTCCACCGCGATGGCCCGCGCCAGGTTGATCAGTGGCCGCTCCTGGGCCCAGCGCAGCTCCCAGTTGCGGTCGTCGTAGGTGAGCACGGTGCCGGTGCGCAAGCGTCGCTTGAGCGACTCGCCGCGCTCGCCGGTGACTTCGGCGGCGGCTTCCTGCAAGGCGACCTGGACTTCGGCCAGCGCCGGGATCGGGATGTGCGGCGGCAGCGCGCGGTCGAGGATGCCGTCGCGGCGCATGTAGGCGTGCGCCAGTACGTAGTCGCCGATGGTCTGCGACTGCCGCAGGCCGCCGCAGTGGCCGATCATCAGCCAGCAATGCGGACGCAACACCGCCAGGTGGTCAGTGATGTTCTTCGCGTTGGACGGGCCGACCCCGATGTTGACCAGGGTGATGCCGTCGCCATCGGCGGCGATCAGGTGGTAGGCCGGCATCTGGTAGCGGTGCCAGACCACCCCGGCGACGATGGCGTTGGCCTCGCCTTCGTCCATCCCGCGTTCGATGATCACGTTGCCCGGCAGGACCATGCGCACGAAGCGCGGGTCCTCGCGCAGGCGGGTCAGGCCGAGGCGGATGAACTGGTCGACGTAGCGGTGGTAGTTGGTCAGCAGGATCCACGGCTGCACGTGGCGCCAGTCGCTGCCGGTGTAGTGCACCAGGCGGCGCAGGGAGAAGTCCACCCGCGCGGCGTCGAACAGCGCCAGCGGCAACTGGTCGGCGCGTTCCCATTCGTAGAGGCCGTCGGCGATGTCGTCGGAAGCGGCGGACAGGTCGGTGCTGGGGAACACCCGCGCCAGCTCGGCGGCGGTCACCCCGGAGCCGGCCAGCTCGTCGCCCTGCTCGACCACGTAGGGATAGGGGATGTCCTGTTGGCTCGGGCCGACCTGCACCTGCACGGTGAAATCGTCCATCAGCGGACGCAACTGTTCCAGCAGGTACTTGCGGAAGGCGTCGGGGTGGGTGACGGTGACGCTGTATTCGCCCGGCACCTGGACCTTGGCGTAGGCGCGGGTGGTGGACGGCACCTCGCCCTGGCAGCGGTAGCCGATGCGCAGTTGCGGGTAGTGGAAGTTCTGCCGCTCGGCCTCGCTTGGCTCGATGCGCTCCTTGATGTAGCGCTTGAGCGCCTGGCTCAGCGCCGCGGTGGCCTGGCGGTGCAGCTCGGCAAGACGGTCGACGGCCTCCTCGGCCGTGCGGGCGACGACGAACCCGTCGTCGGAATCGATACTCATGGTGGGCTTCCTGTCGGTTCGCATGGAAAACATCTTGCCTGTACCGACAGGAAAACACAGCGCTTTTCTCCCGCTATCTCATTCGGCCAGCGCCACCACCGCCATGGTCACGGTGGCCTTGCTGAACAGGTGCCGCCGACCGTCCCGCTCGGCGAACACCTCGGCCTCGACCACCGTCACCTGGCGCCCGGCCTTGAGCACCTCGGCGCGACACAACAGGCGCTGGCAAAGCGCCGGGCGCAACAGGTTGAGCTTGAACTCCAGGGTCAGCACCGTCTGCCCCTCCTCCACCAGGGTCGCGGCGGCGGCCCCGGCGGCATGGTCGGCCAGGGTCGCCTGGACCCCGGCATGGATGAAGCCGTTCTGCTGGGCGTGGCGGGGCAGGATGTCCAGCCCCGCTTCGACCCAACCCGGCCCGCAGTCCAGCGGACGGATGCCGAGGTCGCCGACGAAACTGGCCGCGGCGAAGCCCTGCTCGACCAGCTCCCGGTAGCGCGGATGCGCCTGCATCGCGACGCGCCTCAGGTCAGGTGCGGGGTGGCACGAGCCAACAGCGCCTCGACCTCGACGCCGCGCGGGAGGGTGCCGTAGACCCGCCCGCCGTCCCCCAGGCGACTGCCGATGAAGGCGTCGGACACCGCGGAGTTGCCGGCTTCCAGCAACAGCTTGGCCTGCAGGGCGATCGCCACGTCCTCGGTGAGCTGGCGGGCGCGGTACTGGATGTCGGCGGTGTCGGCGAAGGCCGCCTTGAGGTTGCCGATGTGCGCGGCGAGACGGGCGTCGCCATGGCCGTCGCCCAGTTCGGCGAACAACGCGTCGAGCACCCCCGGCTCCTTCGACAGAGCACGCAGCACGTCCAGGCACTGCACGTTGCCGGAACCTTCCCAGATCGAGTTCACCGGGGCCTCGCGGTACAGCCGCGGCAGGATGGTTTCCTCGACGTAGCCGGCACCGCCCATGCATTCGGAGGCTTCGTTGATCATCGCCGGGGCACGCTTGCAGATCCAGTACTTGCCCACCGCGGTGACCAGGCGGGCGAACTTCTCCTCCTGCTCGTCGTGGGCACGGTCCAGGGCATGCCCCATGCGCAGGGTCAGGGCCAGCGCCGCCTCGCTTTCCAGGGCCAGGTCGGCGAGCACGTTCTGCATCAGCGGTTGCTCGGCCAGCACCCGCCCGCCGACCTTGCGGTAGGCACAGTGGTGGGCAGCCTGGGTCAACGCCTGACGCATCAGTGCGCTGGAGCCGATCATGCAGTCGAAGCGGGTCATGGCGACCATCTCGATGATGGTCGGCACGCCACGGCCCTCCTCGCCGACCATCCAGGCCAGGGCGCCGCGATACTCGATTTCGCTGGAAGCGTTCGACCAGTTGCCCAGCTTGTCCTTCAGGCGCTGGATGTAGAACTGGTTGCGGCTGCCGTCCGGCCGGTGGCGCGGCAGCAGGAAGCAGGTCAGGCCCTTGTCGGTGTAGGCCAGGGTGAGGAAGGCGTCGCACATCGGCGCCGAGCAGAACCACTTGTGCCCGACCAGTTCGTAGGCCTGCCCCGGCCCGGGAATCCCCACCGGGTAGGCCCGCGTGGTATTGGCCCGGACGTCGGTGCCACCCTGCTTCTCGGTCATCGCCATGCCGATGGTGACGCCCGCCTTCTGCTCCATCGGCACGTTGCGCGGGTCGTACTCCCGGGAGAGGATCTTCGGCAGCCATTTCTCGGCCAGGTCCGCCTGCAGGCGAATCGCCGGCACGCTGGCGTAGGTCATGGTCAACGGGCAACCGGTGCCGGCCTCCGCCTGGCTGTGCAGGTAGGACAGCCCGGCCCGCGCCACCTGGGCGCCGGGGCGCGGGTCGGTCCAGGGCAGCGAGGGCAGTTCGTGCTCGATGGCGGCGCGCATCAGCTCGTGGTAGGCGGGATGGAACTCCACCAGGTCGACGCGGTTGCCGTAGCGGTCGTGGCTATGGAACTCCGGCTTGTGCTGGTTGGCCAGGAAGCCGGCCGCCATCAGCGGGCCGCCGGCCAGCTCGCCGTAGCGCTGCAGGCGCTCCTCGGCCCAGCCGCCCTGGTAGCGACGCACCCACTCCTGGAGAGGCAGATCGAGGCGGTAGAGGTTGGCGCCATCCAGCGACGGTACCTGGTTGGTCACTTCGTGGGTTTCGGCGTACTGGTGCAGGTTCATGAGGGTTCCTCGCAGACAGGCGCGCCCACCGCGCGCAGGCAGAAGTTCACCAGAGCCGTACTCACCGGCTCCAGACTCGGTTCCGGCTGGCCGCTGTCGCGAGCGGCGCGCGCCGGGGGAGACAAGGGGCCGACCAGCGCCTCGGCGATGGCCCCGACCAGGCAGGCCGCGGCAAGCGGCACCAGGGAAAGCTGGAATGCGCCACTGCGCCGGCCCTCCTCGAGCAGTTCGACGAACAGTGCGGCGTAGGCCTCGCGATAGCGCAGGCGCTGCTCGTCGACTTCAGGATCCACCGGCTCGGCGATCAGGGCGAAGGCCAGCCGCTGGCTGCTCCAGGCGCGCGCGGCAAAGCGCCGCAAGCCCTCGGCCAGGCGCCAGGCGGGCGCGCCGGGACCGCGCAGGACCACGGCCAGGGCATCGACCTCACGCTGGCTGGCGCGGCGGAAGATTTCCGCCGCCAGCTCGCCCTTGCCCCGGAAGTGGCGGTACAGGCTGCCGGTGGCAATCCCCGCGTCGTCGGCCAGGGCCTGCATGGTCAGCGCGGCGAAACCGCCCTCCGCGACACGCCGCAGGCCTAGCTGGAGGATGCGCTCGCGCAGCGCGGAATCGCGTTGCAGGCGGCGTTCGGTGACACGATAGACCATGACTGAATCCGGATTCACTTTTTCCCAGTGAATCACGCTTCAGGCTTTGCCTAAAGAGACATACAGGTCGCGCAGGCCGGCATTTCAGCCAGCCGCGGAACGGCTTCAGGCGGACTTGGTGACGATCGGCTGGCACAGCAGCCAATCGTGCAGCAGGGTCTGCAACTCTTCGAACTTGACCGGCTTGGCCATGTAGTCGCTCATGCCCGCCGCCAGGCAGCGCTCGCGATCGCCGCTGTGGCTGTGGGCGGTCAACGCCAGCACCGGCAGTTCCGCGCAGCCGGGCAGCGCGCGGATCGCCCGACAGGTGGCGAAGCCGTCCATCACCGGCATCTGGCAGTCGAGCAGTACGCCGTCCGGCCGCTCGCGCGCCAGCAACTCCAGGGCTTCGCTACCGTTGTCGGCGGTGCGCACCCGGTAGCCGAGCTTGAGCAGCATGCCGCGAGTCACCAACTGGTTGATGGCGTTGTCCTCCACCACCAGCACCGTGCACTCCTCGGGACGCCGCACCGCCTGCCCGCCGGCGCGCCGCGGCGGCGGCGCCAGGCCCTGGGCCGGCTGGGTCAGTTGCAGGCGCAGGAGGAAGCGGCTGCCCTGTCCCGGCCGGGACTCGTGGGTCAGCTCGCCGCCAAGCAGCTCCACCAGCTTGCGGCACAGAGCCAGGCCGATGCCGAGGCCTCCGTAGCCACGGGTCAACGAGCTGTCGGCCTGGACGAAACGCTGGTAGAGGTCGCTGCCGGCGGCCATGTCGAAACCGATGCCGGTGTCGATCACTTCCACCCGCAGCGCCACCCCGTCATGGGTACGCCCGGCGGCGACGCGCAGGGTCACGCTGCCCCTGGCGGTGAACTTGATCGCGTTGTCGACCAGGTAGCCCAGCGCCTGGGCCAGCTTGCCGGCATCACCTTCGAGGGTGTCCGGCAGGCTGTCGTCCAGTTGCAGGGCGAAGCGCAGGCCCTTCTCCTCGGCGCGCGGCGCGTACTGCGCGCGCAGGCTGTCGAACAGGCCGCGCAGGCTGAACGGCTCGCGGCGCGGGTAGAGCTTGCCGGCCTGCAGTTCGATGAGGGCGAGGATGTCGTTGACCATCCGCATCATGTCCCGCGCCGAACCGGCGGCGGTGCGCTGGTACTCGGCGAGTTCGACGTCCATCGGCACCGTCTGCATCAGCTCCAGCGAACCGATCACCCCGCTCATCGGGGTGCGCAGTTCGTGGGTGACGGTGGCGAGGAACTCGTCCTTCAGGCGGTTGCTGTTGGCCAGTTCCTGGTTCAGCGCTTCCAGCTTGCGGCTGGACTCCTGGAGGATTCGCGCGCGCTCCTCCTTCATCGCGTTGATCCGGTCGGCCAGTGCCAGCGACAGCAAGCCCACCTCCAGCGCCGAACCGATCTGGCTGGCATACATGGTGAGGAACATGTTCGGCAGGTAGCCGAGGACCATCAGGGTGTTGACGATGCCGCCGAGAAGGAAGGCGGTCCAGGCGATGATGAAATAGCGCGCCACGCGCATGCCGCGCAGCCAGGCGAGGATGCCGGCGGCGAAGATCAGGCCGGTGAAGGCCAGCGCCAGGTAGGTGGCCAGGCGCAGGGCCACGGCGTAGCTCATGGTCAGCGCCATCAGCATGACCAGCGCGCCGACCGCCATCAGCGCCAGCAGGCCGCGGTCGACCCACACGCTGTGGTCGCGGGTATGCAGGAAGCTGCGCGCGAACTGGCAGCCGAACAGCGCCGCCGAACCGATCAGGAATGGCGTGGCGGCGTTCGCCCACCAGGGGCTGTCGGGCCAGAAGTACTCGATGCCGGCGCCGTTCACCGAGACCTGGTAGAGCCCGAACGAAGCGATATAGAGGATGTAGTAGAGATAGCTGGTATCGCGGACGCTGAGGAAGATGAACAGGTTGTAGATCAGCATCACCAGCAGCACGCCATAGATGATGCCGAGCACATAGATGCGTTCGGGCTGCTCCTCCAGGTAGGCCTTGGGCGACCACAGGGTCAGCGGCGCCTGGATCGACCCCTGGCTTTCCAGCCGCAGGTAGACACGCTGCGGCTTGTTCGGCTCGAGGCCGAGTTCGAACAGGTAGTTGTTCTGCCGGATCGGCCGACTGGCGAACGGCAATGTGTCGCCGGTGCGCTGGGCGAGGCGGTAGCCGCCCTGGCCATCGGGCAGGTAGAGGTCGAGCTTGTCCAGCGGCGGATAGGCCAGCTCCAGCAGCCAGGTGCGCGGATCGCTGGAGGCGACCGGCCGGTAGTCCAGGTCCAGGCGCAACCAGAACACCGAGCGCGAATAGCCGGCATTGAGCACGTCCTTGTCATGGCGGCGGAAGCTGCTGTCGATGGCCAGCGAGGTGATGTCGTTGATATCGGCGCTACCGCGCACGTCCTCGAACACGTCGATGGACTGCCCCAGCGGCAGGCGCTCGACCTGCTCGTTGAAGCTCACCGCACCCGCCAGGCACGGCAACGCAAGAAGAAAGAGAATCAGCCAGTGCCGCATGATGCCCCGCAGTGCTCCTCGAACGGACCGGGAGCCCCACCTCCCTCGTAATGGTCCGCCCTTGGCGAGCGTTGTATGAATATTCGCCGAACTTTAGCACACGCCACGCCACGTCAGGCCCGGGACGTGTCACGCAGGGCCCGGGCGCGGCGCCCGAAAGGTCGTCCGCGCAGCCGCCACGAAGCGCTTTTAGTGGTAAGCTCACGCGCCATGAAAACACCGACTTCCCGCCCCGTAGTGCTCTGCCTGTCCGGTCACGACCCCAGTGGTGGCGCCGGACTGCAAGCCGACATCGAAGCCCTGCTCGCCCAGGGCTGCCACGCCGCCCCGGCGGTCACCGCGCTGACCGTGCAGGACACCGTCAACGTCAGCGACTTCCGCGTCCTCGACCGCGAGTGGGTGCTGGCCCAGGCCAACGCCGTACTCGCCGACCTGCCCGTCGCGGCGGTCAAGCTGGGTATGCTCGGTTCGCTGGAGATGGTCGACACGGTGGCCGAGATCCTCGCCGCCCACCCGCACTTGCCGGTGGTCTGCGATCCGGTGCTGCGCGCCGGCGGCGGCGGTGCGTTGGGCAAGGGCGACGTCGGCTTCGCCATGCGCGAGCGGCTGCTGCCGCGCGCCACCATCGCCACGCCGAACCTGCCGGAAGCGCGCCTGCTCGCCGACCTGCCCGAGGGCAGCGCCGACCAGTGCGCCGAGCGCCTGCTGGAACACTGCGAGCACCTGTTGATCACCGGCGGACACGGCGACGAAAGCGAAGTGCACAATCGCCTGTACAGCCGCGACGGCAGCCGCCGCACCTTCACCTGCCAGCGCCTGCCCGGCAGCTACCATGGCTCCGGCTGCACCCTGGCCAGCGCCCTGGCCGGTCGCATCGCCCTCGGCGAAGCACTGCACGGCGCCGTGCAGAGCGCCCTCGACTACACCTGGCGGACCCTGCGCGACGCCGAGAGTCCGGGCCACGGCCAATACGTGCCGCGCCGCCTGCCCACCGACTTCTGTCACTGAGAGCCAGCCGATGAAACTGCGCGGCCTGTACGCCATCACCGATAGCCAGCTACTGGACGACGGCCGCCTGCTGCCCTACGTCGAAGCCGCGCTACGCGGCGGCGCGCGCCTGCTGCAATACCGCGACAAATCCAGCGACCAGGCGCGGCGCCTGCGCGAGGCGGAAAGCCTGCGCGAACTCTGCGAACGCTACGGCGCGCAGCTGATCGTCAACGACGACGCCGAACTCGCCGCGCGCCTGGGCGTCGGCCTGCACCTCGGCCAGACCGACGGTTCGCTGTCGGCGGCGCGCGCCCTGCTCGGCCGCCAGGCGATCATCGGCGCCACCTGCCACGCCCAACTGGAACTGGCCGAGCAGGCGGTGGCCGAGGGCGCCAGCTACGTCGCCTTCGGCCGCTTCTTCAATTCCAGCACCAAACCCGGCGCCCCCGCCGCCAGCGTCGAGCTGCTCGACCAGGCCCGGCCGCGCCTGCACCTGCCGATCACCGCCATCGGCGGCATCAGCCTCGACACCGCGCCCGGCCTGATCGCCCGCGGCGTCGATCTGGTCGCCGTGATCCATGCGCTGTTCGCCGCCGCGTCCGCCGCCGAGGTGGAACGCCGCGCCCGCGCCTTCAGCGCCCTGTTCGAACCTGCCTGACGCCTCCGCGCCTCGCCCGAGAGATAGAGAGCTAGCCATGTCCCGTTCCGAAACGCTGTTCAACAACGCCCAGAAACACATTCCCGGCGGGGTCAACTCCCCGGTGCGCGCCTTCAAGAGCGTCGGCGGCACCCCGCTGTTCTTCAAGCACGCCGAAGGCGCCTATGTACTGGACGAGGACGACAAGCGCTACGTGGACTATGTCGGCTCCTGGGGCCCGATGATCCTCGGCCACAGCCATCCGGACGTGCTCGACGCGGTGCGCCGGCAACTCGACCACGGCCTGTCCTATGGCGCGCCGACCGCGCTGGAAGTGGAAATGGCCGACCTGGTCTGCTCCATGGTGCCGTCGATGGCGATGGTGCGCATGGTCAGCTCCGGCACCGAGGCGACCATGAGCGCCATCCGCCTGGCCCGCGGCTACACCGGGCGCGACAGCATCATCAAGTTCGAAGGCTGCTACCACGGTCACTCCGACAGCCTGCTGGTGAAGGCCGGCTCCGGCGCCCTGACCTTCGGCGTGCCGAACTCCCCGGGCGTTCCGGCGGCCTTCGCCAAGCACACCCTGACCCTGCCGTTCAACGACATCGAGGCGGTGCGCAAGACCCTGGGCGGGGTCGGCAAGGAGGTCGCCTGCATCATCGTCGAGCCGGTTGCCGGCAACATGAACTGTGTGCCGCCGGCGCCGGGCTTCCTCGAAGGCCTGCGCGAAGCCTGCGACGAACACGGCGTGGTGCTGATCTTCGACGAAGTGATGACCGGCTTCCGTGTCGCCCTCGGCGGCGCCCAGGCCTACTACGGGGTCACCCCGGACCTGTCGACCTTCGGCAAGATCATCGGCGGCGGCATGCCGGTGGGCGCCTTCGGCGGCAAGCGCGAGATCATGCAGCAGATTTCCCCGCTGGGCCCGGTCTACCAGGCCGGCACGCTCTCGGGCAACCCGCTGGCAATGGCCGCCGGCCTGACCACCCTGCGCCTGATCAGCCGCCCCGGTTTCCACGACGAACTGACCGCCTACACCACGCGCATGCTCGACGGCCTGCAACAGCGCGCGGATGCCGCCGGCATCCCCTTCGTCACCACCCAGGCGGGCGGCATGTTCGGCCTGTACTTCAGCGGCGCCGACGCCATCGTCACCTTCGAGGACGTGATGGCCAGCGACGTCGAACGCTTCAAGCGCTTCTTCCACCTGATGCTCGACGGTGGCGTGTACCTTGCGCCTAGCGCCTTCGAGGCCGGCTTCACCTCCATCGCCCATGGCGACAAGGAGCTGGAAATCACGCTGAACGCCGCCGAAAAAGCCTTCGCCGCGCTGAAATGATCCTCTTCGCGGCGCCCTTCCCGGGCGCCGCCCTCCTCCCCGCCGGAACGCCTTCCTAGCCGAAATGCATAAACGCGCCGACAAAGTTCCCGAAAAGACAGTAAAGACTTTGTAAGGAGGCGTCGGCTTATTTCATAATGTGAGGGTCAGCGCATTTCGTTGGCCGGGCAGCCCTTGCCCGCCCCGATCCAGGAGGTGTCTTCCCCTCATGTTCCGTACCGGCCGCACCCTCGCCCTGGGTTGCCTGTTGATCCTCCAGCCGCTGCTCGCGCAGGCGGGAGGCAACTCGTTGCTGATTCCAGCGACCGGCCGCTGCGCGCTGAACACCGTTCCCGAAGAATTGCAACAGGCGCTCGCCGCCTGCCAGCAGGTCGCCAATGGCGGCGACGCCGAGGCGCAATACGAACTGGGCGAATTCTTCTACGACGGCGAGCGCATCCCGCGCGACCTCCAGGCCGCCCTCAACTGGTTCGAGAAAGCTTCTCTACAGGGCCATGCCCAGGCCCAGTACCACCTCGGCACCATGTTCTTCCGTGGCGAAGGGGTTCCGGCGAACAACGTACAGGCCTACATCGTGCTGAAGATGGCAGCGGTGAACGGC
Organism: Pseudomonas sp. HMSC076A11; assembly: GCF_001810205.1. Taxonomy (NCBI): domain Bacteria; kingdom Pseudomonadati; phylum Pseudomonadota; class Gammaproteobacteria; order Pseudomonadales; family Pseudomonadaceae; genus Pseudomonas; species Pseudomonas sp. HMSC076A11. The sequence goes on along the minus strand of NZ_KV800319.1, from coordinate 41,735 downwards.
GCCGAGGACGCCCTGGACAGCGCCGACCTGGTAGCCGAGCAGATGAACCGCGACGAACTGGACATCGCCACCCGGGTGCTGGGGCAGATCTTCCGCAACTACCTGATCGAACTGCAGACTGCCGGCGGCGTCACGCCCTTCGCGCCGCTGCCCTGACGTCCCTTTCGCGAATCAGTCGCTCTTGCCGGGCATCGGCATGGGGAACGGCATGACGTTGCCCGCGCCCTTGGCCTCGCTGATCTTCGGCGTACCCAGGCGCTCGACCTCGTCGATGCGGACGATCGCGTGCATCGGCACGAAGCTGCGCAGAACGCCTTCGAACTGCGCCTTGAGCTTCTCCTCGCTGGGGTCCACCACCACCTGGGTGCGCTCGCCGAAGACGAACTCCTCGATTTCCAGGAAGCCCCACAGATCGCTCTGGTAGATCTGCTTGGCATACATCTCGAAGACCTGGCCCTGGTTGAGGAAAATCACCTTGTAGATGGGGTTTTCGCGCTTGTTCATGGCGGGGAAAGCAATGCCGGAAAATGAAGGGCGCGAATCATAGCACAGCCTTTCGGCCAGCAACGCTAGGAACCGGGGGCCCCGCCCTCTATAATGCGCGGTCCTTTTCGAACTGTCCGACGAAGCGCATGGCCAAGAAGCTTTTCATCGAAACCCACGGCTGCCAGATGAACGAGTACGACTCGTCGCGAATGGCGGACCTGCTCGGTGAACACCAAGCCCTCGAGGTGACCGAAAACGCCGCCGAGGCCGACGTCATCCTGCTCAATACCTGCTCGATCCGCGAGAAGGCCCAGGAAAAGGTGTTTTCCAAGCTCGGCATGTGGCGCGAGCTGAAGCAGCAGAATCCCGACCTGGTGATCGGCGTCGGCGGCTGCGTGGCCAGCCAGGAAGGCGCCGCGATCCGTGAGCGCGCGCCCTATGTCGACGTGGTCTTCGGCCCGCAGACCCTGCACCGCCTGCCGGAAATGATCGACGCCGCGCGCAGCACGCGCAAGCCGCAGGTCGACGTGTCCTTCCCGGAAATCGAGAAATTCGACCGCCTGCCGGAACCGCGGGTCGATGGCCCCACCGCCTTCGTCTCGGTGATGGAAGGCTGCAGCAAGTACTGCAGCTTCTGCGTGGTGCCCTACACCCGCGGCGAGGAAGTCAGCCGACCATTCGACGACGTGATCGCCGAAGTGATCCACCTGGCCGAGAACGGCGTCCGCGAAGTCACCCTGCTGGGACAGAACGTCAACGGCTTCCGCGGCCTGACCCACGATGGCCGCCTGGCCGACTTCGCCGAACTGCTGCGGGTGGTCGCCGCCGTCGACGGTATCGAGCGCATCCGCTATACCACCTCGCACCCGCTGGAATTCTCCGACGCGCTGATCCAGGCCACGCCGAGGTGCCGGAGCTGGTGAAATTCATCCACCTGCCGGTGCAGTCGGGCTCCGACCGCGTGCTGGCGGCGATGAAGCGCAACCATACCGTGCTGGAATACAAGTCGCGTATCCGCAAGCTGAAGGCCGCGGTACCGGACATCTGCATCAGCTCCGACTTCATCGTCGGTTTCCCCGGCGAAACCGAGAAGGACTTCGAGCAGACCATGAAGCTGGTGGAGGACGTCGGCTTCGACTTCTCCTTCTCCTTCATCTACAGCGCGCGGCCCGGCACGCCCGCCGCCGACCTCGCCGACGACCTGCCGGAAGAAGTGAAGAAACAGCGCCTGCAGATCCTCCAGAGCCGCATCCACCAGCAAGGCTACGAGATCAGCCGGCGCATGGTCGGCAGCACCCAGCGGATCCTGGTCACCGACTTCTCGAAGAAGGACCCAGGCATGCTCCAGGGGCGCACCGAGAACAACCGGATCGTCAACTTCCGCTGCGACAATCCACGCCTGATCGGCCAGTTCGCCCAGGTGCACATCGACGACGCGCTGCCGCACTCGCTGCGCGGTACCCTGATCGACAGCACCCTGCATTGAGGCCGACGACCGTACGGCGGGCTCGCTGAACCTTCCCGCCGCCACGGTGCACCAACGTTTCAGCGGGAACCGGGAAAGCGCCGCCGCGATACGGCAACTTTGCGCGACGATATCCAGCGGTTATTCTCTTCCCTATCAATCAGCCACTGGCGAGTACGACAGAACACCTTGAACGCCCCCCAGGAACTTCATCGCTTTATCCTCGAGCCGTTCGACGCCCGCAGCTTCGCGACACTTTGCGGGCAGTTCGACGAGCATCTCCACCAGATCGAGAAACGCCTCGACATCGAGATCCGCAACCGCGGCAACCAGTTCGAACTGGCCGGCGAACCGCGCCGGACCAAGGTCGCCGAACGCCTGCTGCAGCGTCTCTACCGCGAGGCGCAGAACGGCACCGATCTCACTCCCGACACCGTGCACCTGTACCTGCAGGAGTCCGGCCTGGAAGACCTCGAGGAATTGCAGAGCGCGCCGCAGGTCACCCTGAAATCGCGCAAGGCGCACATCCGCCCGCGCGGCGCCAACCAGCAGCGCTACGTCAAGGCGATCCTCGACCACGACATCAACTTCGGCATCGGCCCGGCCGGCACCGGCAAGACCTATCTCGCCGTAGCCTGCGCCGTCGACGCCCTGGAGCGCGAGCAGATCCGCCGCATCCTGCTGGTGCGCCCGGCGGTCGAGGCCGGCGAGAAGCTCGGTTTCCTTCCCGGCGATCTGTCGCAGAAGATCGACCCCTACCTGCGCCCGCTCTACGACGCGCTCTACGAGATGCTCGGCTTCGAACACGTGGCCAAGCTGATCGAGCGCAACGTCATCGAGGTCGCGCCGCTGGCCTACATGCGCGGGCGCACGCTGAACAACAGCTTCATCATCCTCGACGAGAGCCAGAACACCACAGTCGAGCAGATGAAGATGTTCCTCACCCGGATCGGCTTCGGCTCCACCGCGGTGATCACCGGCGACGTCACCCAGGTCGACCTGCCCCGCGGCACCCGCTCCGGCCTCAAGCACGTGATCGAGGTCCTGCAGGACGTCCCCGGCATCAGCTTCACCCACTTCAAGCCCAAGGATGTGGTCCGCCACCCGCTGGTGCAGCGTATCGTCGAAGCCTACGAGCGTCACGAGAGCCGCCAGCAAGGCCAGGTGCGGCCGGTCGAGGGAACGGGCAAGGGCGGTCACGATGCCGCTTGAGCTCGACCTGCAGGTCGCCAGCGCCGCCCCGGACCTGCCCTCCGAAGCGCAGTTCCGCGCCTGGTGCGAACTGGCCCTGCGCCAGCGTCCGGAGTCGGAGCTGACCATCCGCCTGGTGGACGAGGCCGAAGGCCTGGAACTGAACAGCACCTACCGGCACAAGGACTACGCGACCAACGTGCTGTCCTTCCCCGCCGATGTCCCGGACGAGCTTCTCGATATCCCGCTGCTCGGCGACCTGGTGATCTGCGCCCCGGTGGTCGCCCGCGAAGCCCTGGAACAGCGCAAGCCGTTGCAGGCCCACTGGGCCCACCTGGTGATCCACGGCTGCCTGCACCTGCTCGGCTACGACCACATCGACGACGCCGAAGCGGAAGAAATGGAAACACTGGAACGTGAATTGCTGGCGGAACTGGGTCATCCCGATCCGTACGCCTACGACGACGAAGAGCCACCGAGCAAGGAAAAATGAGCGAAGACCGATCGAGCAACGGGCACAAGTCCTGGCTGGACAAGATCACCCAGGCTTTTGCCCACGAGCCGAGAAACCGCCAGGAGCTCCTCGAGCTGCTGCGCGATGCCCACGACAACAAGCTGCTGGACAGCGAGGCGCTGTCCATCGTCGAGGGGGCGATCCAGGTCGCCGACCTGCAGGTGCGCGACATCATGGTGCCGCGCTCGCAGATGATGAGCATCCGTTCGACCCAGACGCCGAAGGAATTCCTTCCGGCCATCATCGAAGCCGCCCACTCGCGCTACCCGGTGGTCGGCGAAAGCCTCGACGACGTCATGGGCGTACTGCTGGCCAAGGACCTCCTGCCACTGATCCTGCACAACGACGAGCGTCCCTTCGACATCAAGGAACTGCTGCGTCCGGCCACCTTCGTCCCCGAATCCAAGCGCCTCAACGTGCTGCTCCGCGAATTCCGCGCCAACCGCAACCACATGGCCATCGTCATCGACGAATACGGCGGCGTGGCCGGCCTGGTGACCATCGAGGACGTGCTGGAACAGATCGTCGGCGATATCGAGGACGAGCACGACGTCGAGGAGGACAGCTACATCAAGCCGCTGCCCAGCGGCGATTTCATCGTCAAGGCGCTGACCCCCGTGGACGCCTTCAACGACTTCTTCGGCTCGGAATTCTCCGACGAGGAATTCGATACCGTGGGCGGCCTGGTGATGAGCGCCTTCGGCCACCTGCCCAAGCGCAACGAAGTGGTCGAGCTGGGCGAGTTCCGTTTCCGCGTGCTCAACGCCGACAGCCGCCGCGTCCACCTGCTGCGCCTGTCTCCCCTGCAGAACTGAGCGCGCCCCCTCCGCCGCGGCGGAGGGGGCATCTTCCCGCGCCGTCCTTCTGGCGTCTCGCCAGCCCCTCCTTTACTCTTGCGCCTTGCGCCAGACTCCCCTGTCGCCGCGGACGTTGCCGTCCGGCAGCCGAAGGAGGCCCCGGTCTGCGCAGTCGGACATTGAACAGGCTCTAAGGACATTCGATGCGTTGGATTTCTCGTCCCGGCTGGCCCGGACACCTGCTGGCACTCGCCGCAGGCGCGCTCACACCCCTGGCCCTGGCGCCCTTCGACTACTGGCCGCTGGCGATCCTCTCGATCGCCCTGCTCTATCTCGGCTTGCGCGGCCTTCCCGGCAAGTCCGCCCTGTGGCGCGGCTGGTGGTACGGTTTCGGCGCGTTCGGCGCCGGCACCAGCTGGATCTACGTCAGTATCCATGACTACGGCGCCGCCTCGGTGCCGCTGGCGAGCTTCCTCATGCTCGGCTTCACCGCCGGCGTCGCCTTCTTCTTCGCCCTGCCGGCCTGGCTGTGGGCGCGCTGCCTGCGCCGCGACAACGCGCCGCTGGGCGACGCCCTGGCGTTCGCCGCCCTGTGGCTGGCACTGGAGCTGTTCCGCAGTTGGTTCCTGACCGGTTTCCCCTGGCTCTACGCCGGCTATAGCCAGTTGCAGGGACCGCTGGCCGGGCTGGTGCCGGTGGGCGGCGTATGGCTGTCCTCCTTCGTCATCGCCCTCAGCGCGGCCCTGCTGGTGAACCTGCCGCGCCTCTTCCCGCACGGTGCCAGCCTGCTTCTGGGGCTGGTCCTGCTGCTCGGCCCGTGGGCGGCCGGCCTCTATCTCAAGGGCCACGCCTGGACCCATTCGGCCGGCGAACCGCTGAAGGTCGTGGCGATCCAGGGCAACATCGCCCAGGAGCTGAAATGGGACCCGAATCAGGTCCGCGCGCAACTCGACCTCTACCGCGACCTGAGCCTGCCGCAGCAGGACGTCGACCTGATCGTCTGGCCGGAAACCGCGGTGCCGATTCTCCAAGACATGGCCAGCGGCTACCTCGGCGCCATGGGCCAGGTCGCCGACGAGAAGAACGCCGCGCTGATCACCGGGGTCCCGGTGCGCGAACGTCTCGCCGACGGCAAGAGTCGCTACTTCAACGGCATCACCGTGGTCGGCGAAGGCGCGGGCACCTACCTCAAGCAGAAGCTGGTGCCGTTCGGCGAGTACGTGCCGCTGCAGGACCTGCTGCGCGGCCTGATCGCCTTCTTCGACCTGCCGATGTCCGACTTCGCTCGCGGCCCGGCCGACCAGCCGCTGCTCAAGGCCAAGGGCTACGAGATCGCCCCGTACATCTGCTACGAAGTGGTCTACCCGGAGTTCGCCGCCGCGCTCGCGGCGCAGAGCCAGGTGTTGCTGACAGTGAGCAACGACACCTGGTTCGGCACTTCCATAGGCCCTTTGCAGCACCTGCAGATGGCACAGATGCGCGCCCTGGAAAGCGGTCGCTGGATGATCCGCGCGACCAACAACGGCGTCACCGGCCTGATCGATCCCTATGGCCGGATCGTCCGGCAGATCCCGCAGTTCCAGCAGGGCATCCTGCGCGGCGAGGTGATTCCCATGCAGGGCCTGACGCCCTATCTGCAATACCGCGTCTGGCCGCTGGCCGGGTTGGCCGGCGTGCTGCTGCTATGGGCTCTGCTCGGCCGCCAGTTGCGTCCGCAGGAGCGACGCCTGTTCGGCTGAAACCAGCCCCTCCTGGAAAGACCGGCGCCCCTGCGGCGCCGGTTGCGTCTCAGCGGTAGAACAGGCGATAGCCGACCAGGCCGATCGCCTCGTTCAGCAGCATGCCGCTCTGCCAGAAGGCCTGCGCTTCCGGCAGCCAGCCGCCGAAGGGCCGCAGGTTGGCCCCGCCGAGGAAGCCGACCGGCGCCGGGATCACCTCGAACCCCTGGCGCTCGAAGCTCCAGCGTGCCCGCTGCATGTGCCAGGCCTGGGTCACCAGCACCACCCGGCGCACGCCGGCCTCGCGCAACTGCGGGGCGCTCAGGGTGGCGTTTTCCCAGGTGGTACGGCTGAGACCTTCCTGCCAGCGCGTCGGCACGCCGAAGTCCTGCAACAGGGCATTGGCCATCAGCGCCGCCTCGCTGGGCGGGCGTCCGTAATGCAACCCGCCGCTGATCAGTACCGGCAGCGCCGAGGTCTTGGCCAGCCGCGCGGCATAGCGCAGCCGCTCGGCCGCCAGCAGGCTCGGCGCATCGTCGCCCCAGGCCGGGTCGTTGGTCTGCCGGCCGGCACCGAGGATGACGATGGCGTCGGCGCGCTGCGCCAGGCCCGGCAGATCCTCCGCCAGCAGGGCCGGTTCGCTTTCGAGCCAGCGCGCCATCCACTCCACGCTGAGCGGCATGCTCATCAGCCACAGACCGAAGAACCCGCAGACACCGCACAGCCGCGCCAGCCTCGGTCGGCTGGTGCGCCACCAGAAAGCGAAAAACAGCAGCAGCAACAGGCCGCCCGGCGGCAGCAGAAGTTGCTTGAAGAAATAACGGATCGGCATCGCCCCCTCCCTGTCGGAAGAGGCAATCTAAAGGATTGCGCGACGCCTGGCGAAACTTCCCGGAAAGAGACCCTAGCGGCCGTTGCCCGAACGGAACAGTTGCGAGCCGCAATGGCCGCACGGCAACACGCCATGCCCCTTGCTCCACTGCACCGGCGCACCGCAGAGCGCACAGAGCAGTTGCCGCTGTTTCAACGAGACGTGGCGACGGGGCGCCGGCGGTTGCGGCCGGGGCGGCCGGGGTGTCCTGCCGGGCTGGCGCTCGAGCAGCGCCAGCTCCTCGGCGGCCGCATGCCAGCCGCGCAACCAGTGCAGGTCCTGGTCGAGATAGGCGCGTATCAGCCCCATCTCCGCTTCGCTCAAACCACGCAACTCAAGCTCCGTGGGATGCTCGTCACGCAGGCGCTCGGCCGTATCCGCTTCATCCAGAGCCAGGGCGAGACGCTGCAGCAGCCTCTCGTACAGCCCACCTCCCGTCACACTCGCGCGTTGCAGCTCAGCCATCGAACACCTCTGAAGGTACCACTGGGCAGCCAGCCATCGACGGCCCATAGGGCAAGCTTAGCGTTCCCGTTCGGCTGAACCGCCCCCGGCGACAAACGGCGCGGGCTATCGACAGGAGTGGGGGTCATGTATGCTACGAGGCTTTCGAACAGTCACGTCTAAGTAGCGCCATGCACGAGCAATATCAGCCACTCGAGATCGAAACCCAGGCCCAGAACTACTGGAAAGAACACCAGTCCTTCCTCGTCAGGGAGCTACCCGACAAGGAGAAGTTCTACTGCCTGTCGATGTTCCCGTATCCGAGCGGCAAGCTGCACATGGGCCACGTGCGCAACTACACCATCGGCGACGTGATCAGCCGCTACCACCGCATGCAGGGCCGCAACGTGCTGCAGCCGATGGGCTGGGACGCGTTCGGCATGCCGGCGGAAAACGCCGCGATGAAGAACAACGTCGCCCCGGCGGCCTGGACCTACGACAACATCGCCTACATGAAGTCGCAGTTGGACAGCCTCGGCCTGGCAATCGACTGGAGCCGCGAGGTCACCACCTGCAAGCCGGACTACTACCGCTGGGAGCAGTGGCTGTTCACCCGCCTGTTCGAAAAAGGGGTGATCTACCGCAAGAACGGCACGGTCAATTGGGATCCGGTCGACCAGACCGTACTCGCCAACGAGCAGGTGATCGACGGGCGCGGCTGGCGCTCCGGCGCGCTGATCGAGAAGCGCGAGATCCCGATGTACTACTTCAAGATCACCGCCTACGCCGAGGAACCGCTGGAGAGCCTCGACAACCTGCCCGGCTGGCCGGAGCAGGTGAAGACCATGCAGCGCAACTGGATCGGCAAGTCGCGCGGGATGGAGATCGGCTTCCCCTACGACCAGGCCTCCATCGGCCACGCCGGCCAACTGAAGGTGTTCACCACCCGTCCGGACACCCTGATGGGCGCCACCTACGTCGCCGTCGCCGCCGAACACCCGCTGGCCACCCAGGCAGCGCAGAACGACCCGCAGTTGCAGGCGTTCATCGACGAATGCAAGCGCGGCGGCGTCGCCGAGGCCGACATCGCCACCCAGGAGAAGAAAGGCATGGCCACTTCCCTGTTCGTCGAACACCCGCTGACCGGCGACAAGCTGCCGGTATGGGTCGCCAACTACGTGCTGATGAACTACGGCGAAGGCGCGGTGATGGCGGTGCCCGGCCATGACGAGCGCGACTTCGAGTTCGCCAACAAGTACGGCCTGCCGATCCGCCAGGTGATCGCCAAGGTCGAGGGCGACAACGACTTCGAGTCCAGCGTCTGGAAGGAGTGGTACGGCGCCAAGGACGAGTCCGTGCTCACCGTCAACTCCGGCAAGTACGACAACCTCGGCTACCAGGCCGCCTTCGACGCCATCGGCGCCGACCTCGAGGCCAAGGGCCTGGGCCAGGCGCGCACCCAGTTCCGCCTGCGCGACTGGGGCATCAGCCGCCAGCGCTACTGGGGCTGCCCGATCCCGATCATCCACTGCGAGGCTTGCGGCGACGTCCCGGTGCCGGCCGACCAGTTGCCGGTGGTGCTGCCGGAAGACGTGGTACCGGACGGCTCCGGTTCGCCGCTGGCGAAGATGTCGGAATTCTACGAATGCAACTGCCCGAAATGCGGCCAGCCGGCCAAGCGCGAAACCGACACCATGGACACCTTCGTCGAGTCGTCCTGGTATTTCGCCCGCTACGCCTGCCCGCAGTTCGAAGGCGGCATGCTGGACAGGAAGGCGGCCGACTACTGGCTGCCGGTCGACCAGTACATCGGCGGCATCGAGCACGCCATCCTGCACCTGCTCTATGCGCGCTTCTTCCACAAGCTGATGCGCGACGAAGGCCTGGTCGGCAGCGACGAACCGTTCAAGAACCTGCTGACCCAGGGCATGGTGGTCGCCGATACCTACTACCGGACCACCGCCAACGGCGGCAAGGACTGGTTCAACCCGGCCGACGTCGAGGTCGAGCGTGACGCCAAGGCCAAGGTCGTCGGCGCGCGCCTGAAGAGCGACGGCCAGCCGGTCGAGATCGGCGGCACCGAGAAGATGTCGAAGTCGAAGAACAACGGCGTCGACCCGCAATCGATGATCGACCAGTACGGTGCCGATACCTGCCGCCTGTTCATGATGTTCGCCTCGCCGCCGGACATGAGCCTGGAGTGGTCGGACGCCGGCGTCGAGGGCGCCAACCGCTTCCTCCGCCGCGTCTGGCGCCTGGCTCACGCCCACGTCAGCGCCGGCCTCCCCGGCGCGCTGGACGTCGCCGCCCTGAGCGACGCGCAGAAGCAGGTCCGCCGCGCCATCCACCTGGCGATCAGGCAGGCCAGCCAGGATGTCGGCCAGCACCACAAGTTCAACACCGCCATCGCCGCGGTGATGACCCTGATGAACGTGCTGGAGAAGGCGCCGAACCAGGACGCCCAGGACCGCGCCCTGATCCAGGAAGGCCTGGAAACCGTGGTCCTGCTGCTGGCGCCCATCACTCCGCACATCTGCCACGTGCTCTGGGGCCAGCTCGGCCATGCCGAAGCGGTGATCGATGCGCGCTGGCCGAGCGTCGACGAGAGCGCACTGGTGCAGGACACCCTGCAACTGGTGGTGCAGGTCAACGGCAAGCTGCGCGGACACATCGACGTGGCCGCCAGCGCCAGCCGCGAGGATGTCGAGGCCGCCGCGCGCGCCAACGAGAACGTGCTGCGTTTCACCGAAGGCCTGAGCATCCGCAAGGTCATCGTGGTACCGGGCAAACTGGTCAACATCGTCGCCAACTGATACGCGATTCCATTGGACGCCCCCGGCCATCCGGGGGCGCTGATCAACAGGAGTGAGGGAAGCTTGATGAAACGTATCCTGACCAGCGCCGCGCTGATCGGTATGACCACCCTGCTGGCCGCCTGCGGCTTCCAACTGCGCGGCCTGGGCGATGCGCAATTCGCGCTCAAGGAAATCGACGTGTCCGCGCGCAACGCCTACGGCCCGACCGTGCGCGAACTGAAGGAAACCCTGGAAAACAGCGGCGTGAAGGTCACCAGCAACGCGCCCTACCACCTGGTGCTGGTCCGCGAGGACAACCAGCAGCGCACCGTCAGCTACACCGGTTCCGCGCGCGGCGCGGAGTTCGAGCTGACCAACACGATCAACTACGAGATCGTCGGCGCCAACGACCTGGTCCTGATGAGCAATCAGGTACAGGTGCAGAAGGTCTACGTGCACGACGAAAACAACCTGATCGGTTCCGACCAGGAAGCCGCGCAGCTGCGCAGCGAGATGCGGCGCGACCTGATCCAGCAGTTGTCCATGCGCCTCCAGGCGCTGACCCCGGCGCAACTCGACGAAGCCCAGCGCCAGGCAGAAGCCAAGGCCAAGGCGGAAGCCGAAGCCCTGCGCGCCGCCGACGAGGCGGAGCGCCAGCGCCGCGCCGCCGAGCCGCAGCAGTCGCCGATCGAGTTCCCCACCCCGTGATGCCCCGGGGCCGGTTTCGCCGGCCCCGTCTTCTCCTATGAAGCTGACTCCCGCGCAACTCGCCAAGCACCTCCAGGGCCCCCTGGCGCCCGTCTATGTCGTCAGCGGCGATGAACCGCTGCTCTGCCAGGAAGCCTGCGATGCCATTCGCCAGGCCTGCCGCGAGCGCGACTTCGGCGAGCGCCAGGTATTCAATGCCGAAGCCAACTTCGATTGGGGCTTGCTGCTGGAGGCCGGCGCCAGCCTGTCGCTGTTCGCCGAGAAGCGCCTGATCGAACTGCGCCTGCCCTCCGGCAAGCCCGGCGACAAAGGCGCGGCGATTCTCCAGGAATACCTGCAACGGCCGCCGGAAGACACCGTGCTCCTGCTCAGTCTGCCCAAGCTCGATGGCAGCACGCAGAAGACCAAGTGGGCCAAGGCCCTGATCGATGGCAACGCCGCGCAGTTCATCCAGGTCTGGCCGGTCGACGTCCACCAGTTGCCGCAGTGGATTCGCCAGCGCCTGTCCCAGGCCGGCCTGTCCGCCAGCCCCGAGGCCCTGGAGCTGATCGCCGCGCGCGTGGAAGGCAACCTGCTCGCCGCCGCCCAGGAAATCGAAAAGCTCAAGCTGCTCGCCGAGGGCAACCAGATCGACGCCGCCACCGTACAGGCCGCGGTCGCCGACAGCGCACGCTTCGATGTCTTCGGCCTGATCGACGCTGCCCTTGGCGGTGAAGCGGCCCACGCCCTGCGCATCCTGGAAGGACTGCGCGGCGAAGGCATCGAGCCGCCGGTGATCCTCTGGGGCCTGGCCCGAGAGATCCGCCTGCTGGCTGGCCTGTCCCAGCAATACGGCCAGGGCATCCCGCTGGAGAAAGCCTTCGCCCAGGCGCGTCCGCCGGTCTGGGACAAGCGCCGTCCGCTGCTGACCCGTGCCCTGCAACGCCACTCCAGCAGCCGCTGGAACCAGATGCTGAGGGATGCCCAGTTGATCGACGCGCAGATCAAGGGACAGGCACCCGGCAGCCCCTGGAGCGGTCTCTCGCTTCTCGCCCTGAGCCTCGCCGGCCAGCGCCTCGGCCTGCCGGCAGCCTGAAGGCGCAACCGGCACTGGACAATCCGCGGCGACAGGCAGATGATGCGCGCGCTGGCGAGCGCCAGCCCGATCACCTTCGAGGACCTATGCCATGGCAAAGAAAAGCAAGCGGCCGAACAAGGCCAAATCCCTGGTCGCCCAGCCACTGTTCCGCAGCCGCCAGGAACAGGCGAAGAAAGGCAAAGGCAGCTACCGCCGCGAAGCCTCCCGTAACTGGGAGGCTTCTTTCGTTATGGCGGCCTGAAACAGCCGCTGGTCCATCCTCCCGCAACGCCCTCCTCACCCACGCGCCCCGCCTACCCCGCCCGAAGCCCGTCGACAAGACCAACCCCACCGCCAGCCTGCCGCCCATGGGCACACTATCGTCGGCGCGCAAGCCCTGGCCCCATCGGGTTGGGCGAAAAGCCAATGGTTCCTCCATCATGATCCGCGGCCTCGACATCCCGCGCGGCCGACTGGCAACCCTCTGGCCATTGCAGCGCACGAACCAGGCTCGGGCGTTCGATGCCGACGCCGAAGCGGGTAGCCATGTCGCGCAGAACGAAGGCCAGGAAGAAGAAGTCGAAGGCCTCGAGCATGCCGCGCGACCCGTCGCCGATCCCGACTCGGGTGCGCCGCGAGGCTTCGACAGGCGGCGGAGCGGTACGGACGAAACCATTGGCCGCCCGACAGTGACCGAACATATGGCGAACGATATCCACCGCGCCGATGGAACCACATTGGCGAACCCGGGGCCCCGCCGGCGCGTCCAACGACGGCAGACGCGTCCTGGCCGGCGTGCTAAGGTGGCCCGTCCCGAGGACCCTGCTGAGGAGAGCAATGCGTAACCCCGAACGATCCGCCCTGCTGAAGGTGAGCGGGCTGCTGGGCAGCACCGTCGTCGCCATGGGGCTTGGCCTCTCCAGCGCCTGCGCGCAGAAGAATCCGACAGTCGAATACAACCAGCCTGCCGCTCCCCTGCAGACCAAGGCGCCCTTCTCCGGCGCCGGCCCGGCCGCCTCGGTGCCCGCTGGCGCGCCGAACGAGGCCCAGCCTGGGCAAAGCTTCGAACAGTGGCGCGACGCCTTCCGTCAACAGGCGCTGGCCGGTGGAATCGATGCGCAGACCTTCGATCGCGCCTTCGCCGGCGTCCAGCCCGATCCCGCCGTGGTCGAAGCAGACCGCAGCCAGCCGGAATTCACCCGACCGGTATGGAAGTACCTGGAAGGCGCCCTCGATCCGCTGCGCGTTCGCCAGGGCCAGGCGCGCCTGGCGCAGCATGCGCGCATCCTCGGCGAAGTCGACGCGCGCTATGCGGTGGATGCGGATGCGGTGGTGGCGATCTGGGGCATGGAGAGCAACTACGGTTCGCACATGGGCAACAAGAACGTGATCCGCTCCCTGGCGACCCTCGCCTATGAAGGACGCCGCCCGGAATTCGCCCACGCCCAGTTGCTCGCCGCCCTGAAGATTCTCCAGCACGGCGACGTTCCGGCCTCCTTCATGATCGGCTCCTGGGCCGGCGCCATGGGCCAGACCCAGTTCATCCCGACCACCTACAACCAGTATGCCGTGGACTTCGACGGCGACGGCAAGCGTGACATCTGGGGCTCGCCCGGCGACGCCCTGGCCTCCACCGCCAACTACCTGAAAGCCTCCGGCTGGATCGCCGGACAACCCTGGGGTTTCGAAGTCCGCCTGCCGGCAGGCTTCGACTATTCCCTGGCGGAACTCACCATCCGCAAGCCCCTGGGCGAATGGCAAGGGATGGGCGTACAAGGTGTCAACGGCGGCCCCCTGCCCTCCGGGCTCTCCGGCGAACAGGCCTCGCTGCTGCTGCCGGCCGGGCACCGCGGCCCGGCCTTCCTGGTGCTGCACAACTTCCGCGCCATCCTCAAGTACAACAACTCCAGTGCCTATGCCCTGGCCGTCGGCCTGCTCGCCGACAGCTTCAAGGGCGGCGGCCGGATAGTCGGCGCCTGGCCGCTGGAGGATGTTCCGCTGAGCCGCTCGCAGCGCATCGAGCTGCAACGGCAACTGGCCGCCCGCGGACACGATCCGGGCGCGGTGGATGGCATCATCGGCGCCAATACGCGCAAGGCGATCCGCGCCTGCCAGCAGGAGTTCGGCTGGCCGGCGGACGGCTATCCGACCCCGGCGCTGCTCGACCGCCTGCGGACGCCATAGGGCCACCGGCGGAGCTTACGCCCCCACGTCCGCCGCGACCGCTCGCGGCACACCGGTTCGTAGGGCGGATAACGCCATGGGCGTTATCCGCCGCTGCGGTGTCCAGGACCTAGTCATCCGCGCAGAACCGCAGGATAGCGTCCGCCACCTGGGCGGCCGCCTCGCGCTGCGGAAAATGGCCGACGCTCTCCAGCACCAGCCGCTGGTAGCGCCCGCTGAAGTAGTGCTCGCGTCCGCGGGAGCCGTCGGGGTGGGTGCAGGCATCCGCGCCGCCGTGCAGCACCAGGGTCGGCAGCGCCAGGCGCGGTGCCGGGAGCAAGCGCTGTTCCGCCGCCCCGTAGCGCGGCTCCCCCGCGACGAAGCCCCAGCGATGCCGGTAATAGTGCAGCACCACGGCCACCCAGTCCGGCCCGGAGAAGGCCTGGGCGGCCTCCTGGAAATCGCGCTCGGCATACCATCCCGGCGGCGACCAGGTGTCCCACATCTGCCGGGCGAACGCCTCGCCCTCCTCGCGCAGCGCGCGCTCTCCGCGTGGCGTAGCCATGAACCACTGGTACCAGAAGCTACGGGCCTGCGGCAGGGAAAGAACTTGCTGCGGATCGTTGCTGGCGTACCCCACCGAGAGCATCACCAGGTGCGAGGCTACGCCCTCGCGCAGTCCGCAGGCACTAGCCACCGCGCGAGCCCCCCAGTCATGGCCGACCAGCAGGGGACGTTGCAATGCCAGGCTGTCGACGAATGCCAGCAGATCGCAAGCCAGAGCCGCCAGTTGCCCGCTGCGCGGAGTAGACGCATCGCGGAAGCGGGTCGGGGCGAATCCCCGGAGGGCTGGTGCCAGCACCCGATAGCCGGCGTCCGCCAGGGACTCCGCCAGGTCTTTCCAGGTATGCGGGCTGTCCGGCCAACCGTGCAACAAGACGGCGCTGCGCGCCCCCTGCGGATTCCACTCCAGGTAGGCGATATCCAGGACATCGGCGGAAACGAAGGCATAGCGGCTCATCGGACCTCTCCAAGAGAAAGAAGGGACATCCTAGGACGCTTGCCAAGGGTGATTCATGAATAGTTAGCGTCTACTATTCATGAAACGAGATGAATGGAAGACCTCATGGAGCTTGCCGTCCCCACCTCCCAATCCCTGGATATCGTGTTGTTGCGTACCTTTCTCGAAGTGGTCGACAGCGGCGGCTTCGCCCTCGCCGCGGACAATCTCGCGCTCACTCCCTCCGCGGTCAGCGGGCATATCAAGCGCCTGGAACAGACAGCCGGCGTCAGCCTGCTCAGCCGCACCACCCGCCGCCTGGAGCTGACTCAGGCGGGCGAGACGCTCTACGCCTATGCCCGCAACATCGTCGAGCTGGAGCGCGAGGCCCGCGCCAGGCTGCACGGCACGCCGATCCGCGACCGCCTGCGTATCGGCGCTTCGGAGGACTTCGCCAGCGCCTGGCTGCCACGCGTCCTGCAACGCTTTCGCCGCTGGCACCCCGAAGCATCCATCGAACTCAAGGTCGGTATCACCACCGACCTGCTCCGCCAGCAGGCCCAGGGGCGCACCGACGTGGTGTTCGGCAAGCAGTGCCGGCGGGTCGGAGACGACGGCGAACTGCTCTGGGAGGAACCGTTGGTCTGGGCCGCGGCGACCGCGATCGAGCTGCCCGTGGGCGAACCGCTGCCGCTGGCGCTGTTCCCCGAACCCTGCGTCTACCGCGAAGCGGCGATTACAGCCCTCGGCGCCGCTGCACGTCCCTGGCGCCTGGTGTTCGAGAGCGCCAGCATGGCCGGCTGCCTGTCCGCCGCGCTGGCCGGTTTCGCCGTGACAGTGGTGGCGCGCAGCCAGATGCGCGAGGGGCTGCGCGAACTGGGCCCGGAACAGGGTTTTCCGCCGCTGCCGGAGGCGCGTTTCTACGCCTTCTCGCGCCAATCCAGCCTGGCGGCCGAGGCACTGATCGAGGCGGTGCGGCAGCTCGGCCAGCGCAGTCGCTTCGTTACCGCACAGGGATGAGCGCAAACGGTACTCACCTACGCGCCGGCGGATAACCGCAAGCGGTTGTTCGTCCTACGTCCGAAGAGGCTTGGTGGCTGCCCAACGAAAAACGCCGCGTCCCTGTGCAGGGACGCGGCGTCGGAGGCATTGGCGCGGCGTAGATCAGCCGATCTTGTTGCCGTGCGCCTGCTGGTCGGCATGGTAGGACGAACGCACCAGCGGGCCGGACGCGACGTTCTTGAAGCCCATCTTCTCGCCTTCCTCGGCGAACCAGGCGAAGGTGTCCGGATGCACGAAGCGCTGCACCGGCAGGTGGTTGCGCGACGGCTGCAGGTACTGGCCGAGGGTCAGCATGTCGATGTCGTGCTCGCGCATCCGCTGCATGACCTCGATGACCTCATCGTCGGTCTCGCCCAGGCCGAGCATCAGCCCGGACTTGGTCGGTACGTGCGGAACCATCTGCTTGAACTTCTGCAGCAGGTCCAGCGACCACTCGAAGTCCGAGCCCGGCCGCGAGGAGCGGTACAGGCGCGGTACCGTCTCCAGGTTATGGTTGAACACGTCCGGCGGCTCGTTGGCGGTGATCTCCAGGGCGATGTCCATGCGACCGCGATAGTCGGGCACCAGGGTTTCCAGCTGGATCCCCGGCGACAGCTTGCGGATCTCGCGCAGGCAGTCGGCGAAGTGCTGGGCGCCGCCGTCGCGCAGGTCGTCGCGGTCCACCGAGGTGATCACCACGTACTTCAGCCGCAGGTCGGCGATGGCGATGGCCAGGTTGGTCGGCTCGTCGACGTCCAGCGGCTTCGGCCGGCCATGACCGACGTCGCAGAACGGGCAGCGTCGGGTGCAGATATCGCCCATGATCATGAAGGTCGCGGTGCCGCCGGAGAAGCACTCGCCCAGGTTCGGGCAGGACGCCTCTTCGCAGACGCTGTGCAGCTTGTGCTTGCGCAGCAGTTGCTTGATGCGGTCGACCTCGGGGGAAACCGGGATGCGCACGCGGATCCAGTCGGGTTTCTTCGGCAGTTCCTCGGTGGGAATGATCTTCACCGGAATCCGCGCGACCTTTTCCGCGCCGCGCAGCTTCACGCCGACTTCCACCTTGCCCGGCTTGGCTTCTCCGGACTTCTCCACAACAGTGCTCATGTCAGTTCGATCCCGCCCGTAAGGGTCTTCTGTTCAGCGTAGCCAAGGCGTGAGACGAGCTCAGCGCGCAATCGGGTACACACCTCGGCAAAATCCACCGGCCCAACCAGGTCGCGCAGTTGGGTCATGGGCATCCCGGCGTAGCCGCAGGGATTGATTCGTTGGAACGGTCGCAGGTCCATGTCCAGGTTCAGCGCCAGGCCATGGAAGGAACAGCCGTTGCGGATGCGCAGGCCGAGGGAGGCGATCTTCGCCCCGTCGACGTAGACACCCGGCGCGTCCGGCTTGGCCACGGCCTGCACGTCATAGGACGCCAGCAGGCCGATCAGGCTCTGCTCGATCCGGCTGACCAGCTCGCGCACGCCCAGTCCCAGGCGGCGGACATCGAGCAGCAGGTAGGTGACCAACTGGCCGGGGCCGTGGTAGGTCACCTGGCCGCCGCGATCCACCTGGATCACCGGGATGTCGCCGGGGAACAGCACATGCTCGGCCTTGCCGGCCTGCCCCTGGGTGAAGACCGCAGGGTGCTGCAACAGCCAGGCTTCGTCCATTACCGATTTGTCGCGTTCGGCAACGAAGCGCTGCATGGCATGCCAGGTCGGTTCGTAGGGAACCTCGCCGAGCTCACGGAAGCCCAGCTCGAGTCCCATCAGAGCACCATGTGCACGCGTCCGGTCGCGCGCAGGTCGTTATGGATGGCTTGCAGTTGGTCGACATCGGTGGCGGTGATCAGCACCTGCACCGAGAGGAAGCGCCCCTTGCTGCTGTCGCGGACCACCAGGGTCTCGACGTCGAGATCCGGCGCGTGGCGCCGGATGATTTCCACGACCAGGTCGGAGAAACCTTCGCCGGCGTCGCCGATCACCTTGATCGGATAACGCTCGCAGGGGAATTCGATTTTCGGGGGTTGAACGTCAGGGGTATCGGTCATGGCGGCGGCGGACCCGTGGTCCGCGGGGACGGGCGCCCGCTGGCCTCGTGAGCGGGCGGGCGCCGGTCGGTCAGTTGAACAAACCGTAGAAGAACAGGCGGATGCTATCCCACAGGCGGCGGAAGAAACCACCCTCCTCGACGGCGTTGAGGGCGACCAGGTCGGCGCTGCGGATGACCTTGTCGTCCAGCTTCACTTCCACCTTGCCGATCACCTGGCCCTGCTGGATCGGCGCCATCAGCTGCGGCTCCAGGACCATACTGGCCTGCAGCTTCTGCATCTGGCCGCGCGGCAGGGTCATGGTCAGGTCTTCGGCGAGGCCGGCTTTCACTTCATGCTCGGAACCCTTCCAGACCAGGCCCTTGGTCAGCTCGGTGCCCTTCTTGTAGAAGTTGCGGCTTTCGAAGAAGCGGAAGCCATAGGTCAGCAGCTTCTGGGTCTCGGCGGCGCGGGCCTGCTCGCTGTTGGTGCCGAACACCACCGCGATCATGCGCTGGCCGTCGCGTACCGCGGAAGCCACCAGGCAGTAGCCGGCTTCGTCGGTGTGGCCGGTCTTCAGGCCGTCGACGGTCTTGTCGCGCCACAGCAGCAGGTTGCGGTTCGGCTGCTTGATGTTGTTCCAGAGGAATTCCTTCTGCGCGTAGATCGCGTAGTGGCTCGGCTCGCCGTAGATGATCGCGCGGGCCAGCACCGCCATGTCGCGGGCGGAGGAATAGTGGTCCGGGTTGGGCAGGCCGGTGGCGTCCATGAAGTGGGAGTTGGTCAGGCCCAGCTTCTGCGCGGTGGTGTTCATCATGTCGGCGAAGGCGTCTTCGCTGCCGGCGATATGCTCGGCCAGGGCGACGCTGGCGTCGTTGCCGGACTGGATGATGATGCCATGCAGCAGGTCGCTCACCGAGACCTGGCTGCCGACCTTGATGAACATCCGCGAACCGCCGGTGCGCCAGGCATGTTCGCTGACGGTGACCAGGTCGTTCTCGCCGATGCGGCCGGCCTCGATCTCCTTGGTGGCGATGTAGGCGGTCATCAGTTTGGTCAGGCTGGCCGGCGGCAGGCGCTGGTCGCCGTTGTTCTCGACCAGAACCTGGCCGCTCTCGCCGTCCATCAGGACGTACGACTTGGCGGCCAGTTGCGGCGGCGCCGGAACCATGGATTCAGCAGCCCAGCCAGCCGTAGGGGCGATGAACAGGACAAGCAGTGACAAGCGTTTCGCGATAGTGGTGATGTTCATCCGTCTCTCTGGTTCTACCAATGGTCAAACAATCCCTTGCGGGAATTCCCTGCGTGAGTAGGCGCTCAGTCGGGGCGTACCAGCGTCGGCTGGCCAAGGTTGGCCACGCGGATGCTGTCCTGGGTGCGGCTAACCTCGTCCGCCGAACCGATCGGTCCCAGCCGCACCCGGTGCAGAATCTGCTGGTTGCGCACGACCGAGCTGATAAACACCGGCGCAGCCGTCACGCCGCTCAGCTTGGCCTTCAGCAGCTCCGCCGCATCCGGGTTGGCGAAGGCGCCCACCTGGAGATACAGGCCATCGGCTGGTAATGAAGCGTTTTTTTTTGAGTCGATCTGCACCGGCAGCACGGCGGCCGCGTGCTGCGCCGGCGGCGGAGTGTAGGTCTCGATCGGCTGGGCCATCGCCACCGCCTGCGTCTGCGCCGCGGCGGGAGCGGCCTGGGCCACCGCCTGCTTGGGCTGCGCCAGGACCATCGGTGCCGGCCGGCCGCGCTGGGCCCACCACTGCACCGGGTCGATGCCTTCGACCTTGACCCGCGCGGTGCCGGTCTCGGCATAGCCGAGCTTCTTCGCCGCGGCGAAGGACAGGTCGATGACCCGGTCGGAATAGAACGGGCCGCGGTCGTTGACGCGGACGATCACGCTCTTGCCGTTGTCCAGGTTGGTCACCCGCACATAGCTCGGCAACGGCAGGGTCTTGTGCGCGGCGGTCATGCCGTAGAGGTCGTAGGTCTCGCCGTTGGCGGTGGCCTGGCCGTGGAACTTGGTGCCGTACCAGGACGCGGTGCCGACCATCCGGTAGGCCCGCGCATCGTTCATCGGGTAGTAGGTCTTGCCCAGCACGGTGTAGGGGTTGGCCTTCACCGAACCGTTGTGCGGCATCGGTACCGCATCGGGGATCCGCGACACGTCGACGTCCCACCAGGGGGCGCCGTCGCGATGCGGACGGGAATAGTCGCCCGGCCCGGAAATGCCCGCCTGCCTGGCCGGCTGCTGGGGCGCCTTGCTGGAGCAACTGCTCAACAGCACGGCCGCCAGCCCGAGGCCGCAGACGGCGGGCAGGATCAGGGAGGAGCGGACACGCTTGCTCAATGGGCACCTCGCGCGCGGGCAATCTCGCCCGCCAGCTGATAAACCGCCATGGCATACATGGCGCTGCGATTATAGCGGGTGATCACGTAGAAGTTCGGCAAACCGACCCAATACTCGATGCCCTTGTCGCCGACGAAACGCATCGCCGTGACCTTCTGGTCGTCGCGCAGCGCATCGTGGGTGCGCCAGCCGCGGGCACGCAGCTCACCCAGGCTCATGGTCGGGTCGACGCCCCTGGTCACCGCGCTCTCGGCGCTCTCGTCGTTGATCTCGGCCACCGAGACCACCGGCTCGCCGGTGACCCAGCCGTGCTGCTTGAAGTAGCTGGCGACGCTACCGATGGCGTCGGTCGGGTCGCTCCAGATATTGATGTGGCCATCGCCGTCGAAGTCCACCGCGTAGGCGCGGAAGCTGCTCGGCATGAATTGCGGCAGGCCCATGGCGCCGGCGTAGGAGCCGGTCAGGCTGAGCGGGTCGACCTGCTGTTCGCGGGCGAGCAGGAGGAACTCGCGCAACTCCTTGCGGAAGAAGTCGGCTCGCGGCGGGTAGTCGAAGCCGAGGGTGGACAGCGCGTCCATCACCCGGTAGCTGCCGGTGTTGCGGCCGAAGAAGGTTTCCACGCCGATGATCGAGACGATGATCTCGGCCGGCACGCCGTATTCCTTCTCCGCCCGCGCCAGGTCTTCGGCATGCTTGTTCCAGAAGTCGACGCCACGACTGATGCGCGCGTCGCTGATGAAGATCGGCCGGTATTCCTTCCACTGCTTGACCCGCTCGGCCGGGCGCGAGATCGCATCGAGGATCGACTGCTTGCGGTTCACGTCGCGGAACAGCCCCATCAGCTGCTCTCCGGCGAAGCCGTAGTCGCGGGTCATTTCGCTGACGAACTCGGCCACTTGCGGCGAGCCGTCGTAGTCCCCCGCCTGGGCCGCCCCGGACAGGCCAATGACGCCGGCTACGCCGACCCATTGGACGCCCCTGGCCGCCCATGTACGCAGTACTTGCATTGCGTTCTTCACTCTTGGTCTCAAACCTGGGCGATCCACTTCCGATGGGTATGGATCGACATCAGAACCCCGAACCCTGACAACAGGGTAACCAGCGAAGTTCCGCCATAACTAATGAAAGGCAGCGGTACCCCCACCACCGGCAACAACCCGCTCACCATACCGATATTCACGAAGACATAAACGAAAAACGTCATGGTGATGCCACCGGCCAGCAGTTTGCCGTAGAGCGTCTGCGCCTGGGCGGTGATCACCAGGCCACGACTGATCAGCAGCAGGTAGAGCACCAGCAGCAGGCAGACGCCGACCAGGCCGAACTCCTCGCCGAGGACCGCAATGATAAAGTCGGTGTGGCTTTCCGGCAAAAAATCCAGGTGCGACTGGGTGCCCAGCAGCCAGCCCTTGCCGAATACCCCGCCGGAACCGATGGCCGCCTTAGACTGGATGATGTTCCAGCCGGTGCCCAGCGGGTCGCTTTCCGGGTCGAGGAAGGTCAGCACCCGCTGTTTCTGGTAGTCGTGCATGATGAAGAACCACATCGCCACGGCGATCGGCACCGCCGCCGACACCGCGCCGACGATCCAGCGCCAGCGCAGGCCGCCGACGAACAGCACGAAGCCGCCGGAAGCGAGGATCAGCATGGCGGTGCCGAGGTCGGGTTGTTTCAGGATCAGCACGAACGGGGTGATGATGATCGCCAGGCTGATCACCATGTGCTTGAGCCCCGGCGGCAGGTTGCGCTTGGACAGGTACCAGGCCACCGTCATCGGCATCAGCAGCTTCATGAACTCCGAGGGCTGGAAGCGGATCACCCCGGGGATGTTGATCCAGCGCGTCGCCCCCTTGGCGTCGTGGCCGATCACGTCGACCACCACCAGCAGCGCGACCCCCACCAGGTAGCCCAGCGGCACCCAGCGGGCCATGAAGCGCGGCTCGATCTGGGCGATGACCACCATCATGCCCAGTCCCAGGCCGAACGAGGTGGCCTGCTTCATCAGCATGTCCCAGCTCTTGCCGCTCGCCGAATAGAGGACGAACAGGCCGGTGGCGCCGAGGATCAGCAACAGCAGCAGGAGAATCCCGTCGATGTGCAGGCGCTGCAACAGGCTGGCGCGCCGGCGCATCACGTCTTCGTTGGACAGGGTGCGGTCGAAGTTACTGTTCAAGGGCGGGCGCCTCCGGCTCGGCTGCCGTGGGTTCGGGCTTGGCCACCGCCGCCGCGAGCGGCGCGACGGGTTCCGCGTATTCGGCCTTGAGCTTGCCGTGCTCGTCGAGCAGCCAGGCGTCCATCACCTGCTTGACCACCGGGGCGGCGACGCCGGAGCCGGACTCGCCGTTCTCCACCATCACCGCCACCGCGATCTGCGGGTTGTTGGCCGGCGCGAAGCCGACGAACAGGGCGTGGTCGCGGTGCCGCTCGAGCAGCTTGGAGCGGTCGTAGCGCTCGTTCTGCTTGATCGCCACCACCTGGGCGGTACCGCTCTTGCCGGCGATCAGGTAGGCCGAAGTGGCGCCGACCTTGCGCGCCGTGCCGCGGGCGCCATGCACCACCTGCTGCATGCCGTAGTCGACGCGGTCCCAGTTGGCCGGGTCGCGCAGCACGATGTCGGGCATCGGGTCGGGATCGACCGGCGGCTGGCCGTCGATGGTCTTGGCCAGGTGCGGGCGGATCCAGTGGCCCTTGTTGGCCAGCAGCGCGGTCATCTGCGCCAGTTGGATCGGCGTCGCCTGCATGTAGCCCTGGCCGATGCCGAGGATCAGGGTCTCGCCCGGGTACCAGACCTGGCGGCGGGTCTTGCGCTTCCATTCGCGCGAGGGCATCAGCCCGTCGGCTTCGCCGAACATGTCCAGGGCGACTTTCTGGCCGAAGCCGAAGCGGCTCATGAAGGCGTGCAGGCGGTCGATCCCCAGCTTGTGCGCGAGGTCGTAGAAATAGGTGTCGTTGGACCGGTAGATCGCCGACTCCAGGCTCACCCAGCCATCGCCGTAGCGGTTCCAGTTACGGTACTTGTGGTCGTAGTTGGGCAACTGGTAGTAGCCGGGGTCGAAGACCCGCGAGGTCGGCGTGACCACCCCGGCGTCGAGGCCGGCCAGCGCCACCGCCGGCTTCACCGTCGAGCCCGGCGGATAGAGCCCGCGCAGGACGCGGTTGTACAGCGGCCGGTCGATGGAGTCACGCAGCTCGGCATAGGCCTTGAAGCTGATGCCGGTGACGAACAGGTTGGGGTCGTAGCTCGGCTGGCTGACCATCGCCAGCACGTCGCCGGTGGACGGCTGGATCGCCACGATGGCGCCCCGCCGCCCGGCCAGGGCGTTCTCGGCGGCCTCCTGCAGGCGGCTGTCGATGCTCAGGACGATGTCCTTGCCGGGAATCGGGTCGGTGCGCTTGAGCACCCGCAGCACCCGCCCGCGGGCGTTGGTCTCGACTTCCTCGTAGCCAACCGTGCCGTGCAACTCGCTCTCGTAGAAGCGCTCGATGCCGGTCTTGCCGATATGGTGGGTGCCGCTGTAGTTGATCGGGTCGAGGTTCTTCAGTTCCTGCTCGTTGATCCGCCCGACGTACCCGACCGAATGGGCGAAGTGCTCCTTCAGCGGGTAGTGGCGGACGAACTGGGTCGCCACGTCGACGCCCGGCAGGCGGAACTGGTTCACCGCGATGCGGGCGATCTGTTCCTCGTTGAGTTCGAACATGATGGGAACCGGCTCGAACGGACGCCGCCCCTGCTTCATGCGCTTCTCGAAGATGGCCCGGTCGTCCTCGGTCAGGCCGAGGATCTCCACCAGCGTGTCGAGGGTCTTCTGCAGGTCCTCGGTGCGTTCGCGGGTGATGGTCAGGCTGAAGCTCGGCCGGTTGTCGGCGATGATCACGCCGTTGCGGTCGAAGATGATCCCGCGGGTCGGCGGGATCGGCTGCACATGGACCCGGTTGTTCTCCGACAGCGTCGAATGGTACTCGTACTGGGTCACCTGCAGGTGGTACATGCGCGCCACCAGCACCAGGGTCAGCAAGACCACCGCCACCGCCCCGACGATGACGCGCCGACGCACCAGGCGGGCGTCTTTCTCGTGGTCTTTCAGGTGGATCGGCTGCGGCATCGGGACTGGGGACTATTTGTGGTAGGGGTGCCCGGACAACACGGTCCAGGCCCGGTAGATCTGCTCGCCGACCAGGATCCGCACCAACGGGTGCGGCAGCGTCAACGGCGACAGCGACCAGCGCTGCTCGCTGCGCGCGCAGACCTCCGGCGCCAGCCCTTCCGGGCCGCCGACCATGAGATTCACGGTGCGTGCGTCGAGACGCCAGCGATCCAGTTCGCGAGCCAGTTGCTCGGTGCTCCAGGGCCGACCTTCGACCTCCAGGGTCACCACCCGTTCCCCCGGCTGGACGCGCGCCAGCATGGCCTCGCCTTCCTGACGGATCAGGCGCGCCACGTCGGCGTTCTTGCCGCGGGTGTTGAGCGGGATCTCCACCAGTTCGAGGGACAGCTCGGCCGGCAGGCGCTTGACGTATTCCTGCCAGCCTTCCTCGACCCAGCGAGGCATGCGCGAGCCAACCGCGATCAGGCGCAACCGCATGCCGGCGTCACTCTTCCGGCTGGTGCTGGGCGCGGCTCTGCTCGGCGCCCTGCCACAGGCGCTCCAGGTCGTAGAACTGGCGGGTCGCCGGGAGCATCACGTGGACCACCACGTCGCCCAGGTCGAGCAGCGCCCATTCGCCGGACTCCAGGCCTTCGCTGCCCAGGGGCTTGACGCCGTTTTCCTTGGCCTTGGTCAGGACGTTGTCGGCCAGCGACTTGACCTGGCGGCTGGAACTGCCGCAGGCGATCACCATGTAGTCGGTGACGCTGGTCTTGTCCCGCACATCGAGGGTCACGATGTCCTGGGCCTTGAGGTCTTCCAGGGCATCGATGGCCACTTGGACGAGTTGTTCGGTTTGCATTGAGTCGGTCTCTGTTTCTTTATCAGTGTGGCGCACGATACAGGTGGTGCGCCTCGATGTAGTTCAATACCGCGTCCGGCACCAGGAAACGCACGGAGCGCCCGGCACCCAGCAGCGCGCGGATCTGGGTGGCGGACACCGCCAGCGGCGTCTGCCAGACGAAGGTGATCTGTCCGCCCGGCCCTTTCAGGGCCTGCGGGTCGGCCACGCTCCGCGCCGCCAGCAGGTCGCGCAGCGACTCCGGCGGCTCGCTGTCGGCATCCGGACGCTGCAACACGACGATGTGGCAGTGATCCAGCAACGCCTCCCAGCGGTGCCACGTCGGCAAGCCGCAGAAGGCATCCCAGCCGATCAGCATGAACAACTGGTCGTCGGCCGCCAGCTCCGCCCGCACCGACTCCAGGGTGTCGATGGTGTAGGACGGCTTGTCGCGCTGCAGTTCGCGGGGATCGACCGTCAATCGCTCGACTCCCGCCACCGCCCGCTCGACCATCGCCAACCGCTGCGCGGCCGACACCTGCGGGGTTTCCCGGTGCGGCGGCCGCGCATTGGGCAGCAGGCGCAGTTCGTCGAGGGCGAACTGCTCGGCCATTTCCACGGCGCTGCGCATATGTCCGATATGCACGGGGTCGAAAGTGCCGCCGAACAGGCCGATACGTTTGCCCATCAGGTGCGCACGTGACCGTCGCCGAAGACGACGTACTTCTCGCTGGTCAGGCCTTCCAGGCCGACCGGGCCGCGGGCGTGCAGCTTGTCGGTGGAAATCCCGATCTCGGCGCCGAGGCCGTACTCGAAGCCGTCGGCGAAGCGGGTCGAGGCGTTGACCATCACCGAAGCGGAATCCACTTCGGCGAGGAAACGCCGCGCATCGCTGAAGTTCTCGGTAATGATCGCGTCGGTGTGCTGCGAGCCGTAGGTGTTGATGTGCTCGATCGCCGCGTCCAGCCCGTCGACGATGCGGATCGACAGGATCGGCGCGTTGTACTCGGTACGCCAGTCCTCCTCGGTAGCCTCCAGCACGTCTGCGCCAAGCAGCGCGCGGGTCGCGGCGTCGCCGCGCAGTTCCACGCCCTTCTCGCGGTAGATCGTGGCCAGGGGCGGCAGCACCCGCTCGGCGATGCCGGCATGCACCAGCAGCGTCTCCATGGTGTTGCACGGCGCGTAGCGCTGGGTCTTGGCGTTGTCGGCGACGCGAATCGCCTTGTCCAGGTCGGCGGCGACATCGATGTAGACGTGGCAGATGCCGTCCAGGTGCTTGATCACCGGCACCTTGGCCTCGCGGCTGATGCGCTCGATCAGGCCCTTGCCGCCGCGCGGGACGATCACGTCGACGTATTCGGGCATGCTGATCAGCGCGCCGACCGCGGCGCGGTCGGTGGTTTCCACCACCTGCACGGCGGCGGCCGGCAGGCCGGCCTCGGCCAGGCCCTGCTGGATGCAGCGGGCGATCGCCTGGTTGGAGTGGATCGCCTCGGAGCCGCCGCGCAGGATGGTCGCGTTGCCGGACTTCAGGCACAGGCTGGCGGCGTCGATGGTCACGTTCGGCCGCGACTCGTAGATGATCCCGACCACGCCCAGCGGCACGCGCATCTTGCCGATCTGGATGCCCGAGGGCACATAGCGCATGTCGCGGATCTCGCCGATCGGGTCGGGCAGCGTGGCGACCTGGCGCAGGCCCTCGATCATGTCGTCGATGCGCGCCGGGGTCAGCGCCAGGCGGTCCAGCATCGCCGGCTCCAGGCCATTGGCGCGGCCGGCGGCGAGGTCCTGCTCGTTGGCGTGGGACAACTCCGCGCGGGCGGCGTCCAACGCATCGGCCGCGGCCAGCAGGGCGCGGTTCTTCTGCGCGGTGGCGGCGCGCGCGAGCAACCGCGAGGCGGCGCGGGCATCGCGGCCAAGGCGGCTCATATAGTCGAGGACGGACTCGGTCATGGTCTCGGCATCTGGCGTCAGGGAAATGCGCGATTATAGCGAGCCAGCCCCGGCGCGCCCAGCCGCAACAGCCGGTCGGTAGACAGTGCGTTCCATCGCCCCCGGCGGTAACGCGGCAGCCCCGCTGCGCCTGGGGCTGTGCGCGAGACGGTGACACCCGGGCGCAGGCGCCGGCCGAAGGATAGGTAAACAAAATTGCTACCTCTGTTTACCTTCGAGGCGAGCCTGGCCACTGCCACCCACCGGCACCCGCTCGGCAGAACAACAATAACGACGCACACACCGCGGGGCCTCGCCATGCGCTACCGTACCGACTACAGCGCACAGTCGCTGAGCAGCGAACCGGATATCCTCTTCCTAGACGGCTGGCAACTGCGCTACCAGGCCTTCGCCGCCCGCGCCGACGACCCGCGCCCGCCGGTGCTCCTGCTGGGCGGCGCCTTCCAGAGCTTCCGCTCGTTCACCGGCGAGGTCAGCGAACTGCTCGCCGAGCACCCGGTGATCCTGCTCGACCTGCCGAGCCAGGGCGGCAACCTGCAACTGGCGGCGGAACTGAGCCTGGAAGACCTCGCCGACCTGATCGCGGCCTTCGCCGAACAGCTCGGCCTGCCGCCGTTGATGCCCATCGGCCTGTCCTACGGCTCGGCCCTGGCCGCGCTGTTCGCCGCCCGCCATCCGCGCCGCTGCGCGCGCCTGCTACTGGCCGGCATCACCGCATTCGGCCGCCCCGGTGCGCGGCTGCTGCTGGAAGAAGCCCTGGCCCGGCTCGACGAGGGCGACCAGAGCGCCTTCGCCCACGGCGTACTGACCGGCCTGATCAACCCGCTACAGCTGGAACGTACCGGCGTCTCCCCGGTATTTCGCAAGGCCATGCTGCGCCAGTTGCAACGCCTGACCGCGGCGGAGATCGAACGCTACCGGCAGAATAGCCGGCGCCTGCTGGCCTTCGGCGGCTTCGAGCGGCACCCGACCTGCCCGACCCTGGTGCTCGCCGGCGAGTACGACCATTTCACCCAGCCCTGGGAACATGCGGTGTTCGCCCATGCCTGCGGGAACGCCGAGTTCGCCCTGATCCACGACGCCGACCATCTTGCCCAGTTCGAACGACGCGAGGCCTGCGCCCGGCTCTACGGCCCGTTCCTGCGCGGCGAGGCACTGCCGGAGCGCGCCGAGGGCAGCACGCGGATCCCGCGCACGCGCCTGCTCGGCCTGGAGCGACGCTTCGAGGTCCGCCATCGGCCAGCCCAGGGGCACGCTCGGCTGGAACATCCGCAGTTCGGCGTCTATGCGGCGGAACTGATGGAACTCGGCTATTTCGGCGGGCGGCTGCACGCCGAGCTGCCCGAATCCCGCCCGCAACGCGGCTGGCGGTTGTGCTGCGACGGCCCGGCGGACTTGGACATCCTGCCCCTGCGCTCGACCGCCGGCGGCTTCGCCTTCATCTTCCCGCACTCCGATCCGGCGGCCAGCGCCGGACTGGCCGACCTCCTCGCCGCCTGGGAGCGAGCGGAGGTCGCCTGAGAGGCGGCTATGCCGTGCGGCTTTCGATCACCCGCACCAGGCTCGGCAGGCGTCCCTGCGGCAAGCCCAGGGCGGCGCCTTCGCGCTGCGGGTCGAGCACCAGGGTGGAGGCGAAGCCGCAGCGGGCGAAGGCCGCCTCGATTTCCGCGGCATTGCGGTAATGCAACGGATAGCTTCCCCGCGTCAGCCGCCCGATGATCCCCACTCCCCAGCGGATCTGCCGGTAGCGCGGGTGCTCGCGGAGATCGGGATAGAGGTCGGTCAGGTAGGTGCCCTGGGGGAAGCGTTTAAGTTCGGTCGCCAGGCGACTCCAGAAGGCCTCGATCACCGGGCGCTGGAAATAGTTCACCAGCCCCTCGGTGATCACCACCAGCGGGCGCTCGCGATCGAGCCCGGCGAACAGCGCGGCAAGGCTGCGCTCGCCGTCCTCGGCGAGGATATCCACAGCCGCCACCGCGTGCTCCGGGCCCAGCCACCCCTGCTCGCGGAGCAACGCCGCCTTGCGCGCGGCCATCGGCGGCAGGTCGGCCTCCAGGTAGCGCAACTGTGGATAGCGTTGCCGGAAGCGTCGCCCACGCGGCGAGAGCCCGCAGGCCATTTCCACCACCTGGACCACTCCCTCGCGTTCGACGGCCTGGGTCAGGCGCGCGTCGATCATGAGGTGTCTTTGTAACAGGAAATCCTCGATGTTCAGTCCGAAACCGAGCTGCGCGCCCCAGTTGATCGGCGCGACGAAGCCGTGTACCCAGCGGCCGAAGACGGTGGCGAAGGCCGGTTCGGCGAGTCGATGGCGGAACCAGACGTACCCGGTGTAATGGGCGCTGGGCGTGATGTGGGCACTGTCGACACGCTCTCGTTCAACCATGATTCAGGCTCTTGTTGTTATCATTCGCCAGCCTATGACTGCCATGGTCCCAGCGACAATCCCATGTCCCGCGATCCCATCCTTAGTTTGCCCTGGCCCGACGCCCGGCCGCTCCCCGACACCTTCTTCGACCGCGATGCGTTGCTGGTCGCCCGCGAGTTGCTGGGCAAGGTGATCCGCCATCGCCAGGGCAATCTCTGGCTGGCGGCGCGAATCATCGAGACCGAGGCCTACTACCTGGAGGAGAAAGGCAGCCATGCCTCGCTCGGCTACACCGAGAAGCGCAAGGCACTGTTCCTCGACGGCGGGCACATCTATATGTATTACGCGCGCGGCGGCGACTCGCTGAACTTCAGCGCCGGCGGGCCGGGCAATGCGGTGCTGATCAAGTCCGGCCATCCCTGGCTGGATCGCATCAGCGACCACACGGCGCTGGAGCGGATGCAGAGCCTGAACCCGGACAGCCAGGGCCGGCCCCGCGAGATCGGCCGCCTGTGCGCCGGCCAGACCCTGCTGTGCAAGGCCATGGGGCTGAAGGTGCCGGAGTGGGACGCACAGCGCTTCGACCCGCAGCGACTGTTCGTCGACGATGTCGGCGAGCGCCCCAGCCAGGTGATCCAGGCCGCTCGGCTGGGCATTCCGAAGGGGCGCGACGAACACCTGCCGTACCGTTTCGTCGATGCCACCTTCGCCGCCTTCTGCACCCGCAACCCACTGCGCCGCGGCCAGGTCGCCGGGCGCGACTATCATCTACTCGGACATCAGGACCCGCACCTGCAATGAGTCTCGACAGCTTCAACGCCTGGATGGCCGCCAACCCCGAGTGGCTGGGGCTGGCCATCTTCCTCATCGCCTTCCTCGAATGCGCGGCCATCGTCGGTATCGTCCTCCCCGGCGTGGTGCTGCTGTTCGGCGTCGCGGTGATCGCCGGCAGCGGCGCCCTCGGCCTCGGCGAAACCCTGCTGCTGGCCTACGCCGGCGGGGTGCTGGGCGACCTCAGCTCGTACTGGATCGGCCGCCGCTTCCACCAGAACATCCGCCGCCTGCCCGGCCTGCGCAGCCATCCGCAGTGGATCACCGCCGCCGAGGTGTACTTCGAACGCTACGGTATCGCCAGCCTGCTGGTCGGCCGCTTCATCGGCGCCCTGCGACCGATGCTGCCGATGGTCGCCGGCATGCTCGACATGCCGTTCGGCCGTTTTCTCGGCGTTTCGCTGATCGCCGCCGCCGGCTGGGCGGTCGCCTACCTGTTGCCCGGCTGGGCCACCGGCGCAGCCCTGCGCCTGCCGTTGCCGGAAGGCTTCTGGAGCGAAGCCGGGATCGTCGCGGCCTGCCTGGCGGTGCTGGTCGGCGTGGTAGTCCAGGCCAGCCTGCGGCGCAAACGCTGGGCAACCGCTGTGGCGGCCGCGCTGAGCCTGGTCCTGCTGCTGGCGATGACCGTCGCCTGGCCGTACCTCCAGGACCTCGACCAGGGCCTGATGACGCTGGTCCAGGAGCATCGCAACGCCGACCTGAACCCGGTGATGGTGGTGGTCACCCGGCTCGGCGATTTCCGCACCCAGTTCATCGCCGGCGCGCTGCTCGGCGGTATCCTCCTGCTGACCCGGCAATGGCGTCCGGCCATCTTCGCCATCGGCACCCTGGTGGGTACCGCGCTGGCCAACCAGACCCTGAAGACCCTGTTCGCCCGCGCCCGCCCGGAAGTGCTGGCCGAACCGCTGAGCAGCTTCAGCTTCCCCAGCGGACACAGCTCGGCGTCCTTCGCCTTCTTCCTCACCCTGGGCGTCCTCGCCAGCCGCCAGCAACCGCCGCGCTGGCGCCTGACCTGGGTACTGCTGGCGGTGATCCCGTCGCTGAGCATCGCCCTGTCGCGGGTCTACCTTGGCGTGCACTGGCCGTCGGACATCGTCGCCGGCGCCCTGCTCGCCACTACGGTCTGCGCCGCCAGCCTGTGGCTGAGCCAGCGCCGCGAGTCGCTGCCGGCGCTGCCGCAACGGGTCTGGTGGCTGCTGTTGCCGGTCTGCGTGGCGACCCTGGCGATCGCCGCCGGCTGGGCCCTGCCGGAAGCCATTGCGCGCTACCGGCCGCTGTGAGGGTTGGCGCTCAGTCGATACCCAACTCGCCCTGCAGGTGCTCCAGCAGCACCTGGATCCGCGCCAGTTGCATCTGCGCGTCGGGCAGGGCGAGCAGTTCGAGCTTGCGTTCGGTATCGAACGGCAGCAGGTAGGCCAACTGGTTGGCCAGGTCCTGCTGGCCGCCGGGCTCGCCGCCCATCTCCAGCGCGGCCACCATCGGATGCTCGGCCAGCACGCTGAGCAACGCGGCGAGATCGTTGTGTTCGTACGTCAGGGGTTGCTCCGGCAGGTCTTCGAACCACTCGATCTCGCCGACGCTGAGCTGGTCGGCCTGGACCTCCACCGACAGCACCTGGAAACGCCGACCGCCCTCCACGCGGATGCCCAGCAGGCCGTTCGGGCGCTGCTGCCAGTCGCGGACCGAGGCCTCGCAGCCGACCATCGCCAGGCGGCTCGGCGCTTCGCCGACCTCCCGCCCTTCGCCGATGGTCACCACGCCGAAACCGGTGCCCTGCTTCATGCAGCGGCTGATCATGTCCAGGTAGCGCGCCTCGAAGATCTGCAGGTCCAGGCGGCAACCGGGGAACAGCACGGCGTTGAGGGGAAACAACGGCAACTTCAT
Organism: Pseudomonas sp. HMSC076A11; assembly: GCF_001810205.1. Taxonomy (NCBI): domain Bacteria; kingdom Pseudomonadati; phylum Pseudomonadota; class Gammaproteobacteria; order Pseudomonadales; family Pseudomonadaceae; genus Pseudomonas; species Pseudomonas sp. HMSC076A11. The sequence goes on along the minus strand of NZ_KV800319.1, from coordinate 9,160 downwards.
CGCGACTCCTCGGGCATCGTCAGGCAACCAGCGCTACCGCCAACGGTAGCAGCACTGCGGTGGCAACGCCCATCAGGCTCATCGCCAGGGCGGCGAAGGCGCCGCACTCCTCGCCTTCCTGCAAGGCCCGCGAAGTGCCTACCGCGTGGGCCGTCATGCCCAGCGCCATGCCCTGCGCGGCGGGGTGCCGGACGCCGATGGCGCGCAGCAGCTCCGGCCCGAGGATCGCCCCGAGTACCCCGGTGATCAGTACGAACACGGCGGCCAGCGCCGCCACGCCGCCGATCTGGCTGGCCACCAGCATGGCGATCGGCGAGGTCACCGACTTCGGCGCCATGCTCATCAGCATCCGCGGCTCGGCACCGAACAACCAGCCGAATGCGATGCCCAGCACCGTCGCCAGCGTACCGGCGACCACCAGGGTCAGCAGGGTCGGCCAGAACAATTGGCGGATACGCCGCAGGTTGAGGAACAGCGGCACCGCCAGGGCCACCGTGGCGGGGCCGAGGAGAATGGTCAGGACCTTGGCGCTGGCACTGTATTCGTCGTAGTCGATGCCGCAAAGCAGCAGCACGCCGATCACCACCAGCATCGATACCAGCACCGGCTGCAGGAACACCCAGCGGGTCCGTTCATAGGCGGCCAGGGCCAACTGGTAGGCGCCCAGGGTCACGCCGACGCCGAACAGCGGATGGTGGATCACCGCCTCGAGGGCGGCCTGCCAGGCCATCAGGACTCCTCCCGGCGACGTTGCTGGCGATCGATGAGCTTCTGCATCATCCAGCCGGCGAACAGGAACGACAGCACCAGCGACAGTACCAGCGCGCCGACGATGGCCCAGAAGTCGGCGGCGATCTCCCGCGCATAGGCCATCACCCCGACCGCCGCCGGCACCAGCAGCAGCGGCAGGTAGCGCAGCAACGAGCCGGCCGCCTCGTTGACCGGCTTGCCGACCTCGCCACGCGCCAGGAAATAACCGAACAGCAGCACCAGGCCGATGATCGGACCGGGCAGCATGGGCAACAACAGAACGTTCAGACCTGTGCCGAGCAACTGGAACAGCACCAGCCAGGTCAGACCACGAAGCAACATGGGCACCTCCAGCAAGGGCCGACCATTATGCCCAGCCCGCCGGGACATTGGCACGCTCCTCGCCTATCCATCAGTCGCAGTCGCGGCACCGCATGACGCGATATTCGCCAGGCCGATGGTTTCTTGACCCGGTCGCCAACGCGTGCTGATCTTCCTGCACCATGAGAACAACAGCCATCCTCCCGGAGGACTTATGCCATTCGTACCCGTAGCAGCGCTCAAGGACTATGTCGGCAAGGATCTCGGCCATTCCGAATGGCTCACCATCGACCAGGAGCGGGTCGACCAGTTCGCCGAATGCACCGGCGACCACCAGTTCATCCACGTCGATCCGGAGAAGGCGGCGAAGACGCCCTTCGGCGGCACCATCGCCCACGGTTTCCTGTCCCTGTCGCTGATCCCGAAGCTGATGGAAGGCCTGCTGGTGCTTCCCGAAGGACTGAAGATGGCGGTCAACTACGGCCTCGATACGGTGCGCTTCATCCAGCCGGTGCGGGTCGGCTCGCGGGTCCGCCTGGGCCTGACCCTACTCGACGTCAACGAGAAGAATCCCGGCCAGTGGCTGATCAAGGCGCGCGCCACCCTGGAGATCGAAGGCCAGGAGAAACCCGCCTACATCGCCGAGACCCTCAGCCTCTGCTTCGTCTGAGCCCGCCCCAGCGAGCGCTGCCGTTCGCTTGACGGCCAGGCGCCTTCGCGCCCCTCTCCCCCTTCCAAAAGCCCCCGCTCGCGGGGGCGCTCTGGGCCGGCAGGGAAATACCCTACTGCCAGGCAACGATTTTTCCGCCACACTGTCTCCCCTCCACCCTCGGACCGAACCACTCATCGGGAACGCCGCATGCTTCGCCCCGCCAGGTCTCTCTCGCTCTGCTCCGCCCTGGTCATCCTGCTCGCCGCCTGTGGCGAGGGCGAACCGCTGCTCCCGGCCGATGCGCGCCTGCCGGACGGCGCGCGCTATCGCGGCGAGCTGGTGGACGGGCGCCTGGAAGGCCAGGGCCGGCTGGACTACGACAACGGCGCCTGGTACGCCGGCCGCTTCGAGCATGGCCTGCTGCACGGCCATGGCACCTGGCAGGGCGCCGACGGCAGCCGCTACAGCGGTGGCTTCGCGGCCGGCCTGTTCGACGGTCAGGGACGCCTGGCGATGGCCGATGGCAGCGTCTACCAGGGCGGTTTCCGCCAGGGCCTGTTCGATGGCGAAGGCAGCCTGGAACAACAGGGCACTCGCTACCGCGGCGGTTTCCGCAAGGGCCTGTACAGCGGCCAGGGCACGCTGGACGGCAGCGATGGCAGCCGCTACCAGGGCAGCTTCCGCCAGGGCCGCCTGGAAGGCGAAGGCAGCTTCAGCGACAGCCAGGGCAACCAGTACGCCGGTACCTTCCGCGACGGGCAACTGAACGGCAAGGGGCGCTGGAGCGGGCCCGATGGCGACCGCTACGTCGGCCAGTTCAAGGACAACCAGTTCCATGGCCAGGGGCGCTACGAAAGCGCCAGCGGCGATGTCTGGATCGGCCGCTTCAGCGAAGGCGCGCTGAACGGCCCCGGCGAGCTTCTCGGCGCCGACGGCAGCCGCTACCGCGGCGGTTTCCAGTTCTGGCGCTTCCATGGCCAGGGCCTGCTCGAACAACTGGACGGCACCCGCTACGAAGGCGGCTTCGCCGCCGGCGCCTATGCCGGCCAAGGCACCCTGGACCGCGCCGACGGCAGCCGTGAGCAGGGACTCTGGGCCGACGGCAAGCGCATCCGCGACGCCGCCGGCAAGGCCCTGCCCGACACCCTGGAAATCGGCCTGTTGGCCCAGGGTCGCCTGCTCGACGAAGAACTGCGCAAGATCCCGGCCTCGACGCCGGCCAGCGAACTCTATGCCCTGAGCCTGGGCGGCGATGGCCGCCAGGGCGTGTTCCTGCGCGAGGCCGATTACGCCGGCGACCTGCTCGGCCAGCGTTTCGCCGCTCGTGGCGTGATTCGCCTGGTCAACCACCGCGACCACTTCGGCGACCGCCCGCTGGCTACCCGGGAAAGCCTGTCCCGCGCCGTGCGCACCCTGGCCGAACGCAGCGGGCCGGAAGACCTGGTCTTCATCTACCTGACCAGCCACGGCTCCAGCGACCACCAGTTGGCCCTGGACATGCCCGGCCTGAACCTCGGCGACCTGCCGGCCGCGGAACTGGCCGAACTGCTCGCGCCGCTGCGCCAGCGCGACAAGGTGCTGGTGGTATCGGCCTGCTACAGCGGGGGCTTCATCCCGCCGCTGAAAGACGAACGTACCCTGATCCTGACCGCCGCGCGTGCCGACCGGGTCTCGTTCGGCTGTTCCGACGACGCCGACTTCACCTATTTCGGCCGCGCCTTGCTGGCCAATGCGCTGAACCGCACCGACGATCTGTCCAAAGCGTTCGAACTGGCGAAAGAGGAAGTGCGTCAAAGGGAGAAGGAGGAAGGTTTCGAAGCTTCGGAACCGCAAGCCTGGTTACCGGAACGCGTGCTCGCGCACTGGCGGACGCTGCGGGGGCAGCAAGCCGAGCGCGCGCTCGCGTTCCGGGAAGGAAAAACCGGCGAGGGCGCGGCGGGCAAATAGATACGCCGCGCACTACGCTCATTGGTGTGGAAGGGGAGAAACACACATGCACTCGACGCCCAAGCGCGTTCTGCTCGCCGGCGCGACCGGTCTTACCGGCGAGCACCTGTTGGATCGGATATTGAGCGAGCCGACCCTGGCCAAGGTCATCGCCCCTGCCCGCAAGGCGCTGGCCGAGCATCCGCGGCTGGACAACCCGGTCGGCCCGCTGGCCGAGCTGCTGCCGCAACTCGACGGCAGCATCGATACCGCCTTCTGCTGCCTCGGCACCACGATCAAGGAAGCCGGCTCGGAGGAGGCCTTCCGCGCGGTCGATTTCGACCTGCCGCTGGCGGTGGGCAAGCGCGCGCTGGAGATGGGCGCCCGGCATTACCTGGTGGTCAGCGCCCTGGGCGCCGACGCCAAGTCGTCGATCTTCTACAACCGGGTCAAGGGCGAACTGGAGCAGGCCCTGCAGGAACAGGGCTGGCCACAACTGACCATCGCCCGGCCATCGCTGCTGTTCGGCCCGCGCGAGGAATTCCGCCTGGCCGAGATCCTCGCTGCGCCGATCGCCCGCATCCTTCCCGGCAAGTACCACGGCATCGAGGCCTGCGACCTGGCCCGCGCGCTCTGGCGCCTGGCGCTGGAGGAAGGCAAGGGCGTGCGCTTCGTCGAGTCCGACGAACTGCGCAAGCTGGGGAAATGAGCCTGGGGCGGGTCTCGCCCTACATGCCGCCGCTGACGCCGAGGTTGAGGCCGATGGCGGTGGCCAGCGAGAACGGCAGCAACAGGGTGTCCAGCAGCGCGCTGCCCGGCAGGTCGAGCCCCGGATGGGCCGGCGCCTCCGCGCCGAAGCGTTCCATCGGGCAGCAGCCGCCGTGCAGGCTGTACCAGTCCAGCCGGGTGCCGGCGTAGACCACTGGCGCCCCTGGCTTGGCCGCATCCAGGGTGCGCACGGTGGCGCAACCGCCCATCTGCACCGCCAGGACCAGCAGCAGCACCCTACTCGTCGCTGACAAGGTGCTGTTCCCCCCAGCGCGGCAGCATATCCTGGGGAATCCCCAGGGTGTTGAGGATTCGCGCGACGACGAAGTCCACCAGGTCCTCCACCGATTGCGGCTGGTGGTAGAAGCCCGGCGCCGCCGGCAGGATCACCGCGCCGAGGTTGGACAGCTTGAGCATGTTTTCCAGGTGGATACTGGAGAACGGCGCCTCGCGCGGCACCAGCACCAGCGGCCGGCGCTCCTTCAGGGCGACATCGGCGGCGCGCTCGATGAGGTTGTTGCAGGCCCCCGTGGCGACCGCCGACAGGGTGCCGGTGGAACACGGGCAGATCACCATGGCATTGGGCGCGCTGGAGCCGGAGGCCGGCGGCGCCATCCAGTCGTTCTGGCCGAACACGCGGATCTGTCCGGCGGCGGCACCGCAATATTCGGTGAGGAAGGCCTGCATCGCCTGCGGCTTGGCCGGCAAGGCCACGTCGGTCTCGGTGGCCATCACCAGTTGCGCGGCCTTGGAGATCAGGAAGTGCACCTCGCGCTCTTCCTGCACCAGGCAATCGAGCAAGCGCAGGCCGTACTGGGCGCCGGAGGCGCCGGTCATCGCCAGGGTAATGCGTTCCGGACCGCTCATCGCGCCCCTCACTCGGCCAGCGCCGCGGCCAGCTTGCCGTGCAAGCCGCCGAAGCCGCCGTTGCTCATGATCACCACTTGCGCGCCGGGCCTGGCCTGCTGGCGCACCTGCTCGATGATCGCCTCCAGGGTATCGCAGACCTGCGACGGTATCGCGCATTGCGCGGCGGTGGCGGCCAGGTCCCAGCCCAGGTTCGGCGGCGCGTACCAGAGCACCTGGTCGGCCTGGCGCACGCTGTCCGGCAGGCCGTCGCGATGAGCGCCGAGCTTCATCGAGTTGGAACGCGGCTCGACGATGGCGATCACCTGGGTATCGGCGCCAACCTGCTTGCGCAGGCCGTCGAGGGTGGTGGCGATGGCGGTCGGATGGTGGGCGAAGTCGTCGTAGAGGGTCACGCCCCGGACCTCCGCGACCTTCTCCATGCGCCGCTTGACGTTGCGGAACTCGCTGAGCGCTACCGCGCCCTGGCTGGGCACCACACCGACATGGCGCGCCGCCGCCAGGCTGGCGAGGGCGTTGGCGACGTTGTGCAGGCCGGTCAGCGGCCAGTCCACCTCGCCCTGGACGATGCCGTCGAACAGCACCTCGAAGCGCAAGCCGTCCTCGGCGAGCAGGCGCGCCTGCCACTGGCCGCCTTCGCCGGTGGTCTGCACCGGGGTCCAGCAGCCCATCCCGAGTACGCGCTCCAGGGCTTTCTCGGCGCTCGGGCGAATGATCAGGCCCTCGCCCGGCACGGTGCGCACCAGATGGTGGAACTGCCGCTCGATGGCCGCGAGGTCGGGGAAGATATCCGCGTGGTCGAATTCCAGGTTGTTCAGGATCGCCGTGCGCGGGCGGTAATGGACGAACTTCGAGCGCTTGTCGAAGAAGGCGCTGTCGTACTCGTCGGCCTCGACCACGAAGAACGGCGTACCGCCCAGGCGCGCCGAAACCCCGAAGTTCTGCGGCACCCCGCCGATCAGGAAGCCCGGGCTCATACCGGCGTGCTCCAGGACCCAGGCGAGCATGCTGGTGGTGGTGGTCTTGCCGTGGGTACCGGCCACCGCCAGCACCCAGCGTCCTTGCAGCACGTGGTCGGCCAGCCACTGCGGGCCGGAAACGTAGGGCAGGCCCTTGTTCAGGACATGCTCCACCGCCGGATTGCCGCGCGACAGGGCGTTGCCGATCACTACCAGGTCCGGCGCCGGCTCCAGGTGGGCCGGATCGTAGCCCTGCATCAACTCGATGCCCTGGGCTTGCAGCTGGGTGCTCATGGGGGGGTAGACGTTGGCGTCGGAACCGGTCACCCGGTGGCCCAGTTCCTTGGCCAGCACGGCCAGCGAGCCCATGAAGGTCCCGCAGATGCCGAGTACGTGGATGTGCATGCAGACTCCTGCAGATCAAGCCGTCGAAGGCGCTGTGAATGGGCGGCAGATTAGCACAGCGGAGGCGCCGGCCGCCCGGCGTCGCGGCATCAGACGACGCGGCGTCGGCGGGGTTCCCGCCGGCCTCGCGGCGGCCCGCCTGGAGCCGTCCCGCCCGTCAGGCCTGGCCGCGCACCAGGCCGTGCCGGCGCAGCTTGCGATACAGGGTGTTGCGGCTGATCCCCAGTTGCTCGGCCACCCGGCTCACGTGCCAGCGCTGGCCGTCCAGCGCCGCCAGCAACGCGGCTCGCTCGGCGTCGTCCAGGCTGTTGCCCGCGGCCGGGGCGGGCGCCGCTGCGGCGGGCGGCAGCGCCGCCAGGGCCTGGCGGATATCCGCGGGCAGGTCGCGCAGGCCGACCCGGCCGTCCTCGCAGAGTGCCACCAGGGTCCGCAGCACCGTGCGCATCTGCCGGACGTTGCCCGGCCAGCGGTAGGCCAGCAGGCCCTGGCGAACCTCGCCGTCGAGCTGGATGCGCTGGCCCCTGGCCTCCTCGGCCAGCAGGTAGTCCAGCAGCTCCTCGCGGTCGCTGCGCTCGCGCAGCGGCGGCAGGCTCACGACCATGCCATTGAGGCGGTAGTAGAGATCCTCGCGGAAGCGTCCATCGGCGACCAGCCCGGCCAGGTCGCGGTGGGTAGCGCTGATCAGGCGCACGTCGACATCCTCCGGCTCGCCGCCCAGCGGTACCACCCGGCGCTCTTCCAGCACCCGCAGCAGGCGGGTCTGCAAGGCCAGTGGCATGTCGCCGATCTCGTCGAGGAACAGGGTGCCGCCGTCAGCCTGCTGCAACTTGCCGCGCATGCCCTCCTTGCGCGCGCCGGTGAAGCTGCCGCCGCGATAACCGAACAGTTCGCTCTCGATCAGGGTTTCCGGGATCGCCGCGCAGTTCAGCGCGACGAACGCCTGTTCCGCGCGCGGGCCGGCCAGGTGCACGGCCTTGGCGAAGGCCTCCTTGCCGGAACCGGTCTCGCCGTTGAGCAGCAACGGCACGTCGCGCGCGTAGACCTTCAGCGCCCGGCGGAAATCGGCGGCCAGCTCGGCGTCGCCCAGGCACAGGCCGGTCGCGGCAGGCGCCGGCTTCGCTGCCGTGGGCACCGCCAGGGCCTGGGGTATCGCCCGCGGCGCGCCGCGCAGCATGGCGTACAGGGTCCGTCCCTCGCGGGTGCGCAGCGGCCAGCTGGCGCTGGGTTGCGGCGAGGCGCGACCGAGCAGGTCGTCGAGACGGCAATCGAAGAAGGTCTCCACCGGCTGGCCGAGCAGGCGCTGGCGCGGACAACCGAGCAGGTTCAGCGCGCTCTGGTTCACCGCGCGGATCCGCCCGTCTTCCTCGAAGGCCAGCAGCCCTTCGCTGAACAGGCCGACATAGTCGCCCTGGACATGGAAGCGCAGTAGCCAAGAGCCCTCGAAGCGACGGAGGAAATAGCAGCCCTCGATGATCTTCGCCGACAGGTTGACCAGCGCCATGGTGTGGAACTGGCTCTGCCGCGAGACTTCCTGGCGCGCCGAAGACACGTCGAGCACCGCCATCAGCTCGCCCTGCGGATCGAACACCGGGCTCGCCGAGCAGGTCAGGCCGGTATGGCGGCTACGGAAGTGCTCTTCCTGCTGGATGGTCAGGGCCTGCCGCTCGACCACGCAGGTGCCGATGCCGTTGGTGCCTTCGCAGGGCTCGCTCCAGTCGGCACCGAGCCAGAGGCCGGCGTGTTCGAAGGTCTGGCGCTGGGCGTCGGCGTTGACGCAATTGAGGATCACCCCGCGGGCATCGGTGAGCAGTACCGCGTGGTCGTTGCCGGAAAGCTGCTGGTAGAGGCTGTGCATCTCGCCATCGGCGATCTCCAGCACCTGTTGCAGGCGCTCGCGGCGTTCGAGCATGCGCGCGTGCTCCAGCACCATCGGCGCCATCGGCTGGCCGGGATCGAGATGGTGCTGTTCCAGGCAGCGCAGCCAGGAGCGGGCGATGGACGGATCGGTCGCAGGGCCGCCCGGCGGGATCTTGCCCTGGGCGACGGTCAGCACTTGCCGCGCGTGGCGGCTCATGGAACTGGCAGGCATTGTTATGGTTCTCCGCGAGGGACGGGCCGTCTCTTGCCTGGGCGCGGTGGATCGGTCCGCGAGTCTCCGGACGGCTATCGGTGCAGCATCCAACAGGCCGGGGCGCAATGCAACGACGGACTGACCGATGAGTCATGCGCTGCGCCGAAAACGGTACAGAGTGTCACTCACGAGCGTCCCGCCCGCGTGACAGGGAGCGTTCGCAAGCTCCCCTGCGAAACCTCCAGGACGCTCTACTCCGGGCCTTTCGCCACTCTGGCCCGGCCCTTGCTCCAGGCTTACGACAAGCGCGACAGCGCGTCCTCCCCTAATAAGCACAAGAGCCAGGAGATACCATCATGCGTTACGCCCATCCCGGTAGCGAAGGCGCCATCGTTTCCTTCAAGGCCCGCTACGGCAACTACATCGGCGGCGAGTTCGTGC
>NZ_KV800318.1:76418-100129 GCF_001810205.1 Pseudomonas sp. HMSC076A11 | reverse complement strand
TGACCTACCAGGTCAGCGGCCTGAAGAACGGTGACAGCGCCGGCTCGATCCTGGCCGGCGGGCTGAACCGCGACGCAGGCGAGAACGTGGGTGTGTATGGCATCAACCAGGGCGGCCTGGTGCTGACCAGTGGCAACTATGACCTAGCCTACCAGGGTAATGACCTGACCATCACCAAGGCGCTGCTCAACGTATTCGCCGATGCCAAGAGCAAGCAGGTCGGCACCGCCGACCCGGCGCTGACCTATCAGGTTTCCGGCCTGAAGAATGGCGATAGCGCCGGTCAGGTGCTCGCCGGCGGGCTCGGTCGGGTGGGCGGCGAAGCCGTAGGCCAGTACGACATCCTCCAGGGTGGGCTTGCCCTCACCAGCGGCAACTACCAGCTCAACTACCAGGGCAACCTGCTGAGCATCCTGCCGCTGCCGGTCACGCCGGGCGACCTGGGGCAACTGGCAGCGCTCTCCGACTTGCGCGAACTGCAGAAGGGGCGCGATCCGGATACCCCCGGGGATGCGGTCTACCGCACCACCACGCTGGAAAACCCGTTCCTCGAAAACCCGTTCCTGCGCGCCTACGCTCTGGGCATGGACGTCAGCGATCCTAACCTGCTGCCGGCTACCGCCGCGGGTCCGGCGGAGGACGCCAGCGCCAAGCGGGTGGGGCAGTTCACCGATCGTCCGCTCAGGGCAGAAGCCGAGAGTGGGGCGGGTTGCTCGAACCAGAGCTACCTGGCCGACTACTGGAGCTGCTTCAACAAGCCTCTGAATTTCTAACCCTTTTCGCAATGCGCACTATCGTCTCCGGGCGGTAGTGCGTCATCTGCCCGAGGTGAATGATGAAACCTTCGCAATGGACGCTTCGCTGGGTGACGCTCTGTGGCTGCGGGATGCTGGCAGCTTCCGCCGCCGCCGTGGAGTTGCCAGGGACTGTACAGCCATCCCAGCTCGATGAACGCTTCAAGCCCCGCAGCGAGCCGCAGGCCAAGCCCGAGGCGCCGCTGGTGGTGCCCAAGCAGGTCGCGCCGCAAGGCAGCGAACAGATCCGCTTCGAACTGCGCGAGATACGCATCGAAGGCAACACCCGCTATGACAAGGCGGTGCTCGAGTCCTATTACCAGCATATGCTCGGCAAGCAGGTGTCCCTGGCCGAACTGGTCGACCTGGCCAACCGCCTCACCGCCAAGTACCGCCAGGACGGCTACCTGTTGACCCAGGTAGTGGTGCCGGAGCAGAGCATCGAGGGCGGCAAGGTACGCCTGCAGGTGATCGAGGGTTACCTCGAACACGTGCAGATCAAGGGAACCGTCGATGGGCCGCGGGTGCGGGTGGAGGAACTGCTCGCACCGCTGACCGAAAAACGTCCGCTGGATGCCGATACCCTGGAGCGCGGCCTGCTGCTGGTCGGCGACCTGCCGGGGGTCAACGTGCAGAGCGTGCTCAGCCCGGGTCAGGCGCTGGGCTCGTCGAACCTCGACGTGGCCTTGCAGCAGCAGCGATACGAAGGCTTCGTCAGCCTCGACAACCGCGGTTCGCACTACACCGACCCGACCACCCTGGCCTTCGGCGCCACCGAGTTCTCCCGCCTGGGCTTCTACGAGCAGATCGACGTGCTCGGTGCGATCTCGCCGTTCAGCGATGCCACCCGCTACATCCAGTTGCGCGGCACGTTGCCGCTGGGCGGCATGTTCGCCGGCGATACCCTGCAGATCATGGGTTCCTATTCGAAGGTCAACCCGGACATCCCGGACTCGGTATTCCCCTTCGACAGCGTCAGCAAGAGCACCGAAGGCAGCATTTCCTACAACCATCCCTTCATCCGCTCGCGCTCGCAGAACCTGAGCGGCGGCCTGGCGTTGCAGTGGAAGGATACCGAGACCCGCCTGCGCGACTTCGCCAGCGACGCCTCGAACCCCGGTCGTGACCATGTGCGGGTGTTCCAGCAACGCCTGACCTATGACTGGGTCGACCGCTGGATGGGCATCAACCTGGCGGAGGTGCGCAACAACATCGGCCTGGACATGTGGGGCGCGACCAAGAAGGACGATGAACGTCGTTCCCGCGAAGTGGCCGACGGACGTTTCGTCTATCTCAACGGCAACATCGGGCGTCTGCAAGGGCTCGGCGGACCCTGGTCGGTGTATGGCGAGTTGCAATGGCAGTACAGCTTCGACCCGTTGCTGCCGAGCGAGCGCTTCGGCGTCGGCGGCAGCGGGATCGGTCGCGGCTTCGCCCCGGGCAACATCACCGGTGACCGTGGCTTCGCCCTGAAGCTCGAACCGCGCTATGGCCAGGCGGTGGGCTATAGCTGGCTGCGCAGCTACCAGGCCTACGCTTTCTACGACTGGGGCAAGACCTACAACCTCGACGTGGACGATGACGAGCAGCAGAAGCTCGGCTCGATCGGTGCCGGGGTGCGCTTCAACCTCACCGACCAGTTGTCGTTCAACCCGGAGATTGCCCGCCAGGTCATCGGCGAGCCAGCCGACCAGCGCGATGGGAAGCGCGAGACGCGGGTCCTGTTCAACGTGGTGGCGCGCTTCTGAACCCTGCCGGCCTCCGTTCCGGAGGCTGCTGACGGAGCCCCTCTCCGGTTCTGCGGAGAGGGAGGTTCGTGCTCAATTCCGAGTGTTCTTCTCAAACTTTCGATTTCTTCGATTTTTCATATCGATGCCGTCAATCCGTGCCAAGGCCGGTCGGAGAGGCGTATTCTTGCTGTAACTCCTGTACTAGAGCGGTTCTTCGCACTATTTCAAACGTCGATGAATACTATTGGCGCGCTTCGTTTTCCAATCGAGTTTCCCGAACAGAGAATGGCCCCACGTAACGAATACCTGGAGCCACTGCCATGAAACGCCCGCTGATCCTCGCCATCGCCCTTGCTACCCTGACCGCCAATGCCGCCTTCGCTGCACCGCGGGTCGAATCCATCGCCCTGCGCGGTGCCCAACAACTGATCGCCTCCGACGGTTCCGACCGTACCCTCGAACGCCTGCGCAAGACCCAGGCGCCGCGCGTCCAGGAAGAACGCCGGGTCGCCGAAAGCGGCAGCGAGCAGACCATCGATCGCTTGCACCGCGACATGACCAGCCGCGAGGCGCGCCTGGCCGAGAACGGCAGCGAACAGACCGTCGACCGTCTGCACAAGGACATGGGGCGCGTCGATCTGCGCCTGGCCGACAACGGTAGCGAGCGCACCGTCGACCGCCTGCATCGGGAGATGCGGCGCCCCGCCTGACACCGCGGATCACGCCGCAAGGTGCGAGAAAAGCCCGGCTCGATGCCGGGCTTTCTTATTGCCGAGAAGGTGCGGTGTTCCATGGGGAGGACGGATAACGCCCCAGGCGTTATCGCCGATACGCCGCTGTCGGGGCAGCGGCGCGCGACGGCATTGGCCTCAGTGCAGGCGGTCGCGTTGCGCCAGGCTAGGGAACAGCTTCATCCACGCTCCGGTGACCACCAGGGTGCCGATCCCGCCAAGGACCACTGCCGGTACCGTGCCGAACCAGTGTGCGGTGAGCCCGGACTCGAACTCGCCGAGCTGGTTCGAGGCGCCGATGAACAGGCCGTTCACCGCGCTGACCCGGCCGCGCATCTCGTCGGGGGTTTCGAGCTGCACGAAGGCGCCGCGGATGACCATGCTGACCATGTCCGCGGCGCCGAGTACCACCAGCACGCCGAGGGACAGCCAGAACGATTTCGACAGGCCGAAGGCGATGGTTGCCAGGCCGAAGATGCCCACGGAGAGGAACATGATCCGCCCGACGTTGCGTTCGATGCTGAAGTGCGCCAGCCAGAACGACATCGCCAGGGCGCCCACCGCTGGAGCCGAGCGCAGCAGGCCGAGGCCCCAGGGCCCGGTGAGCAGGATGTCCTTGGCGAACACCGGGAGCAGGGCGGTGGCGCCGCCGAGGAGCACGGCGAACAGGTCGAGGGAGATTGCCCCGAAGATGTCCGGTCGGCTGCGGATGAAACGGATGCCGGCGAGCAGCGAGTCGAGGGTGGCCTTGCCCTGGGTGAGCGGCTGGTTGCGTACCGGCAGGCTGAGCGTCAGGACGCACGCGAGGACGTAGAGAGTCGCGGTCGGCACGTAGACCCAGGAGGCACCGAACGCATAGAGCAGGCCGCCGAGGGCCGGGGCGGCAATGGTCGCCGCCTGCATCGCCGAAGCCGAAGCGGCCACCGCGCGCGGGAACAGCCCGGCCGGTACCAGGTTCGGCAGCAGCGCCTGGGTGGTCGGCATTTCGAAGGCGCGGGCGGTACCGAGGGCGAAGGCGAGGACGAAGATCATGTTGCGGGTGATCTCTCCCGAAGCCGCGCCGAGCACCAGTGCCACCGCCACCAGGGCCTGGCCGGCCTGGCAGAGGGCGGCGATCCTGCGTCGGTCGTAGCGGTCGGCAACATGCCCGGTGTGGAGCATGAACAGTACTCGCGGGAGGAATTCGACCAGGCCTACCAGGCCCAGGTCGAGGACATTGCCGGTCAGTTCGTAGATGTGCCAGCCGATGGCCACGGTGAGCATCTGGAAGCCGCTGGCGGTGCAGACGCGGGCCAGCCAGAAGGCGAGGAAGGGACGATGGCGGAGCAGGGAGCTGGGTTGGCTGGACATGCGGGGGTCGGGCGTTTCGAGAGGAGGGCGGAGAGTAACATGTGGTTACCTCTTGGCTGTTGCCATTGCCGAAATCGAAGATTCAGAGAAACGCACGAAAAGGTTGGAGCCGGCCTGGCAGGCGACCAAAGTCGAGTGTCCATGGGGCCTTCCAGCGGTAGACGGGACTTTTCCTCGGGTGCGACTTGTCGCTAAAATTAACTCCTGAGTCAGGTTTTTCCGCCTGCGTGCTCCACCTCGTCCGTCCGGACGAGCTGTTCAAGCCTGAATAACGACATGGGTGGGAACCGTACCACCCAGAGGAACTTGCATGTCCAACCGTGATATATCCCGGCGCGCCTTTCTCCAGGGCGGGTTGATCGCCGGCGTGGGTGTCACCCTGGCGCCGCTCGGCAGCCAGGCGTTCGCTGCCTTGTTCGAGAACCAGGTGACCGTTTCCGCCCAGCGCTGGATGGCGGGCAACGGTCAGGTCCGTTTCCGTAACGACGCCTTGTCCAAGGTCTGCGGCAACAAGGTGTTCGCCCGCGATATCCGCGCCAGGGACATGCCCGGCTGGCCGCAGCAGCAAGGCCACGCCATGTTGCTGAAGACCGTTCGCGCCGACCGCATCTACGAAGGCCACGACCTTTCCTGGCTGGGCGCCGAGTTGCAGCCGGACCGTATCGTCACCGCCGCCGACCTGGAGAAGGACGGCATCGTCTTCCCCGAGGCGCATTCGCCCGATCCGCTCCTGCCGCCGGGCAAGGTGCCGATGTTCATCGGCCATCCGGTGGCGATCCTGATCTGGAACGACTTCGAGCGCTTCCGCCGGGCCAAGCTCAAGCTCAAGTTCAACGACAAGGCGATCCGCTATGGCGCCCAGTCCCCGCTGTACCAGGGCGATCCCTACGGCAGCTATCGCTTCGTCCGGGTCGGCGGCAAGACGCCCTACGAGGACGACGAGTTCTCCAGCCTGAAGGACTCGATGCTGTTCCCCACCATCCTCAACCGCAAACCGGTATGGACCCGCGAGCCGAAGCTGCACGGCGACCTCACCGAGCAGGGGCTGTTCCATGCCAAGCGCATGGCCGAGCAACTGGAAAACCCGCCGCAGGACTGGCTGGTCTTCGACGAGCGCTACAAGACTCCATCGATCGAGCCGGCGGCATTGGAGCCGGACAACGGCAACGGCTGGTACGACGCGGCGAGCAAGACCTTGCACTTCGTGGTCGCCACCCAGTGCCCGTTCGAAGTCGCCTACGAAAGCGTGCACATGATCAAGCCGTCGCGCTTCGCCCTGGAGAAGCTCAACATCCATCCGGGCTATACCGTCGGCTACGGCTCCAAGGACAACAACATCTTCGTCTTCTATGCCGCGCTCGCCGCGCTCTATGGCGAGGGTGTGCCGGTGCGCCTGGCCAACGACCGCTACGAGCAGTTCCAGAGCGGCATCAAGCGCCACCCGTTCGACATCCGCTACCAACTGGCGGTAGACAGGAACGACCTCGGCTTCCGCATCTTCCGCGCCGACATGAGCGCCGACGGCGGCGGGCGCGCCAACTACAGCGCCTCGGTGGCGGCGGTGGGCGCCACCGCCGCGCAGTCGATCTACTACATGCCGCAGAACGACCTGGCGGTCACCGCCTATCATTCGCGCGGCGTGGAGGCCGGCTCGATGCGCGGCTACGGTACCCTGCAGACCATGGCCGCGACCGAGATGATGGTCGACGAGATCGCTGGCCGGCT
Organism: Pseudomonas sp. HMSC076A11; assembly: GCF_001810205.1. Lineage (NCBI taxonomy): Bacteria > Pseudomonadati > Pseudomonadota > Gammaproteobacteria > Pseudomonadales > Pseudomonadaceae > Pseudomonas > Pseudomonas sp. HMSC076A11. Next base: position 93,799 of record NZ_KV800318.1, on the reverse strand, counting down.
GGGCGTCGACGCCATCGACCTGCGTCGTCGCAACGCCCTGCGCTCGGGCATGAAGAACACCCAGGGCGCGGTCCCGGCCGGTGCCCTGCGCCTGCACGAGATCCTCGACAAGGCCGCTGCCCACGAGGTCTGGAAGGACCGCGACGCACGCAAGAAGCGCTTCGACGCGGAAGACCCGGACAACTGGTATGGGGTCGGCTTCGCCATTTGCCAGAAGGACTTCGGCACCGGCGCCGAGGCGCCGATGGCGAGCATCGAGTTCAGCGCCGACGGGCGCATCAGCCTGCGCCACATCGGCACCGAGATCGGTACCGGGATGTCCACCTCGCAGGCCTTCGTGGTCGGCGACTTCCTCGGCCGTCCGGCGGACGAGGTGAAGACCGCCGAGACCGAATGGCCCGAGCTGCGGCTCACCACCAAGGGCAATCCCTACCTGATGAGCCAGGCCGAGCAGGACGCCGCGCTACGCGATCCGCGCTGGGTCGGCAAGCTGGCCTCGCCGTCGTCGGCGACCAACTCGGCGTTCTATTTCAGCCACGCCACCCGCGAAGCCGCGCGCGTGCTGTTCAACCACGGCCTGTGGCCGGCGGCCCTGGAGCTGTGGCGCAGCGGTCCGTTCGGCGGCCAGGCCAATCCCTATGTGGTGCGCCGCGAAAACGCGGTATGGGTCGACGGCCAGTTGACCGGCAACGGCCTGGCGCCGATTCCCTTCGCCGAGCTGGCGAAGAAGGCCCACGAGATGGGCCTGGTCACCGGCGTCAGCGTCCACGGCTTCAACCGCTGGAGCTGGGCCGAGGCGGATTTCGTCATCGATGGCGTGCGCGAGCGCCTGCCGCTCGACGCCATGGCGGTGAAGTACGGCGACGGCGCGCCGGGAGTGAAGAAGGCGATGATGAACAGCGCCGGCTTCCACCTGCTCGACCGGCAGAATCCGGCTTATCCGGCGACCCAGCTGAACAACGCGATGGTCACCTACTACAGTCCGGTGGCGACCCTGGTCGAGCTGAAGGTGAACAAGGGCAGCGGCGAGGTGCAGGTGCTCGACCACCATTCCTGGATCGAGTGCGGCCGGGTGCTGGTGCCGGAGCTGGTCAAGGGCCAGCTGGAGGGCGGCATCGCCATGGGTATCGGCCATGCGCTGCTGGAGGAAATGCCGCTCTACGAGGGCGGCCCTGCGGAAGGGGACTGGAACTTCAACCGCTACCGGTTGCCGCGGGCGAAGGACGTGGCGGTTTGGAACCAGACGGCGGAGATCCTCCCGCCGCTGTCGCCGACCGATCCGGCCAAGGGCATCGCCGAGGTGGTGATGATCCCGGTGGTCGGCGCCATCGCCAACGCCGTGGCGCACGCCACCGGCAAGCGCGTCCGCGACCTGCCCATCACTCCCGCCCGCATCAAGGAGGCCCTCCATGGCTAACCGCAAGCTCCAGATGACCCTCAACGGTCAAGCCGTCGGTCCGGTGGAGGTCGCCGAAGACCTGCCGATGATCGACTACCTGCACGAATACCAGAACCTCACCGGCTCGCGCCTGGGCTGTGGCCAGGGCATCTGCCATGCCTGCGTGGTGATCGTCGACAATCCGGACGGCACCAGCGAGGAAGTGCGCACCTGCATCACCGGCGCGCACTACTTCGACGGCAAGAAGGTTCGCACCATCGAGGGCCATGCCCAGCGCGACGAGAATGGCGACATCCGCGAGCTGAACCCGATCCAGCAGAAGTTCGTCGACCAGTTCGCCTTCCAGTGCAGCTATTGCGCGCCGGGCTTCGTCAACGCCGCCACCGTGCTGGTGGAAAAAGCCCAGCGCCAGCCGATCAAGCGCAGCGAGCTGGAGCAGGCGATCGAGGACAGCCTCGGCCATCACATCTGCCGTTGCACCGGCTACGTGCGCTACTACAGCGCCACCCGCGACGTGCTCGACGAACTCGGCCTGGTCAAGGAGGCTTGAGGATGAAGCGGACCCTTTCCGGCCTCGCCCTGGCGCTGGCCGCGCTGTCGCCGTTCCTGGCCTCCGCCGCCGGCGCCGACGCGGCGCTGGTCAAGCGCGGCGAATACCTCGCCCGTGCCGCCGACTGCATGGCCTGCCATACCGCCGAGGGCGGCGCGCCGTTCGCCGGCGGGCTGCCGATCCAGTCGCCGTTCGGCACCATCTACGGCACCAACATCACCCCGGACAAGGAACACGGCATCGGCGCCTACAGCGCCGACGAGTTCTTCGCCGCTCTTACCGAGGGCAAGCGCAAGGACGGCGCCTACCTCTATCCGGCGATGCCCTACACCTCCTATCACCTGATCGAGCGCGAGGATGCCGACGCCATCTACGCCTACCTGATGGCCCAGGAGCCGATCGCCCGGCCGGCGCCGCAGACCAGCCTGAGCTTCCCGTTCAACGTGCGCATGGGCCTGGCCGGCTGGAACCTGCTCTACGGCAAGAGCGTGCGTTTGCAGCCGGAGGAAGGGCGCAGCGAGGCCTGGAAGCGCGGGCAGTACATGGTCGAGGTGCTCGGCCACTGCGGCGAGTGCCATACCCCGCGCAACCTGGCCGGCGCCCTGGAGCAGGACAAGCGCCTGAGCGGCGGCCTGCTCAGCAGCTACCTGGCGCCCAGCCTGCTGCCCGGCGACCTTGCCGCGCGCGGTTGGACCCAGCCGGACCTGGCGAGCTTCCTCAAGCACGGCATGAGCGCCCAGGGCAGCATGTTCAACGAGATGTTCCCGGTGGTGCACCACAGCACCCAGCACCTCGACGACAGCGACCTGGCAGCCATGGCCACCTACCTGCTCGGCGACCAGCCGCCGCCGGCCAAGGTGGTCCAGGCGCTGCCCGAGGCGCAGCTGAACGACAGCGGCAAGCGCGGTCGCCAGCAGTACCTCAACGTCTGCGCCGGCTGCCACGGCGGCGAAGGCGAGGGCAAGCCGCATATCGCGGTGGCGATGAACGGCAACACTACCCTGCGCCTGCAAGACCCGCGTAATCTGTTGCGAGTGATCGAAGACGGCATCGTCGAACAGCAGTTCACCGGCTTCGAACGCATGCAACCGATGCCCGGTTTCGCCGGGAAACTCGACGACGAGCAACTCACGGACCTGCTCAACTACCTGCGCCAGACCTGGGGCGGATTGCCCGGTGACCTCGGTCCCCAACAGGTCGCGCAATTGAAGATGGAGAGCGCTTCGGCGCATACCGTCAAGGTGAAGTGAATCGTGCAACACCTCGATCTACAGGTGGTCCGCAAGGCGCTGAAGTGGTCCGTGGGCGGCGAACGGGTGTGGTTCTGTACCGTGCTCACGACCTACGGCTCGGCGCCCCGCGCGCCGGGATCGCTGCTGGCAGTGAACGCCAGCGGTGAATGGATCGGCTCGCTGTCCGGCGGCTGCGTCGAGGATGATTTCCTCGAGCGGGTCGCCGCCGGCGGTTTCCCCGATCCCGCGGTGATCGTGCGCTACGGCGAGGGCGACGACCCGAACTCGAACATCCGCCTGCCCTGCGGCGGCATCCTCGACGTACTGGTGGAAAACCTGGCGCCGGACTGCGACGTCCAGGCCCATCTGCGCGAGCTGGAGTCGGCGTTGCTTGGTCAGCGCCGCCTGCTGCGCGAGGTCGAGCTGGGCAGCGGCGCGCGCAGCCTGCGCGACGATTCCAGCCACGGCCCTCGGGCTGAACGCGACGGCGAGTGCGTGCGCTTGCGCGTCGGCGCTGCCCAGCGCCTGCTGCTGGCCGGCTATTCCAGCGTCGCCCATGCCTGCGCCGAGTTCGGCAAGGGCCTGGGCTTCGAGGTGATCCTCTGCGACCCGCGCGAAGAAGCCTTGCGCGGCGTGGTGCTGGAGGGCATCGAGATCCGTCGCGAGCTGCCCTCGCTGTTCATCGCCGACGGCGGTTGCCACGCCGATACGGCGGTGGTGGCGTTGACCCACGATCCGAAGATCGACGACCTGGCGATGCTCGAGGCGGTGCGTACCGAAGCCTTCTATATCGGCGTGATGGGATCGCGGGCGACCTCGGAGAAACGCTTCGAGCGCCTGCGGCGCATCGGCGGCCTGGGCGATGCCGAACTGGCGCGGATCCACGCGCCGATCGGCCTCAACCTGGGTAGCAAGACGCCGGCGGAAATCGCCCTGGCGGTGCTGGCGGACATTCTCCGCATCCGCAACGGCATTCCCCGCGAGCGGCTCTGATGGTCGCCGCCGACGAGGTGCTGTGCCTGGTCCTGGCGGCCGGGCAGGGGCGCCGTTTCGGCAGCGACAAGCGCCTGGCGCGCCTGGCTGATGGCACGACCCTGCTGGCGGCCAGCGTGGCGCGGGCGCGTGAGGCGTTCGCCGAGGTGCGGGTGGTGGTGCGTGCCGGAGACACCCCGGCGAGCCTGGGCCTGCCGGCGCAACAGCGGCTTGTCCACAGCCTCGACGCCTCGTCGGGCATGGGCCACAGCCTGGCCGCCGGCGTCGCGGCGGCGAGGAACAGCCCGGCCCGGGCCATCGCCGTCCTGCTCGGCGACATGCCCTGGATCGCCGCCGATACCCTCGAGCGTCTGGCCGCGATGGCCACTCCCGAAGCCATCGTGTTTCCCCTGTACGACGGCCAGCGCGGTCATCCGGTGCTGTTCGGCCGCGCTTTCTGGGACGCGCTTGCGCAACTGGACGGCGACCAGGGCGCGCGCCGCGTGCTGCTGGCCCATCGTCCGGCCTGGCGCGAGGTACCGTGCGACGATCCGGGCGTACTCCGCGACGTGGACACCCCGGCGGCGCTCGGCTGACTATTTTCCCGCTTTCAGGATCACGAACTTCGGATTCGCCGCGACCTGCTCGACCCCGCGGAACAGCCGCTTGAGCTTGGCGTGGTAGCCCAGGTGGCGGTTGCCGACGATCCACAGTTCGCCGCCCGCCGCCAGGGCATCGCGAGCCTGGAGAAACATGCGCCAGGCGAGGAAGTCGCCGACCACCTGCTGCTGGTGGAACGGCGGGTTGCACAGGACCAGGTCCAGCGAGCCCGCCGCCTGGCCGGCCAGGCCATCGTCGGCGCGGAACGTCGCCGGCCGCTCGCCCAGCGCTGCTTGCCAGTTTTCCCGTGCCGACTGCACGGCCATGTACGACTCATCCACCAGGGTCAGCTCGGCCTGCGGGTTGAGCAGCGCGTAGGCGATGCCGAGCACCCCGTTGCCGCAGCCCAGGTCGGCGGCGCGTAGCGCGCCGAGGCTGCGCGGCAGGTGCGGGAGGAAGGCGCGGGTGCCGATGTCGAGACCTTCTCGGCAGAATACGTTGGCGTGGTTGAGCAGCGTCAGCGGCGGCTGCTCCAGGCGATAGCGGGTCGGATAGGGCGAGCGCGGTTGCGGGCGCTCCGCTGCCTCGGCGATCAGCAGGCGGGCCTTCTTCACCGCCAGCGAAGCGTGCATCGGGCCGATGTAGCGTTCCAGCAGGTCGCCGGCGGCGCGCGGCAAGTGCTTGACCATCCCCGCGGCGACGACCTGCGCGCCCGGTGCCAGTTGGCCGTGCAGGCGGATCAGTTGCTCCTCCAGCAACGCGAGGGTCTTCGGCACCTTGACCAGCACGTGATCGAAGGGCCCCAAGGCGGTTTCGCTGGCCGGGACGAAGCGCACCGAACCCAGGTCGAGGCCGTTGCGCGCGAGGTTCTTGCGCAGGGCGAGGAAGCCCAGGTGCGAATCGCCGCTGCTGGTGACCTGGACGTGCGGCGCCAGGCTCGCGGCGAGGGCGCCGAAGGCGTCGTTGAGGACCAGCACCCGGCATTGCGCCGTCACGCCCCGTTCGTGCAACTGGTTGAGCAGGTATTCGTCGGCGGCGTCGAACGCCTGGAGGGGCTCGCCGTCCTGCTCGGGCTGGCGGACCAGATCGAGCTGGGCGAAGGGGGTGGCGAATAGAGGCATCGGGTTCCCGGCGGGGCGAATCCCGCTCGTCAATTAACAATCTGTCGAAACTGAGAGCTGGTTGGAGTTCTCCAGCTTGTGCGGCACACGGATATGCCGAAAAATTCTTTACCCGGCTCTGGTTAGTCGTTTCCTTACCGACGAGTCATCCAGCCGGGCACGCCAATAATAACCGGGCTAGGGCTTCGATAGCGCCTGTCATGACCCGGTAGCGCCTGGACGGGCGCCTTCGCCACTTCGAGCGGCGACCGTCACCCAACCCGTTTTCCGAACGAGACCCGTGCGAGCCGTCGCGGGGCTCGTCGTTGCCATCGCACAGGTACATCGATGTTCAAGCCGTTTGTCGGTGTGGCGCTCGCCGCACTGTTCGCCGTTTCCGCCGTCGCCCATGCCGAGGACGCCGGCCCGATCGTGATCAAGTTCTCCCATGTGGTCTCCGACGACACGCCCAAGGGCAAGGGGGCGCTGTTGTTCAAGAAGCTTGCCGAGGAGCGTCTGCCGGGCAAGGTCAAGGTCGAGGTCTACCCCAACTCGACGCTGTTCGGCGACGCCGACGAGATCGAGGCCCTGCGCGCCAACAAGGTGCAGATGCTGGCCACCTCACTGTCCAAGTTCGAGCCCTATACCAAGCAACTCCAGGTGTTCGACCTGCCGTTCCTGTTCGATGACCTGGAGGCCCTGAAGCGTTTCCAGAAGCGCGACAAGAGCCGCGAACTGCTGCGCTCCATGGCCAAGCACGGTATCTATGGCCTGGCCTACTGGAACAACGGCATGAAGCAGCTTTCCGCCACTCGCGAGCTGCACCGGCCGGACGATGCCAAGGGCCTGGTCTTCCGTATCCAGCCGTCGTCGGTGCTGGAAGCGCAGTTCGCCATGCTCGGCGCCACCGCCAAGCAGTTGTCCTACGCCGAGACCCTCAAGGCCATGCAGGCCGGCAGCGTGCAGGGCACCGAGAACACCTGGTCGAACCTCGCCGGACAGAAGATCGACAGCGTGCAGCCGTACATCACCGAGACCAATCACGGTGCGCTCAGCTACATGCTGATCACCAGCTCGGCATTCTGGACCAGCATCCCCTACCAGACCCGCACCGAACTGGAGAGCATCGTCGACGAGGTCACCCTGGTGGTGAACAAGGAAGCCGAAGCGCTGAACCAGAAGGAGCGCGAGCACCTGCTGGCCGCCGGCAAGAGCCGTCTGGTCAGCCTCAGCGCGGAAGAGCACGAGGCCTGGCGCAACGCCATGAAGCCGCTGTGGAAGAACTACGAGGCGCAGATCGGTAGTGACGTGTTGCGCGCGGCCCAGGTGGTCAACCGCAAGCGCTGATCGGCCGCTGGCTATTCCCGTCAGCGGGGATAGCCACAAGCCTTGCGGGTGTTTCTGCCGGGTGCTTTGCGGGACACTAGGGGAGTATCGGTATCCGGAGCGGACCATGACCGCCAGCGAAGAGAAATTCACCCGCCAGACGCTGCTCGACGTGCAGCCTCTGACTCCCAACCTGTTCACCCTGCGTACCAGCCGCGACGCGGGATTCCGGTTCCGCGCCGGGCAATTCGCCCGGCTCGGCGTGTACAAGCCCAGCGGCAGTATCGTCTGGCGCGCCTACTCGATGGTTTCGGCGCCTCATGACGAATTCCTCGACTTCTTTTCCATCGTCGTCCCGGACGGCGAGTTCACCAGCGAACTCAGCCGCCTGCGCGAGGGCGACCAGTTGCTGGTCGATCGCCAGGCCTTCGGCTTCCTCACCCTCGACCGCTTCGTGGATGGTCGTGACCTTTGGCTGCTGGCCACCGGTACCGGTGTGGCGCCGTTCGTCTCGATCCTGCAGGACTTCGAAGTCTGGGAGCGCTTCGAAAGCATCAAGCTGGTCTACAGCGTGCGTGAGAGCAAGGAGCTGGCCTACCGCGAGCTGATCGCCGGCCTCGCCGAGCGCGAATACCTGGCCGAGCATGCCCACAAGCTGCAGTTCATTCCGGTGGTGACCCGCGAGCAGGTACCCGGTTGCCTGAACGGACGTATCACCACGCTGATCGAGAACGGCGATCTGGAGCGTGCCGCCGACCTGGAACTGACCCCGGAGCATTCGCGGGTGATGCTCTGCGGCAACCCGCAGATGATCGAGGACACCCGCGCCGTGCTGAAGGCTCGCGGCATGAACCTCAGTCTGACGCGGCGCCCGGGGCAGGTGGCGGTGGAGAACTACTGGTAGGTGCGTGCCCGCGCAGTAGCGGCGGATAACGCTGCCGCCCGGCGTGTTGTCCGGCAATGAAAAAGGGCCCGTTCGGGCCCTTTTTCATTGTTCCGCCGACGCGATCACGACTTGTTCTGCTGGGCTTTCAGCAGATCGCGGATCTCGGTCAGCAGGGTTTCCTCGGCACTCGGCACTGGCGGTTCGGACGGCGCGACGGCTTCTTCGCGCTTGAGGCGGTTGATCGCCTTGACCCCCATGAAGATGGCGAAGGCCACGATGACGAAGTCGAGTACGGTCTGAATGAACTTGCCATAGGCCAGCACCACCGCCGGCACGTCGCCTTCGGCGGCCTTCAACGTTATCGCCAGGTCGGAGAAGTCGACTCCGCCGATCAGCAGTCCGATCGGCGGCATGATCACATCGCCCACGAAGGACGAGACGATCTTGCCGAAGGCCGCGCCGATGATGATACCGACAGCCATATCCACGACATTGCCCTTGACGGCAAAGGCTTTGAATTCACTCAGAAGACCCATGGGTTCACTCCCTGTATTTCGCTAATAGGTAAAGGCAGTCTAATGCAGCCTTCGGCAAGTTGCTCAGGCTGGAAGATTGGTGTTTTGGTTCCCCCCGGCAACGCGAAAATTCGCAAGGCATACGTTTGCGTCGGGTCTTGTGGGGAGAAACGAAGTTTAGAGGAAAAACATTACACTCATGTCGATTTTCAGGAATTCGCCAAGAAAGAAGACAAAGCAACTTCGGCAACTTGGAACTGCGCCATGCAGATGCCGGAAGTTGAAGTTGGAGTGGCGAGGTTCTCCGACCTAACTTCGCAGGCAAATAACGAAGGTGAACTCGTTTACCGGCGAGCGAACTGGGAGTGCCTGGGGCACCAGCGCGGGCTTTCTTCGGCTGGCGGTCTTTTTTATTTCTTTTTGCGATTCATGGGCGCATTGATATTCCTAATCGGCGCGGTGAGGTTTTTCAATTTAGCGTCGCCGGCGGCGCTCCTTACCTTGGTCGGGCGCAACAAGACGCCTGACAAGCCATTAGGAGCTCTTCCATGAACCCTTCCCTGAACGCCTTCCGTCCCGGCCGCCTGCTGGTGGCGGCAAGCCTGACCGCCAGCCTCCTGTCGCTGTCCGTGCAGGCCGCGACCCTGACCCGTGACAACGGTGCGCCAGTGGGCGACAACCAGAACTCGCAGACCGCCGGGCCCAACGGTTCGGTGCTGCTGCAGGACGTGCAACTGCTGCAGAAGCTGCAACGTTTCGACCGCGAGCGTATTCCCGAACGCGTGGTGCATGCCCGCGGCACCGGCGCCCATGGCGAGTTCGTCGCCAGTGCCGATATCAGCGACCTGAGCATGGCCAAGGTCTTCCGCAAGGGCGAGAAGACCCCGGTATTCGTGCGCTTCTCCGCGGTGGTGCACGGCAACCACTCCCCGGAAACCCTGCGCGATCCGCGCGGTTTCGCCACCAAGTTCTATACCGCAGACGGCAATTGGGACCTGGTGGGCAACAACTTCCCGACCTTCTTCATCCGCGATGCGATCAAGTTCCCGGACATGGTCCATGCCTTCAAGCCGGACCCGCGCAGCAACCTCGACGACGACTCGCGACGCTTCGATTTCTTCTCCCACGTGCCGGAGGCGACCCGCACCCTGACCCTGCTGTATTCCAACGAGGGCACCCCGGCCAGCTACCGGGAAATGGACGGCAACAGCGTGCATGCCTACAAGCTGGTCAACGCCAGGGGCGAAGTGCACTACGTGAAGTTCCACTGGAAGAGCCTGCAGGGCCAGAAGAACCTCGATCCGAAACAGGTGGCTGAAGTCCAGGGGCGCGACTACAGCCACATGACCAATGACCTGGTGAGCGCGATCCGGAAGGGCGACTTCCCGAAATGGGACCTGTACATCCAGGTGCTCAAGCCCGAGGACCTGGCGAAATTCGACTTCGACCCGCTGGACGCGACCAAGATCTGGCCGGGTATTCCCGAGCGCAAGATCGGCCAGATGGTGCTGAACCGCAACGTCGACAACTTCTTCCAGGAAACCGAACAGGTCGCCATGGCGCCGTCGAACCTGGTGCCGGGCATCGAGCCCTCCGAGGATCGCCTGCTCCAGGGACGGCTGTTCGCCTACGCCGATACCCAGATGTACCGGGTCGGCGCCAACGGCCTGGGCCTGCCGGTCAACCGCCCGCGCAGCGAGGTCAATACCGTCAACCAGGACGGCGCGCTGAACGCCGGACACAGTACCAGCGGGGTGAACTACCAGCCGAGCCGGCTCGATCCGCGCGAGGAGCAGGCCAGCGCCCGCTACGTGCGGACCCCGCTGAGCGGCACCACCCAGCAGGCGAAGATCCAGCGCGAGCAGAACTTCAAGCAGACCGGCGAGCTGTTCCGCTCCTACGGCAAGAAGGACCAGGCCGACCTGATCGCCAGTCTCGGCGGGGCGTTGGCGATCACCGACGACGAGAGCAAGTACATCATGCTTTCCTACTTCTACAAGGCTGACAGCGACTACGGCACGGGCCTGGCCAAGGTGGCCGGGGCCGATCTACAGCGCGTCCGGCAACTGGCGGCGAAGCTCCAGGATTGATCGCAACCGGGGCGGCCATCCAGGCCGCCCTTCCTCTATCGGTTTGGTGGGAGATGACGACGATGCGAGGTTGGATTCTGGCAGGCTTGCTGCTCGCGGCGCTGGCCGCGCAAGCTGGCGAGGTGCATGGGGTCGAGGTCGAAGCGCGGTTGCGCGACTACTTCTTCGATGCCGCCCGACGCGGTGACCAGGCCATGCTGAAGGAGTTCGTCGAGGCCGGCTTCGACCTCGATGTGCAGGATGCCAAGGGCTATACCGGGCTGATCCTGGCCGCCTACCACGGCCATGGCGGAGCGGTGGAACAATTGCTGGAGGCCGGTGCCGACCCCTGCGTCCAGGATGCGCGCGGCAACACCGCCCTGATGGGCGCCATCTTCAAGGGCGAGGTCCGCATCGCCCGGCGCCTGATCGGCGCGCAATGCAGCCCCGACCAGCGCAACGGCGCAGGGCAGACCGCGGCCATGTACGCGGCGCTGTTCGAGCGCGAGGAGCTGCTCCAGGCGCTGTCGGCGCGCGGTGCCGACCTTGGCGCCCGCGATGCGCTGGGCAACAGCGTGGAAAGCCTGCGACGCGGCGAACTGAACGGCACTGCGGCGGCGAGGTGATCGGGGGCAATGTTCGGAGGAGGCCTGCTGGGCTAGTCTGGAGGTGTCGTATACAACGTCAGAGGAGGTCCGTCATGCCGCTCGAGCAACATCCGCTTTCCCGGGAGTTTCCGGATTTTCATGCCGAACTGAAGCAACTTCATGGCAACGACGCCCACTTCACTCGCCTGGCGGCGGACTATGAGAGCCTCGACAAGCGCATCTATGAGGTCGAGGGCGGTCGCGAACCCCTCGACGACCTGGCGCTGCAGGGGTTGAAGCAGCAACGGGTGCAACTCAAGGACGAAATCGCCGAGAGGCTGAGGAAGGCCAACGGAAAAGGCCATTGATTCATTCACGACAACGGCATGAAAAAGGGCGCCTCCGGCGCCCTTTTTCATGTGGGCATGCTCAGAAGGCGCCGCCGAAACGGAAACTCTGTCCGACCGCGACGAAACCCAGGCCCACCAGGGTGATCGCGGCGATGTGCCAGCCCAGCTTCGGCAGGCTCTCGGCGTCCAGGTTCGGGATCAGGCGCAGGCGCGCATGCACGCCCAGGGCGGCGGTCGCCGCCAGGAGCAGCAGCTTGAGCTGCAGGGCACGGGCCACCGACGTGGCGCCGAACCAGTGGTCGAACGGCAGCCACAGGCTGGCCAGCCACAGGCCGCTGACCACCTGCAGCAGCAGGGCGGGGATGCCGATCCGCTCGTAGACCTGCTCGAAGGCGCGGATCGCCTGGGGATCGCGGCGGCGCAGGGCGCCGGGGAGGATGCCGAGGGCCAGGACCAGGTGGCCGCCGACCCAGATCGCGGCACCCAGCAGGTGCAGGAACAGCAGTGTGCGCATGGAAGTCTCCTTGTCCGGCCATCAGTGTCGCGCGAAGCGCGGTCGATCGAGGCTGATCGGAATCAAGCCAGCGGCTATCATCTGCGCTTTGCCCGCGAGAGGAGTTCCCATGGCCAAGGCCAAGCGCATGTACGGCTGCACCGAGTGTGGCGCGACCTTCCCGAAATGGGCCGGCCAGTGTGCGGACTGCGGGGCCTGGAACACCCTGGTGGAGACCGTCGTCGAGGCCGCGCCGAGCGGCTCCGGGCGCGGCGGCTGGGCCGGCCAGCAGGCCAACCTGAAGACCCTGGTGGAGGTCAGCGTCGAGGAGATGCCGCGCTTCACGACCGGCTCCACCGAACTGGACCGGGTTCTCGGCGGCGGCCTGGTGGACGGTTCGGTGGTGCTGATCGGCGGCGATCCCGGCATCGGCAAGTCGACCATTCTCCTGCAGACCCTTTGCAACCTGGCCAGCCGCGTCCCGGCGCTGTACGTCACCGGCGAGGAATCCCAGCAGCAGGTGGCGATGCGCGCGCGGCGCCTGTCGTTGCCGGAAGACAAGCTCAAGGTGATGACCGAGACCAGCATCGAGACCATCATCGCCACCGCGCGCCAGGAGCAGCCGCGGGTGATGGTGATCGACTCGATCCAGACCATCTTCACCGAGCAGTTGCAATCGGCGCCGGGCGGCGTCGCCCAGGTCCGCGAGAGCGCCGCGATGCTGGTGCGCTATGCCAAGCAGAGCGGCACGGCGATCTTCCTGGTCGGCCACGTGACCAAGGAAGGCGCCCTGGCCGGCCCGCGGGTGCTCGAACACATGGTCGACACCGTACTGTATTTCGAAGGCGAGTCAGACGGCCGCCTGCGCCTGCTGCGGGCGGTGAAGAACCGCTTCGGCGCGGTCAACGAACTGGGAGTGTTCGGCATGACCGACAAAGGCCTGAAGGAAGTGAGCAACCCTTCGGCGATCTTCCTCACGCGGGCCCAGGAAGCGGTGCCCGGCAGCGTGGTGATGGCCACCTGGGAAGGCTCGCGGCCGATGCTGGTGGAGGTCCAGGCGCTGGTCGACACCAGTCACCTGGCGAATCCGCGGCGGGTGACCCTGGGCCTCGACCAGAACCGCCTGGCGATGCTGCTGGCGGTGCTGCACCGGCACGGCGGGATCCCGACCTACGACCAGGACGTGTTCCTCAACGTGGTGGGTGGGGTCAAGGTGCTGGAAACCGCCTCCGACCTGGCGTTGATGGCGGCGGTGATGTCCAGCCTGCGCAACCGCCCGCTGCCGCACGACCTGCTGGTGTTCGGCGAGGTCGGGCTGTCCGGCGAGGTGCGTCCGGTGCCGAGCGGCCAGGAGCGCCTGAAGGAAGCCGGCAAGCATGGTTTCAAGCGTGCCATCGTACCCCTCGGCAACGCGCCGAAGGAGGCGCCGGCGGGATTGCAGGTGATCGCCGTGACGCGCCTCGAGCAGGCCCTGGACGCCCTCTTCGAGTGACCCGCCTCAGTCGTCGTGGGCGCTGACCAGCAGGGCCAGCTCGCGCTCGAGGAGTTCCTCGTCGCCCAGGTTCAGTTCCACCAGGCGGCGCAGGTGGCTGATGGAGTCGAGGTCGATGTGCTGGCATTCGAAGCCGAGCAGGCCGTCGCGAGCCCAGGCCAGGCTGATCTCCATGCGGATCAGTACATCCAGGCCCAGGTACAGGCGGGCCTCGAAGGGCCGTTGCGGGTCGCCGTTCCAGTCCTGCGGCTGGCCGACCAGGATGCCGTGCAGGGAGACGTCGTGGAGCAAGACCTCCCAGCGCCGTTCGCCCTGGAGGATCTCGCTGTCGGCGTCGAAGGCGATCCGGTGGAAACGTCGACGTTCGTCGTGCTGGTCACTCATGTCGCGATCCCTCGGTGCGCGCTGCTAGATACCACTATAGCCAAGCCATGCCGGCGGGGAAGTGGCGGAATTCGATCGGCGGTGCCGTCCGTCCCCGCCTGTGCGGCTGGATCGGCGGCATGTGTCCGAGTTTGACAGTTCGTCAAGTCTCGCCAAAGCTGCTAAAGCGTTTTTCTCCAAAATACAACTGCGGAGCGCAGACATGGACAAGCGACTTTTGAGCAAGGGGTTGGTTCTGGGGCTGCTGAGCCTGGGCAGCATGACGGCACACGCCGACGCGGCAGGCGGTAATGGCTGTGGTTGGGGCAACATGGTGTTCGAGGGCCAGCGCGGCCTGTTCCCGCACCTGCTGGCCACCACCACCAACGGTACCTCGGGCAACGCCACCTTCGGCATGACCTCCGGGACCAACGGTTGCAACACCAATGCACGCCTGGGCTACGGCGGCCGCTCGATCTTCGCCATGAACGGGATGCTCGACAACATCGCCGAGGACATGGCCAAGGGCCAGGGCGAAGCGCTCGACGCCTATGCCGTGCTGCTCGGCGTGGAAGCCAAGGACCGGGCGCACTTCGCCCAGGTCACCCAGCAGCATTTCGGCGAGATCTTCGCGAGCAAGGATGCGACGGGCGAACAGGTCCTGAGCAACACCCTGGCGGTGATGAGTCGCGACGGCACCCTGGCGCGCTACGCCAAGCAACCGGCCTGAGACCTCAGGCCCAGGAAAGAGCCCGCTACGGCGGGCTTTTTCGTGTGCGCGGCCTGCCCGCCGGAGGTTGCCGCCTTCGTTGCCACGGCAGACGAACGGCTTGGGCATGCGGCGTTTTCCCAGGGCGCTTCCTACGGAGAGGGCAAGGTCGCGCCGAAGCGTTTTCGCCTGGCCGGCCCTTGTCGGCCATGGACTTTTCCGGCGGATTCCTGCGACATTGCGCCTACCGCCATCGCGCGGTAACCGCTCTAGACTAAGGTCGTATGACCCCTGGTCGGTTCGCGGCTAGAATTTTCGCTGCAGAACTGCGCCCTCCATCTGTCGGAAGCCAAACACTATGAACAATAACAATAGCCTGCTACGTCACCTCGCCTGGCTGGTGGTGGCGATCGTGGGCGCCGCGGCCCTGGGCGTCGTCGCCCTGCGTCGTGGCGAAGCGATCAACGCCTTGTGGATCGTGGTGGCGGCGGTGGCCATCTACCTGGTCGCCTACCGTTACTACAGCCTGTTCATCGCCAGCAAGGTGATGCAACTGGACCCCAATCGCGCCACTCCCGCGGTACTCAACAACGATGGCCTGGACTACGTCCCGACCAACAAGCACATCCTCTTCGGCCACCACTTCGCCGCCATCGCCGGCGCCGGTCCGCTGGTCGGTCCGGTCCTTGCCGCGCAGATGGGCTACCTGCCCGGCACCCTCTGGCTGATCGCCGGCGTAGTCCTCGCCGGCGCGGTGCAGGACTTCATGGTCCTGTTCATCTCCAGCCGCCGCAACGGCCGTTCGCTGGGCGAGCTGGTGCGCGAGGAAATGGGCCAGGTGGCCGGGACCATCGCGCTGTTCGGCGCCTTCCTGATCATGATCATCATCCTCGCGGTGCTCGCGCTGATCGTGGTGAAGGCTCTGGCCGACAGCCCCTGGGGCATGTTCACCGTCCTCGCGACCATTCCCATCGCGCTGTTCATGGGCGTCTACATGCGCTTCATCCGCCCCGGCCGGATCGGCGAGATCTCGATCATCGGGGTGTTCCTCCTGCTCGGTTCGATCTGGCTCGGCGGGCAGGTCGCGGCCAGTCCGGAATGGGCGCCGCATTTCACCTTCAGTGGAATCCAGATCACCTGGATGCTGATCGGCTACGGCGCCGTCGCCTCGGTACTGCCGGTGTGGCTGCTGCTGGCGCCGCGCGACTACCTGTCGACCTTCCTCAAGATCGGCACCATCATCGGCCTGGCGATCGGCATCCTGATCGTCATGCCGGAACTGAAGATGCCGGCCCTGACCCAGTTCACCGACGGCACCGGCCCGGTCTGGAAAGGCAGCCTGTTCCCGTTCCTGTTCATCACCATCGCCTGCGGCGCGGTGTCCGGCTTCCACGCGCTGATCTCCTCGGGGACCACGCCGAAGCTGCTCAACCGCGAGCCCGACGCCCGCTACATCGGCTACGGCGGCATGCTGATGGAGTCCTTCGTGGCGATCATGGCGATGGTCGCCGCCTCGGTGATCGAGCCGGGCATCTACTTCGCCATGAACAGCCCGCCGGCGGTGGTCGGCGCCGACGTCAACGCGGTGGCTGCGACCGTCAGCAGTTGGGGCTTCGCCATCACGCCGGAGCAACTCACCCAGACCGCCCAGGACATCGGCGAGACCACCATCCTGGCCCGTGCCGGCGGCGCGCCGACCCTGGCGGTGGGGATCGCGCACATCCTCCACCAGGTGCTGCCGGGCGAGAACACCATGGCCTTCTGGTACCACTTCGCGATCCTCTTCGAGGCCTTGTTCATCCTCACCGCGGTGGACGCCGGCACCCGTGCCGGGCGCTTCATGCTGCAGGACCTGCTGGGCAACTTCGTGCCGGCGCTGAAGAAGACCGAGTCGTGGACCGCCAACATCATCGGCACCGGCGGCTGCGTGGCGCTGTGGGGCTGGTTGCTGTACCAGGGCGTGGTCGACCCGCTGGGCGGGATCAATACCCTGTGGCCGCTGTTCGGCATTTCCAACCAGATGCTCGCCGGCATCGCGCTGATGCTCGCCACCGTGGTCCTGATCAAGATGAAGCGCCAGCAGTATGTCTGGGTCACCATCCTGCCGGCGGCCTGGCTGCTGATCTGCACCACCACCGCGGGCCTGATCAAGATCTTCGACAGCAACCCGGCGGTCGGCTTCGTCGCCCTTGGCGAGAAGTACGCCACCGCGCTGGATGCTGGCCAGGTGCTGGCGCCGGCCAAGGATATCGGCCAGATGCAGCACGTGGTGCTGAACGCCTACATCAACGCCGGTCTGACCGTGCTGTTCCTGCTGGTGGTGTTCAGCGTACTGTTCTACGCCATCAAGGTCGGCATCGCGGCCTGGGGCAAGAGCGAGCGGACCGACAAGGAAACCCCGTTCGAGCCCATTCCCGACGCCTGACCGGCCGCGCTCCCCGGTTCGCCGGGGAGCCTTAACGAGGAACTCGCCATGTTCAACGACCTCAGCCGCATGGGCAAATACCTGGGCCAGGCCGCCCGGATGCTGGTCGGCATGCCCGACTACGACACCTATGTCGAGCACATGCGCAACAAGCACCCGGACAAGCCGGTGATGACCTACGAGGAGTTCTTCCGCGAGCGCCAGGAGGCGCGCTACGGTGGCGGCAAGGGTCGGCCGATCCGCTGCTGCTGAATCCCCATCCTTCCGCGGGCCACGTCTGACGTGGCCCGCGTCTTTTCTGGAAGTTGCGCAT
>NZ_KV800318.1:74281-76318 GCF_001810205.1 Pseudomonas sp. HMSC076A11 | reverse complement strand
CCCGCGTCTTTTCTGGAAGTTGCGCATGTCCGAAGTAGCCAACGACAACCACGCCCCGATCCCCGTTACCGTGCTCACCGGCTTCCTCGGCGCCGGCAAGACCACCCTGCTCAAGTACCTGCTACAGGCCGAGCACGGCATGAAGATCGCGGTGATCGAGAACGAGTACAGCGAGACGCCGATCGACGGCCAGTTGCTCGGCGTCGAGCCGGTGCAGGTGATGACGCTGTCCAACGGCTGCGTCTGCTGCTCGATCAACACCGACCTGGAAAAGGCCCTGTTCCTCCTGCTGGAGCGCCGCGACAACGGCGAGATCGACTTCGACCGCCTGGTGATCGAGTGCACCGGCCTGGCCGATCCGGCGCCGGTGGCGCAGACCTTCTTCGCCGACGAGGAACTCTGCCAGCGCTACGTGCTGGACGGCATCATCACCCTGGTGGACGCCGCCAACGCCGAGCGTCACCTGCAGGAAACCATCGCCCAGGCCCAGGTCGGCTTTGCCGACCGCATCCTGGTGAGCAAGACCGACCTGGTCGACGCCGCCACCTTCGAGGCCCTGGGCCAGCGCCTGCAACGGATCAACCGGAGGGCGCTGGTGCATGTGGTCGAGCACGGCCGCATCGACCTGGCGCACCTGCTCGACGTACGTGGCTTCAACCTCAACGCCGACCTCGGTCCTGGCATCGGCCTGCGCCCGCTGCGAGCGGTGGCAGCCAAGGACAGCCGCGATCGCATCGGCCCCCTGGTACTGCGCAGCGACACGCCGCTCGATCTCGAAAGGCTGAGCGAGTTCATGGACGACCTGTTGCAGTGGCATGGCAATTCCCTGCTGCGCTACAAGGGCGTGCTGAACATCGCCGACGAGCCGCGTCGCCTGGTGTTCCAGGGCGTGCTGCGACTCTACGGCTTCGACTGGGATAGCGAGTGGCGGGACGACGAGGCGCGCGAGAGCGTGATCGTGTTCATCGGCGACAACCTGCCGGAGGACAGTATCCGCGAGGGCTTCGAACGCATCGTCGAAGGCCGCTGAGGCGCATCGACGCCAAAGGAGCGTGGAAATGGACAGGGACGCATTGATCGGCGCCTGACGGGACTGCATCCGTGGCGCGGACAAATCCTGGGTGCTGTTCGCCCAGGGCACTTGCGTGATCCTCACGCAGCCGGAGCCGGACCTCGCGGCCCAGGCGCGGGCATTGCTGGCCGAGTGGGGAGCGGTACAGGTCGGCACGCCGGCGGGCGACTTCGGTGTGATCACCCTGGACAACGGCCGCGGCTGGGTGGTGACCGGGCATCACCCGGACATCCTTACCTTCGTCCCTCGCGAGGAACTGGAGGAGGACGCCGGCGAGCTGCTCGTCGGCATGCACGGCCGCTCCCGGCGGGGCGAGGATGCCGAGGCCTTGGCGGTGATCCATGTCGAGGACCGGCGATAACGCTACCCGGCGCCTCCTCCCTCGGAGGAAATGAAAAAGCCCGGCATTTGCCGGGCTCTTTCGTCTTGCCTTGTCGCTTAGTTGCCGTAGACCGGGAACTTGGCGCAGATCGCCTTGACCTTCTCGCGTACGCCGTCGACCACGGACTCGTCGCCCATGTTCTCGAGGATGTCGCAGATCCAGCCGGCCAGCTCGCGGCACTCGGCTTCCTTGAAGCCGCGGGTGGTCACGGCCGGGGTACCGATGCGCAGGCCGGAGGTGACGAACGGCGAGCGCGGGTCGTTCGGGACCGAGTTCTTGTTCACGGTGATGAACGCGCGGCCGAGGGCGGCGTCGGCGTCTTTGCCGGTGATGTCCTGCTTGATCAGGGAGAGCAGGAACAGGTGGTTCTGGGTGCCGCCGGAAACCACGTCGAAACCGCGGTCGAGGAAGACCTGGGCCATGCTCTGGGCGTTCTTCAGGACCTGCTGCTGGTAGGTCTTGAACTCCGGCTGCAGGGCTTCCTTGAAGCACACCGCCTTGGCCGCGATCACGTGCTCCAGCGGACCGCCCTGGGCGCCGGGGAATACTGCGGAGTTGAGCTTCTTCTCGATCTCCTCGTTGG
>NZ_KV800318.1:53642-74181 GCF_001810205.1 Pseudomonas sp. HMSC076A11 | reverse complement strand
TCTTGTGGGTGGTGGTGGTGACCACGTCGGCGAACGGCACCGGGTTCGGGTAGACGCCAGCGGCGACCAGGCCGGCGACGTGGGCCATGTCGACGAACAGGTAGGCGCCGACCTTGTCGGCGATGGCGCGGAAGCGGGCGAAATCGAGGACCTGGGAATAGGCGGAGAAGCCGGCGACGATCATCTTCGGCTTATGCTCCACGGCCAGGCGCTCGACTTCGTCGTAGTCGATCAGGCCATTGGCGTCGATGCCGTACTGCACGGCGTTGTACAGCTTGCCGGAGGAGGAGACGCTGGCGCCGTGGGTCAGGTGGCCGCCATGGGCCAGGCTCATGCCGAGGATGGTGTCGCCGGCCGACAGCAGGGCCAGGTAGACCGCGGCGTTGGCCTGGGAGCCGGCGTGCGGCTGGACGTTGGCGTAATCGGCGCCGAACAGTTGCTTGGCGCGGTCGATGGCCAGTTGCTCGACGATATCGACGTACTCGCAGCCGCCGTAGTAGCGCTTGTGCGGATAACCTTCGGCGTACTTGTTGGTCAGCACCGAACCCTGGGCTTCCATCACCGCCGGGCTGGTGTAGTTCTCGGAGGCGATCAGCTCGATGTGCTCTTCCTGGCGCTGGGCTTCCTGCTCCATCGCGGCAAAGAGTTCGGCATCGTAGCGGGCGAGGGTCAAATCACGGCTGAACATGGCGGTCCTCATAAGGATCGGTGCTGGGAAAAGGCGCGCATTCTAACCCATGCGGCGGGTGCTGGCACATGAAAGGCCATCATGTCGCGGACAAGCGGCGCTCAAGCGCGCCGCACGGCGGCTCAGCCCTCGTTGAACATGAACAGCACGTCGCTGGCGTAGAGCATGCCGAACTGCTCGGCGGGCATCGGCCGGCCGAACAGGTAGCCTTGCACCTCGTCGCAGCCGTGCTCGCGAAGGAAGTCCAGCTGGGCCTGGCTCTCCACGCCCTCGGCGATCACCATCAGGTTCAGGCTGTGGGCCATGGCAATGATCGCCCGGGCGATCTGTGCGTCCTGTTCGCCGTGGGGCAGGCCGTCGACGAAGCTGCGGTCGATCTTCAGCACGTCGATGGGGAACTGCTTGAGGTAGTTCAGCGAGGAGTAGCCGGTGCCGAAGTCGTCCACCGCGATGGCCAGGCCGAGGCGCTTGAGCCCGGAGAGGATCTGCATGGCCTCGGCGACGTCGCTCATCAGGATGCTTTCGGTCAGTTCCAGCTCCAGGCATGCCGGCGGGATGCCTGTCTCGTAGAGGATCGCGGCGATCCGCTCGCCCAACTGGCCATCGGCGAACTGCCGTGCCGAGAGGTTCACCGAGACCTTTGGCACCCGCACCTTGGCCTTGTGCCAGCTGCGCAACTGCTTGCAGGCTTCCGCCAGCAGCCAGTCGCCGACCTGGGCCACCAGGCCGATCTCCTCCAGCACCGGAATGAACTCGCTCGGCGGAACCAGTCCGCGGCGCGGATGCTGCCAGCGCAGCAGGGCCTCGGCGCCGGTCAGGCGGCGGCCGTCGCCGGTGAACTGCGGCTGGTAGTGGAGGACGAACTCGCCCAGTTCAAGGGCGCGGCGCAGGTCGCTTTCCAGTTCCAGGCGCTCCAGGGCGCGGGCGTTCATCTCGGCCTGGTAGAACTGGAAGTTGTTCTTGCCCATCTCCTTGGCGTGGTACATCGCCGTGTCGGCGTTCTTCATCAGCAGGCTCAGTTCGGCGCCGTCCTGGGGCGACAAGGCCACGCCGATGCTGGCGGTGACGAAGAATTCACGGCCTTCCAGGGTGAACGGCCGGGCCAGACGGCCGAGGATCAGCTCGGCGACCTGGATCGCCCGTTTCAGGGCGATCTCGCGGTCGCCCTGGGAAGGCAGCAGCAGGGTGAATTCGTCGCCGCCCATGCGCGCCACGGTATCGTCCTGGCTGACGCAGGCGCTCAGGCGGGTCGCCACTTCCTGCAGCATGCGGTCGCCGGCGGCGTGGCCGAGGGAGTCGTTGATCGGCTTGAAGCGGTCGAGGTCGAGGAACATCAGCACCACCCACTGGCCGTTGCGCTCGGCCTGTTGCAGGGCGGTATGCAGACGGTCCTGGAACAGCGTGCGGTTGGGCAGGTGGGTGAGGGCGTCGTAGTAGGCCAGGCGGTGGATGCGCCGCTCGCTGGCCTTGCGCTCGCTGATGTCGCTGAAGAAGCAGACGAAGCTGACCAGGTCGCCTTCCTCGTCGCGCACCGCGGTGATGCCGACCCAGGATGGATAGAGCTCGCCGGTCTTGCGCTTCTGCAGGATCTCGCCTTCCCAGCTGCCGCTGTGCTGCAGGCTGGCGAGCACGTGCTTGAGCTGGTTGGCTTCCTGGCGGTCGGCGGTGAGCAGGCGCGGCTGCTGGTCGAGCACATCGGCCGGGCTGTAGCCGGTCAGGCGCGAGAAGGAATCGTTGACCTGGACGATGTAGCCGGCCGGGTCGGTGACCATGATCGCCGCCGTGGAGTGTTCGAATACCGTCGCCGCCATCCGCAGCTCGCGTTCGGCGCGGCGCTGCTGGCTGATGTCGCGGGCGATGCCGAGCAGGCCTTCGAAGCGGTCGTGCTCGTCCCACATCAGGACGATCCGCAGTTCGATGGGAATCTTGCGTCCGTCGGCGCGCAGGCAGTCGAGGGCGAACAGATGCTGGCCAGGGTTTTCCCGCAGCTCGGCGAGCTTCTGGCGGTCGCCGATGGCGTGCCGCACGCGGCGCAGCAGGCCGTTCAGGCGGCCGAGCTGGCGCGGGTTGGTGGCGGTCTGATGGAGGCCGTTGAGCAGCGCCCATTCCGGGCTGTAGCCGAACACGTGCTGTACCGAGGGGCTGACGTAGCTGGCGTTGAGTTCGGCGTCGGTGGAGAAGATCACGTCGCTGATGTTTTCCGCCAGCATGCGGTAGCGTCGGCCGTTCTCGCGCAGCGCGTTGTTCGCCTCGACGGTGAAGGTGATGTCCTTGGCCACGCCGATCAGGCGCGCCACGCGACCGCTGCGGTCGCGGCTGAAGGCCTGCTCGCGGATGTCGAACCAGTGCCAGCGGCCGTCGCGGTGGCGCCAGCGCAACTGGCTGTCGAGCAGCAGGCCGTCGCCGACCACGTGCTGCAGGTT
Organism: Pseudomonas sp. HMSC076A11; assembly: GCF_001810205.1. Lineage (NCBI taxonomy): Bacteria > Pseudomonadati > Pseudomonadota > Gammaproteobacteria > Pseudomonadales > Pseudomonadaceae > Pseudomonas > Pseudomonas sp. HMSC076A11. Next base: position 71,070 of record NZ_KV800318.1, on the reverse strand, counting down.
GCGGATGCGCCAGTAGTATTCCTGGTCGTCGGGGTGCAGCAGGGTTTCCCAGAAGTTCTCGCCCATCCGCGCCAGTTCTTCCTGGTTGTAGCCCAACTGCTGGCCCAGGTGATGGTTGCTGAAGATCACCCGGCGCGCGTGCAGGTCGTGGATGTAGAGCGTATCGGGCACCGCCTGGACCGCGTCCGACCAGAACTTCTCGCGCTCGATCAGCGACAGTTCGACTTCCTTGCGACTGGTGACGTCGGACAGGCTGAGGGTCACCGCATGCCATTCGCCGGGGTTTTCCGGCAGGCGCAGTTGCAACCACAGGTGCCGCGGCGTGCTCTTGCCGCAGCGCAGCGTGGCTTCCAGTTCGAGTACCGGCCGGCGCTCGATGAGCGCCTCGATCACCTGCAGGCGCAGGCTGTCCGGTTGTAGCGGGCCGTGGTCGAGCAAGCGCTGCCAGGCCTGTTCGGTGGAATCGATCTGCAGCAGGCGGCGACTGACATCGTTGATCTCGGTGATGCGGATCCGCTCCAGCAGCGCCTGCTGCCGCCCGGGTTCGCCGGCGAGCCAGGCGCGCAGTGCGGCGCAGCTGTCCAGGCCTTGCTCCACCAGAGCCTGGCGCAGGGCGGAGAGGTCGAGCACGCAGAGGGCCACGCCGACCCCTTCGAAGATGTCCTGGTAGCGCCGCCGGGTTTCCTCCAGGACGCCGAGGGCGTGCTGTTCCTCGGTGACGTCGCGCAACACCCAGACCTGCCCGCCCTGGAGTATCTGCTCGCGGAGGGTCCAGGCCTGGTCGGCGAGCGCCGGATAGCTGGCCAGCGGATGGCGGCTGAGGGTGAACGTCCGCGGCTCGCCGCGCACCCGCAGCGGCAGCAGCTCGCTACGGGTCTCGCCGTCGCCACCGGCGTCCGTCAGCCAGCCTGGCTCGAGGTCCGGCAGCAGGCCCAGCAGATGATGCTGGCGGGCCTGGGCCGAACTGATGCCGAAGAGGCGTTCGGCCTGTGGATTGAGGTAGCTGAGGCGGCCGTCGGCGCGGGTCACCAGCACCCGCTCGTCGATCGCCGCCAGTGCCGTGGCCGCCTGGCGCAGGCTGCGCTGCGAGGCCAGGGTCATGGCGCGCAGGCCCTGTTGCTCGCGGTGCAGGCGCAGCAGCATGTACACGGTGACGCCGACCAGCAGGAGGAAGATCGCCAGCTCGCCGCCGATTCCCGGCAGCAGGCCGAGCCGCACTCGCGTGCTGTCGTAGAGCCCGCGAAGCTGCCAGTCGCTGTTGCGCAGCGGTTCCACGCCGAGGGTCTGCATGTCGTCGAGCAGCGCCGTGCTCCCCGGGGTATGCCAGAGCACCCGCCCGGCGTATTGGTCTTCCAGGCGCCAGAGCAGGTTGCCGGTGGGCAGGTCGGGACTCCACTGGGCGAGGCTGTCGCTGGCCAGGTGCAACAGCCAGAAGCCACTGTCGCGGCGGCTGCCGGGTTCGCGCAGGGTCAGGTAGAGGGATTCGCCGTCGCGCGGGTCGAGGCAATAGTGGTAGAGGCCGGAGCCGGCGTGCTGGCGCAACTGCTCGGGCAGCGTCCTTTCCGGCGACGGGCTGTCCGTCTGCGGGGCGCTGTCCACCCATTGCAACTGGCGCACCTGCGGCAGCGCATCGCTGATGCGCGGCAACAGCCTGCCCTGGATCTCGCCACGCTCGCTGGGGGGCACGCCCGGGAGCAGGGCGAGGGCGGTGCGCGCCTTGAGTTCGAGGGTCAGGGACAGGCGGTCGTTGAGACGATCGAGCTGGGCCGCGGCTCGCTCGTGTTCGAAGCGTTCCTGCTGGCGCAGCTCCTGGCTCATCTGCCAGAGCAGCAGGCCGAGCATCAACAGGACCAGCAACAGCAGGCCAGCCTTGGCTGCCGGTCGGTCGGGTACGGTCAGTGGGTCGCCGGCGGGAGGCGGCGACGGGGTTAGCGAGGGGGTCGACACTGACCGGAATTCCTGGGGGAGGTGTGATTCGGTAGACAGTTAGGATGCCCGGAAGCAAGGCCAAGTGCCAGTATCGCCGACGAGCGTCACGGTCCTTTCCGGCTGTCGAGGCACTTTGTCGCAGGACCGGTGACGACTGATCTTCCCGAGTGTCGAGCAGGCCTCCGGGCGGCCGAAGTCGACGGCACGCGGATCGGTCCGTGCCATGCGGCGACGAGAGGGGCGCCGCCGCGGGCGCGAGGGTCAGGAGCGAGCCGGATTGGAGGCGCCATGGAGGAACATCTGCTCCAGGGTATGCGCGGAATTGGAGCTGGCCGCCCGTCCGCGACGTTCCGCATCGACCATGCCGTAGACCAGGGTGATGAACAGTTCGGTGAACACGGCCGCCGTGATGTCGATGCGAAACACGCCTTTCTGCTGTCCGCGCAGGAAGAAGGCGTCCAGCGCTTCCAGGTAGGACTGCCAGCGTGCGCCTTCGCCGTGCGGGTCGAGGAAGTCCGGGCGGTACTGGAATACCAGGAATACCAGCAGCTCGCGGTGGGTGAGGTGTTCCTTGATCAGGCGCTGCAACGCCTCCAGAGGCTCGGCATGCTCCAGGTCGCAGGCCTGGATGATCTGGTTCAGTACGGTCTCTCCGTGGTCCTCGAGCATCTGCACCAGGTTGTCCCGCGTGCCGCAGAAGCGGTGCAGGGTGGCCTTGCTTACGCCGGCCGCCTCGGCCAGTTCCTTCAGCGTCGCTCGCGGGCGGTCGACGATAGCGACTGCCAGCGCCTTGATGAGTCGCTCGTCATGGGAAATCAGGGTCATCGATGGGTCCCGGTTGGTTTTTCTGATTGTGCGCATTGTGCAGAAAACTGGCCTCGCGTCCAAAGGAATTAGCTGTCAAAAGATCATTTGAGACAATATTGACTCAATTAGCTCGAAAAAGTACCATTCGATCCGTTTTCAATCAACGGTCGGGTGTGTCATGGCTGATTTGCGTGCAATAGGAAGGATCGGGGCGTTGGCTATGGCCATCGCGTTGGCGGGTTGTGGGCCGGCGGAAGAGCGACAGGAGGCCGCCGAAATGGTGTTGCCGGTGGAGGTCCTGACGGTGCAGGCCGAGCCCCTGGCGCTGAGTTCGGAACTGCCTGGGCGGATCGAACCGGTGCGGGTCGCCGAGGTGCGCGCGCGGGTGGCCGGCATCGTCGTGCGGAAGCGCTTCGAGGAGGGCGCCGACGTCAAGGCTGGCGACCTGCTGTTCCAGATCGATCCGGCACCGCTGAAGGCTGCGGTGTCGCGCGCCGAAGGTGAGCTGGCGCGGAACCGCGCGGTGCTGTTCGAGGCGCAGGCGCGGGTGCGTCGCTACGAGCCGCTGGTGAAGATCCAGGCGGTCAGCCAGCAGGACTTCGATACCGCCACCGCCGACCTGCGCAGCGCCGAGGCGGCGACCCGCTCGGCCCAGGCCGACCTGGAGACCGCGCGCCTGAACCTCGGCTACGCCTCGGTCACTGCGCCGATCTCCGGGCGCATCGGCCGCGCGCTGGTGACCGAGGGCGCGCTGGTCGGGCAGGGCGAGGCGACGCTGATGGCGCGTATCCAGCAGCTCGATCCGATCTATGCGGATTTCACCCAGACCGCGGCCGAGGCCCTGCGCCTGCGCGACGCCCTGAAGAAAGGCACCTTGGCCGCCGGCGACAGCCAGGCGCTGACCCTGCGCGTCGAAGGGACGCCCTACGAGCGCCAGGGCGCGTTGCAGTTCGCCGACGTGGCGGTGGATCGCGGCACCGGCCAGATCGCCCTGCGCGGCAAGTTCGCCAACCCCGACGGGGTCCTGCTGCCGGGCATGTACGTGCGCGTACGTACGCCCCAGGGCATCGACAACCAGGCGATCCTGGTGCCGCAACGGGCCGTGCACCGCTCCAGCGACGGCAGCGCCCAGGTGATGGTGGTGGGCGCCGACGAGCGCGCCGAGGCGCGCAGCGTCGGTACCGGCGTCATGCAGGGTTCGCGCTGGCAGATCACCGAGGGCCTGGAGCCGGGTGACCGGGTCATAGTCGGCGGCCTGGCTGCGGTGCAGCCGGGGGTGAAGATCGTGCCGAAGCCGGATGGTGCCCAGGCGCAAGCCCAGTCACCTGCGCCGCAACAGTAAGGGCGGGTTCGCCCCGAGGATTTTCCGATGTCCGAATTCTTCATCAAGCGGCCGAACTTCGCCTGGGTGGTGGCCCTGTTCATCTCCCTGGCCGGCCTGCTGGTCATTTCCAAATTGCCGGTAGCGCAGTACCCCAATGTCGCGCCGCCACAGATCACCATCACCGCCACCTATCCCGGCGCCTCGGCGAAGGTGCTGGTGGACTCCGTCACCAGTGTGCTCGAGGAGTCGCTGAACGGCGCCAAGGGCCTGCTCTACTTCGAGTCGACCAACAACTCCAACGGCACCGCCGAGATCGTCGTCACCTTCGAGCCGGGCACCGATCCGGACCTGGCCCAGGTGGACGTGCAGAACCGCCTGAAGAAAGCCGAGGCGCGCATGCCGCAGGCGGTGCTGACCCAGGGCCTGCAGGTCGAGCAGACCAGCGCCGGTTTCCTGCTGATCTATGCGCTCAGCTACAAGGAAGGCGCTCAGCGCAGCGACACCACCGCCCTCGGCGACTACGCCGCGCGCAATATCAACAACGAGCTGCGGCGCCTGCCGGGCGTCGGCAAGCTGCAATTCTTCTCTTCCGAGGCGGCCATGCGGGTCTGGATCGATCCGCAGAAGCTGGTGGGCTTCGGCCTCTCCATCGACGACGTGAGCAATGCCATCCGCGGGCAGAACGTGCAGGTGCCGGCCGGCGCCTTCGGCAGCGCACCGGGCAGTTCCGCGCAGGAGCTGACGGCGACCCTGGCGGTGAAGGGCACCCTGGACGATCCGCAGGAGTTCGGCCAGGTAGTGCTGCGCGCCAACGAGGACGGCTCGCTGGTCCGGCTCGCCGATGTCGCGCGCCTGGAACTCGGCAAGGAGAGCTACAACATTTCCTCGCGACTGAACGGCACGCCCACCGTGGGCGGGGCGATCCAGCTGTCGCCCGGGGCCAACGCGATCCAGACCGCTACCCTGGTGAAACAGCGTCTCGCCGAACTGTCGGCGTTCTTCCCCGAGGACATGCAGTACAGCGTGCCCTACGACACCTCGCGCTTCGTCGACGTGGCCATCGAGAAGGTGATCCACACCCTGATCGAAGCGATGGTCCTGGTGTTCCTGGTGATGTTCCTGTTCCTGCAGAACGTCCGCTACACCCTGATCCCGTCCATCGTGGTGCCGGTGTGCCTGCTGGGTACGCTGATGGTGATGTACCTGCTGGGGTTCTCGGTGAACATGATGACCATGTTCGGCATGGTCCTGGCGATCGGCATCCTGGTGGACGACGCCATCGTGGTGGTGGAGAACGTCGAGCGGATCATGGCGGAGGAGGGGATTTCCCCGGCCGAGGCCACGGTCAAGGCGATGAAGCAGGTATCCGGCGCCATCGTCGGCATCACCCTGGTGCTCTCGGCGGTGTTCCTGCCGCTGGCTTTCATGGCCGGTTCGGTGGGGGTGATCTACCAGCAGTTCTCGGTGTCGCTGGCGGTCTCGATCTTGTTCTCCGGCTTCCTCGCCCTGACCTTCACCCCGGCGCTGTGCGCCACGCTGCTCAAGCCCATTCCCGAAGGGCACCACGAGAAGCGCGGCTTCTTCGGCGCCTTCAACCGTGGCTTCGCCCGCGTCACCGAGCGCTATTCGCTGCTCAACTCGAAGCTGGTGGCGCGCGCCGGACGCTTCATGCTGGTGTACGCCGGCCTGGTGGCCATGCTCGGCTACTTCTACCTGCGCCTGCCGGAAGCCTTCGTGCCGGCGGAAGACCTCGGCTACATGGTGGTCGACGTGCAACTGCCGCCTGGCGCTTCGCGCGTGCGCACCGATGCCACCGGCGAGGAGCTCGAGCGCTTCCTCAAGTCCCGCGAGGCGGTGGCTTCGGTGTTCCTGATCTCGGGCTTCAGCTTCTCCGGCCAGGGCGACAATGCCGCGCTGGCCTTCCCGACCTTCAAGGACTGGTCCGAGCGAGGCGCCGAGCAGTCGGCCGCCGCCGAGATCGCCGCGCTGAACGAGCATTTCGCGCTGCCCGACGATGGCACGGTCATGGCCGTGTCGCCGCCACCGATCAACGGTCTGGGTAACTCCGGCGGCTTCGCATTGCGCCTGATGGACCGTAGCGGGGTCGGCCGCGAAGCGCTGCTGCAGGCTCGCGATACTCTTCTTGGCGAGATCCAGACCAACCCGAAATTCCTTTACGCGATGATGGAAGGACTGGCCGAAGCGCCGCAACTGCGCCTGTTGATCGACCGGGAGAAGGCCCGCGCCCTGGGGGTGAGCTTCGAGACCATCAGCGGCACGCTGTCCGCTGCCTTCGGCTCGGAGGTGATCAACGACTTCACCAATGCGGGGCGCCAACAGCGGGTGGTGATCCAGGCCGAACAGGGCAACCGGATGACCCCGGAAAGCGTGCTCGAGCTATACGTGCCTAACGCTGCTGGCAACCTGGTACCGCTCAGCGCCTTCGTCAGCGTGAAATGGGAAGAGGGACCGGTGCAATTGGTGCGCTATAACGGCTACCCGTCGATCCGCATCGTCGGTGACGCCGCGCCCGGCTTCAGTACCGGCGAAGCCATGGCGGAAATGGAGCGCCTGGCCGCGCAGCTGCCGGCCGGCATCGGCTACGAGTGGACCGGCCTGTCCTATCAGGAGAAGGTCTCCGCCGGGCAGGCCACCAGCCTGTTCGCCCTCGCCATCCTGGTGGTGTTCCTGTTGCTGGTGGCGCTCTACGAGAGCTGGTCGATCCCGCTGTCGGTGATGCTGATCGTGCCGATCGGCGCCATCGGCGCGGTGCTCGCGGTGATGGTCAGCGGTATGTCCAACGACGTGTATTTCAAGGTCGGCCTGATCACCATCATCGGTCTTTCGGCGAAGAACGCGATCCTCATCGTCGAGTTCGCCAAGGAACTCTGGGAGCAGGGGCATAGCCTGCGCGACGCCGCCATCGAGGCCGCGCGCCTGCGCTTCCGGCCGATCATCATGACTTCCATGGCGTTCATCCTCGGCGTGATACCCCTGGCCCTGGCCAGCGGTGCCGGCGCGGCGAGCCAGCGTGCCATCGGCACCGGAGTGATCGGCGGGATGCTCAGCGCCACCTTCCTCGGCGTGCTGTTCGTACCTATCTGTTTCGTCTGGCTGCTGTCGCTGCTGCGCAGCAAGCCGGCACCCATCGAACAGGCCGCTTCGGCCGGGGAGTGAACGAGATGCGCAAACCTGCTTTCGGCGTATCGGCGCTGCTGATCGCCCTGACCCTCGGCGCCTGCTCCATGGCGCCGACCTACGAACGTCCCGCCGCGCCGGTGGCCGACAGCTGGAGCGGCGCCGCCGCCCAGCGCCAGGGCGCGGCGATCGACACGCTGGATTGGAAGAGTTTCATCGTCGATGCCGAACTACGCCGCCTGGTGGACGTGGCCCTGGATAACAACCGCTCGTTGCGCCAGACCCTCCTGGATATCGAGGCGGCCCGCGCGCAGTATCGAATCCAGCGCGCCGACCGGGTTCCGGGCCTGAACGCCGCTGCCACCGGCAACCGCCAGCGGCAGCCGGCCGACCTGTCCGCCGGCAATCGCTCGGAAGTGGCCAGCAGCTACCAGGTCGGGCTGGCCCTGCCGGAGTACGAACTGGACCTCTTCGGTCGGGTCAAGAGCCTGACCGACGCAGCCCTGCAACAGTACCTGGCCAGCGAGGAGGCAGCGCGCGCGGCACGGATCGCCCTGGTCGCCGAGGTCAGCCAGGCCTACCTGAGCTATGACGGCGCCCTGCGGCGCCTGGCGCTGACCCGTCAGACCCTGGTCAGCCGCGAGTATTCCTTCGCCCTGATCGACCAGCGCCGCGCGGCCGGCGCCGCCACCGCGCTGGACTACCAGGAAGCCCTTGGCCTGGTGGAGCAGGCGCGCGCCGAGCAGGAGCGCAACCTGCGGCAGAAACAGCAGGCATTCAACGCGCTGGTGTTGCTGCTGGGTAGCGACGATGCCGCGCAGGCGATTCCGCGGAGTCCGGGGCAGCGGCCGAAGCTGCTGCAGGACATCGCTCCCGGCACGCCGTCCGAGCTGATCGAGCGACGTCCGGACATCCTTGCCGCCGAACATCGTTTGCGGGCGCGCAACGCGGATATCGGCGCGGCGCGCGCGGCGTTCTTCCCGCGCATCAGCCTGACCGGCAGCTTCGGCACCTCCAGCGCGGAAATGTCCGGCCTGTTCGATGGCGGCTCGCGCTCCTGGAGCTTCCTGCCGACGCTGACGCTGCCGATCTTCGATGGCGGGCGCAACCGTGCCAACCTGAGCCTGGCCGAGGCGCGCAAGGATTCGGCGGTGGCCGCCTACGAGGGGACCATCCAGACCGCTTTCCGCGAGGTCGCCGACGCCCTGGCGGCCAGCGATACCCTGCGTCGCGAAGAGAAGGCCCTGCGCGCCCTGGCGAACAGCAGCAACGAAGCCCTGAAGCTGGCCAAGGCACGCTACGAGAGTGGCGTCGACAACCACCTGCGCTACCTCGATGCGCAGCGCAGCAGCTTCCTCAACGAGATCGCCTTTATCGACGGCAGCACCCAGCGGCAGATCGCCCTGGTCGACCTGTTCCGCGCGCTCGGCGGAGGCTGGGACGAGGGACGGAGCCTGGTGGTACATCGAGGCGGCAGGAGTTGAGCGGGTAAACGTGTGGGAAACGGTGCTAGCGGGTGGCAACTGCCGCCCGCTCAAGGGCTGGCAGGTTGTGCGGGGTTCGACGCGCCACGCAGGAACAGCTCCTCCAGCGTGGCGGACAACCCGGCGCTGGCCGCGCGACCGCGGCGCTCGGCATCGACCATGCCGTAGATCAGGACGATGAAGAGTTCGCTGAAGGTCGCCGCGCTGATATCGATACGGAACACACGCTTCTGCTGGCCGCGCAGGAAGAAGGCGTCCAGGGCTTCGACATAGGACTGCCAACTGGCGTCCCCATGCCCGGCCTGGCGTCCCGGGTTCTGCTCGAACATCAGCAGCGCCAGCAGGTCGCGCTGGGCGAGGTGTTCCCGGATCAGCTCGCGTAGCGCTTCCCGCGGCTCCAGCCGCTGCAGGGCGGCGCTGTGGGTGAGGCGTTCGAGGGTACTCCTGGCATGGCTTTCCAGGCGCCGCTTGAGACCTTCGCGGGTACCGCAATGACGGTTCAGGGTTGCCCTGCTCACTCCTGCCAGTTCCGCCAGTTCTCCCATGGTGGCGCGCGGATGATTGACCATCGCGGTGGCCAGGGCCTTGAGCAGGCGCTGGTCCTGAGACGACGGGGTTGGCGCTGGGTCGAGACTGTCCCTGTGCGGGGAGTCGGGTAGCTGGGCGGATCTGGGAGCGAGTGTCATTTTTGAGGTTTTTTTTGTTCTTTTGAGACTGATTTGGATCAATTGTAGCAGGCTGGATCTCCCCACGCCTTGCTTCGCGTCAGGTCTTGAGCGGCAGCACCATGGCCGCGAGCAGTGCCAGGCCCACCCAGACCTCGCACGGGGCGATGGTCGCCGCCTCGCTCAGGCAGAACGCCTTTGACAGGACGAGGGTAGCGGAGACGGTAAGGGCGGCCAGTACGCTGCTCAGCGTCACCGTAGCGGCCTGGAATCGGACGGCGAACATCCGCCGGCGAAGCGCCCCGCCCCACGAAAACCGGGGTGGCTGGCCAGCTTTCTCTCGGTCTGTCATATACTTGGCCGAGTTTTTTTCCTTTTCTTCATGAGGTGCTCGTTTTGGCTCAGTACGTCTACACCATGCATCGGGTCGGCAAGATCGTTCCGCCCAAGCGTGAAATCCTCAAGGACATCTCCCTGTCGTTCTTCCCCGGCGCCAAGATCGGCGTGCTCGGCCTGAACGGCGCGGGCAAGTCCACCCTGCTGCGGATCATGGCCGGCGTCGACACCGAGATCGAAGGCGAGGCCCGGCCGATGCCGGGGATCAACGTCGGCTACCTGCCGCAGGAGCCCAAGCTGGACCCGCAGGCCACCGTGCGCGACATCGTCGAAGAGGCCGTCGGCCAGATCAAGCAGGCCCAGGAGCGGCTGGACGAGGTCTATGCCGCCTATGCCGAGCCGGATGCCGACTTCGACGCCCTGGCCGCCGAGCAGGCCAAGCTGGAGGCGATCCTCCAGGCATCCGACGGACACAACCTGGAACGCCAACTGGAAGTCGCCGCCGACGCCCTGCGCCTGCCGCCGTGGGATGCCAAGGTCGAGCACCTGTCCGGCGGCGAAAAGCGCCGCGTAGCGCTGTGCCGCCTGCTGCTGTCGGCTCCCGACATGCTGCTGCTGGACGAACCGACCAACCACCTGGACGCCGACTCGGTGGCCTGGCTGGAGCATTTCCTGCACGACTTCCCCGGCACTGTGGTGGCGATCACCCACGACCGCTACTTCCTCGACAACGTCGCCGGCTGGATCCTCGAACTCGACCGTGGCCATGGCATCCCGTTCGAAGGCAACTACTCCGGCTGGCTGGAATCCAAGGCCGCCCGCCTGGCCCAGGAAGCCAAGCAGGAAGCCTCCCACGCCAAGGCCATGAAGGCCGAGCTGGAGTGGGTACGCCAGGGCGCCAAGGGCCGCCAGGCCAAGTCCAAGGCGCGCCTGCAGCGCTTCGAGGAACTGCAGTCGCAGGAATTCCAGAAGCGCAGCGAGACCAACGAGATCTACATCCCGGCCGGTCCGCGCCTGGGCGACAAGGTCATCGAACTGCACAATGTGACCAAGGGCTACGGCGACCGCGTGCTGATCGACAACCTGTCCCTGAGCATTCCCAAGGGCGCCATCGTCGGTGTGATCGGCGGCAACGGCGCGGGCAAGTCGACCCTGTTCCGCATGCTTACCGGCAAGGAGCAGCCGGACTCCGGCACCATCGAGATCGGCGAGACCGTGCAGATCGCCAGCGTCGACCAGAGCCGTGACAGCCTGGAAGGCAACAAGACCGTGTGGGAGCAGGTTTCCGACGGTTTCGAGCAGATCAAGATCGGCAACTACGAAGTCCCGTCGCGCAGCTATGTCGGTCGCTTCAACTTCAAGGGCGCCGACCAGCAGAAGTTCGTCAAGGACCTCTCCGGCGGTGAGCGTGGCCGTCTGCACCTGGCCCTGACCCTGAAGCAGGGCGGCAACGTGCTGCTGCTCGACGAACCGTCCAACGACCTCGACGTGGAAACCCTGCGTGCGCTGGAAGAGGCGCTGCTGGACTTCCCCGGCTCCGCCATCGTGATCTCCCACGACCGCTGGTTCCTCGACCGGATCGCCACCCACATCCTCTCCTACGAGGACGATGGCAAGGTGACCTTCTTCGAAGGCAACTACACCGAGTTCGAGGCGGACCGCAAGAAGCGCCTGGGCGACGCCGCGGCCCAGCCGCACCGCGTGCGCTACAAGAAACTGGCGTAAGCGCGCCCTCGAGAAACCGCCCGCCGGCGTTGCCGGCCGGCGGTTTTTTCATGCCTGGAATTCAACGAGCCATGCGCTGGGGAACATGGGAACTGCGCAGGGACACCTCCATCGGCGGTACCCGGGGGAGGCTCCCACGCAGCATGCCTGAGCCTTCACCTAACTAAAGATGGGGGTGCATCGACGGCCGCGATGGTGTCAGCTCTGCTAGTGGTCTGCGCAGCCGATCCGTGCGCTCAATACCGCCTGCCCGGAGAGGCCGCGCCATATGGCGAAGCCCGGCGGAATCGAGTACCGGCATTGGCCGGGCGGACCAGCCGCTACCTTCGCTCGGCGCTGGCGCCTCGGGGTAGCGTTGCCGGTGGTGGCGGCTTGTGCGCTGTCTCCATCATCAGCAGTATGGCCGTTCGGCCTGTATCGCCGGCCTTGCGGCGGTACGACCGGGCGGGCCTTGAAGGGATGCGAGCGGTCGGGTGCGAATGCCAACAACAAACAAGCACGAATCATTGATCTCCCTGCGGGGGATCGGCAAGGGCTACCTCCTGGGGGGGCAGCCGCTGCAGATACTGAAAGACGTCTGCCTGGACATCTTTCCCGGAGAAAGCTGCGCGATCGTCGGCGCGTCGGGCTCGGGCAAGAGCACCCTGCTGAATATCCTCGGCCTGCTCGACCGCCCGGACAGCGGTGCCTACCGCTTCGCCGAGCACGACATCTTCAGCGTCGACGGGGACCGACTGGCGGCGATCCGCAACCGCCTGATCGGCTTCGTCTTCCAGAGCTTCAACCTGTTGCCGCGGCTGAACGCGCTGGACAACGTCGCGCTGCCCCTGAGCTATCGAGGGATGCCGCGCCGCGAGGCACTGGAGCGGGCCGAGGCGATGCTCGCCCGGGTCGGCCTGGCCGAGCGCGCCGGCCATCGTCCGGCGGACCTTTCCGGCGGCCAGCGGCAGCGCGTCGCCATCGCTCGCGCGCTGGTCGGTGAGCCGGCGCTGATCCTCGCCGACGAACCAACCGGCAACCTCGACGCGAGCACCGCGAAAGAAGTGCTGGAGCTGCTCCTCACCCTCAACCGCGAGCGCCAGGTGACCCTGGTGGTGGTCACCCATGATCCCAGCCTGGCCGCCCGTCTCGGGCGCCAACTGACAGTGCGGCATGGCGAGGTGCACGAGGACCTGGCGGAGGCCTGCCGGTGAGCGCCAGCCCGTCGCCCCGGCAATTGCTTCACGAGGCCCTCGCCAGTCTTCGCGGGCTGGGGCGCCGCTCGCTGCTGGCGTTGCTGGGTATCGTCATGGGCTGTTCATCGGTGATCGCGATGCTGAACATCGGCAGCAACGCGACCGACGAAGCGATGAGCATCTTCAAGGACATGGGCACCGACACCCTGGTGGTGCAGTTCCCGTTCGCCCCGCAGGCGCCGATGCCGATGCCGGCGTCGCTCGACACCGAACCGCTGCTCCGCGACGTGGCCGGTCTGGAGCACCTGGCGGCGCTGGGCCTGTACTCGGCGCCGGTGACCTTTCACGGACGCACCAGCAACGCCAGTATCGTCGGCGCCAGCGCCGGGCTCGCGGCTGCCGCCAGGCTGCGGCTGCGCGAAGGACGTTTCCTCTCGCGCTTCGACGATCACGACACCTACGTGGTGGTGGGCGCGACAATCGCCGAGGCCCTGGGGGCGCCCGGCGATCCGCTGCGCCTCGGCGAGCAACTGACGGTCAACGACTATCTGTTTCGCGTGATCGGCATTCTCCAGCCGCAGGCCAGCGCCGCTCTCTTGCCGTTCGCCGCCAACGACTCGCTGTTCGTGCCGGCGCCGGGCATGCCGCGCCTGCAGCCGGCCGCCGAGGTCAGCCATGTGGTGGCGCGGGTCTCGCCGGGAGCGGACGTCTATAGCGTCGGCGCGGCCCTGGGCGCGGCCCTGACGGCGCGGTTGCCCGGCCACGAGGCGCAGGTCCAGGTCTCGCAGCAGGTGCTCGATGGACTCAAGCGGCAGACCCGGACCTTCACCTACCTGCTGGCCGGACTGGGGATCATCTCCCTGCTCGGCGGCGGCGTCGGAGTGATGAACGTGATGCTGATGAGTGTCGCCGAACGCCGCCGGGAAATCGGCGTGCGCATGGCGCTGGGCGCGCGCCAGCGGGACATCCGCAACCTGTTCCTGATCGAGGCGGTGACCCTGACCGCCGCGGGCGCGCTGTCGGGCGCGGTGCTCGGCGTGGCGGCTGCGTATCTCTACGCCAGGTTCTCCGGCTGGACCTTCTCCCTGGCCTACGCGGCCCTGCCGCTGGGGATGGGCAGTACCCTGCTGGTGGGGCTGTTCTTCGGGCTCTATCCGGCGGTCTCGGCGGCTCGCCTGCAACCGGTCGAGGCGCTGCGCGATGAATAGGTGGGGCCTGGGCGTGCTGTGGCTGGTCACCGCTCTTCCGGTGGCGGCCAGCGTCAACCCGGCGCTGAGTCCGGACGTACCGAGCATGGCCCGCGAGCAGGGCAGGTCGGTGCTGCTCAGCGAGCAGGTGATCGACCTCAGCCTGAGCGACGCGGTCTATCTTGGCCTGCGCAACAACCGTGGAATCCGTAGCGCCTACCTGCAACGGATCGCGCAGAAGTTCGACCTGCGCGTCGCCGCCGACGCCTTCAACCCGAAGCTGGTGGTGCGCGGCGACTATCGCGCCAACCGCGCCACCGAAGACCGCACGAGGACCAGCAATGTCTCGCCCACCGCGACCCTGCTTGGCGAATATGGCACTCGCTTCAGCCTGGCCTGGGTCAAGCAGTTCCGCACCGCCGACGAGGCCGGGCGCTACCGCAGCGATGGCCTCGACCTGACCGTCGTCCAGCCGTTGCTGCGCGATGCGGGCTGGGACGTCACCACCGCGCCGCTGCGCCTGGCACGTCTCTCCGAAGACGCCAATCGCCTGCAACTCAAGGCCAGCGTGTCGCAGACCATCAGCCAGGTCATCGGCGCCTACCGGGAGCTGCTGCGCGCCCAGGAGCAGGCGCGCATCGCTCGCGAAGCCCTGGCGCGGACCCAGGAGCTGCTCGAGGTCAACCGGGCGATGATCCGCGCCGGGCGAATGGCCGAATTCGAGATCGTGCAGACCGAGGCCGACGTCGCCAGCCAGGAGCTCAACGTCGAGGAGTCCGCCAACCAGGTCGACAGCGCACGCCTGGCCCTGCTGCAACTGCTGGCGCTGGACCTGTCGACGCAGATCCGCGCCAGCGATGCGCTGGCCGCCACGCCGATCGAGGTCGACCGCCAGCAGGCGATCAGGACCGCCCTGCAGCAGCAACCGGAATACCTGCAACGCCTGATCGGCAGTCGCCAGGCCGACCTCAACCTGGTGCTGGCGAAGAACCAGCGCCTGTGGGATGTCTCGCTGGTGGGCGGCGCCAGCCAGATCCGCGACCGCTACAGCGAGGGTGGTGGCGACAATTCACGCAGCTGGGACAGCTACGCCGGGGTACAGGTGGAAATTCCCATCGGCGACCTCAGCCGCCGGCAGGCCGAGGTGCGCGCCCAGGTCGACGTGGAGAACCAGAAGATCCTGATCGAGGATGCCCGGCAGACCCTGGAGCAGAACGTCATCGATGCGGTGCGCGACCTCGGCACGCGCTGGCGCCAGTACCAGATCGCCCAGCGCGCCACCGCGTTGTCGCGGCGCAAGCTGGAGATCGAACGGGAAAAGCTGCGCGTCGGGCGTTCGAGCAACTTCCAGGTGCTGAGCTTCGAGACCGACCTGCGCAACGTCGAGAACACCCAATTGAATGCTCTGATCTCGTTTCTCAATGCGCAGACGCAGCTCGACCTGATCGTCGGCATGACCCTGGATAGCTGGGAGATTTCGCTCAATGACCACTGACCGGTTTTCCTTCCTGCGCCGGCCGGCATTGTCGCTCGCCGCCGGCCTGGCGGTTGTTGCGGCGCTGGCCTGGCTGGTCCTCGCCGGCGGCACCGCGAAACGCACGGAAGGGGAGCGCTGGGTCGCCGTACGGGCGGCCCCGCTGGTGCATCAGATCGGCCTGGTCGGACGCCTGGAACCGGGGCGCGTGGTGACCCTGGCGGCGCCCTTCGCCGGCAATGTCGAGGCGCTGCTGGTGGAGCCGGGACAGCGGGTCGCGGAAGGACAGGAGCTGCTGCGCATGGACACCCGCGAGATCGCCGTGCAGGTGCGCGAGGCACAGTCGGCGTTGCTCAAGGCCCGTCGCACCCTGCAGGACCTGCGCGACTGGGAGCGTGGCGAGGACATGGCGCGGGTCCGTCGTGCCCTGCGCAGCGCGCAGCTGGCGCAGAGCAGCACCGAGCGCAAGTTGCGCGAGACCCGCGAGCTGTTCCAGCGCGGGATCGTCCCGCGCAACGAACTCGACGATCTCGAACAACAGGCCAGCCAGCAGCGCATGGACCTGGAGGCGGCCCGGCGGGAAGTGGAGTCGACCCGCGCCAAGGGGCAGGGCGAGAATCGCCAGATCGCCGAAATGGACCTGGCCAACGCCAGCGTGAAATACGAGACGCTGCAGGCCCAGCTGGATGGCCGTACGGTGCGCGCGCCCTTTGCCGGTATCGTCGTCGCGGCGCCCGGCCTGGCTGGCGAGCAGGGCAGCCGCGAACCGGTGCAGGCCGGTAGCAAGCTGGGGCAGGGCCAGGCGTTGTTCGGCCTGGCCAGCGTCGAGCGGCTGAAGGTATCTGCGAAGGTTTCCGAACTGGATATCAACCAGTTGCGCGAAGGGCAGGCGGTGGAAATCAGTGGCGACGGCTTCGAGGGCACCACGCTGGCGGGCGTCATCGCCGCCCTCGGTGGTCAGGCTCTGCCCGGCATGGCCCAGGGAGGCAGCCCGCAGTTCGAGGTGACGGTGTCGGTAGCGCCGCTCGATCCCCGCCAGTTGCAGAAGATTCGTCTGGGAATGAGCGCCAAGCTGACGGTCACCACCTATCGCAACGAACAGGCCATCGTCGTGCCGCCGGAGGCGATACGCCACGAGGGTGACCGGCTGTTCGTGGACTTTCGCCAGGCTCCCGGCGCCAGCGTGATGGCGCAACAGGTCAAGATCGGACGCTCCACGCCGGAGGGCGTGGAGGTGTTCGAGTTGCAGCCGGGTCTCGTTCGCGTGCCGTCCTCGTCCGACCGATAGTTGGCAACCTAACTTTGGGTTGGCTGGGTGGCTTCGCGAGCTGCCAATTCTGGTAGGTACGCCCCGTCATGGTGCGTTTCTTCCCGACGCGGATGTTGACAGAGGTATCAGGATTCCTTCGCGACGACGCTTCGTCCGCCCTCCACGGCATTCACCGACCTTCCTTCGGAGGGGCAACCCCCTTCTTTCGCTAGGCTTTTCCAGAGCCGCGCTGACCGTACTCTGGCTCCCGTCGTTGACTGGTCCACTGCCCCTTCGTGGTGATTGCCAGCCCTGTCAGGCCTGCGTTCGCGGAGGTCGGCCAGGTGGGCATCTCGAGGCGCGGCGGGTTGGCAAACCCTATCGGATCTTTCCGATATCCGGTCTGTCCCGGCTCGTCGTGGGGACCGTCAGCGTCGGCACCGGATAGGACTCATGAGGTAAAGCCTCTCCCGATCCCGGTACGCACGGCCAAGGCGGGTGGTGTGGTTCGCCTGGCAGGTGGATCGGACGGGAAGGCACAAGGTGGTCGTGGGGGCGGGTCGGCGACGATCCTGCCGCATGATCAAGGCTCGGCAACCGCGAGCGTTGCCAACTCACTGGAAGGATACAAAACAATGAAATCCATCAAGTCCCTGCCGTCCTTTGCTGCTCTTGCTCTCTGCCTGAGCGTTTCGTCCATGGCCAGCGCGGCCACCATCACCCCGGTCAACTCGGCCTTCACCGCACCTGGCACCATCAGCGTGAGCTCGCCGGCGTCGCTCAATCTGCCAGTGACCTGCAACATCACCTTCAAGGGCAAGACCGCCGCCGATGGTTCCTATGCCTCGATCGACAGCGTCACCGTCAGCGGCAGCAACACCCTGTGCAGCGTGCCGCAGATGACCGGCCTGCCGTGGAAGCTGACCGTTTCCAGC
>NZ_KV800318.1:0-53542 GCF_001810205.1 Pseudomonas sp. HMSC076A11 | reverse complement strand
CCGCCGGCAAGGTCGATGGCGTCGGCTTCAAGATTCTCTCCTCTACCTGTGGCCCGAGCACCGTCAACGGTTCCTGGAGCAACGCCACCAATACCCTCAGCGCCAGCAATCAGTCGCTGGCAGGCAACTGCAAGATCAACAGCCTGAGCGTGAAGCCGACCCCGGCCTTCGTAGTCAACCCGTAATCCGGGCTGCCGCTGGCGCCCTCGGCGCCAGCGGTTTCGCGCTCCCGCTGCCAGGCGTCCTTCGCGGGCCGGCAGGTCCGAGGGAGTTTCCGCCGGAAGCGGCGCAGAATCTCGTTCGCACATGGAAAACGGTCTGGGGGAGGGTGTCCGCCAGGACGCTCAAGCAGGCCGACCATCGTGCCCCGTGCACTAGCAGTCCACCAGGGGTGAAACCTTGAACAACAAAAACGATATTTCCTGCCTGTTTGCCAGAAAACCATTGCCATTGCTCTGCGCCCTGATCGTCGGCGGATTGTTCGGCACGTCCCAGGCGCAAGCCGGCGGCTTCATGGTGCCGACCACCAACACGGCGGGCTGGGGCCGTGCGATGGCAGGCGGCTCGCTGTTTCCCAACGATCCGAGCGCCGCGTTCAACAACCCGGCGGCCATGGCGTTCATCGACAAGCGGATCGCCCAGTTGACGGTCAACTACGCCGATATCGACATCAAGTACAACGGCGATGCCTACGACTACCAGGGTAATCCCATGACCGGCGGCTACCAGGACGGGCCGGGCACCCCCGAGCTGGGTACCAACGATGGCGGCCAGGCCGGATTCGGCGCGTGGCTGCCGACCGGCTTCCTGGTCGTACCGATCAACGACCGCTTCGCCTTCGGTCTGAGCCAGGTCGTTCCGATGGGAATGCGCAGCACCTGGGACCCGAACTGGAAAGGCCGCGATTTCGCGGTGGACACCAAGATCGAGACGATCGGCCTGACCGGCTCCCTGTCGTTCAAGGTCAACGACAACTTCTCCCTGGGCGCCGGGGTGATCATCCAGCGCACCTCCGGCTTCGTCAGCCAGAACCTCGATCTCTATGCCTCGGCCGCCAACTCCCCGGGCATGGGCGGGATTCCGTTCCCGGCCTCGAACTCGTCCGCGCTGATGCGGGTCAAGGTGGACAACACCTCGCCCGGCTTCTTCGCCGGCGCGGTGTGGAAGCCGACCGACCGCGACACCCTGGGCTTCGCCTACCACGCGAAGATCCGCAACAAGCTGAAGGGGCACTACAACCTCTACGACCACGACGGTGGACTGACCGAGGGCGCCATCGAGGGCGGCACCCCGGGCCTGGCCTATCCGGGCCTGGACCTGCGCATGGGCGCTTCCGCCTCGGCGCGCCTGGATATCCCCGCCTACGCCTCGCTGGATTGGGTACACCAGTTCAACGACCGTCTGAGCCTGGGCGCCAGCGCCACCTGGACCGAGTGGTCGTCGTTCCAGGACCTGACCCTCAAGTCCCACGGCAACACGATCGTCTCCATCCCCTACACCTACCGGAACACCTGGACCCTGGCGGTGGGCGGCGACTACAAGGTGACCGACCAGTGGACCATGCGCGCCGGGGTCGCCTACGACCAGACGCCGACCCACAATGCCACCCGCGACCCGCGGATTCCCGACGGCGATCGCTACTTCGCCTCCCTGGGCGCCGGCTATCGCTTCCAGTCGATGCCGGAGTTGTCGATCGACGCGGCCTACTCGCGGCAATTCGTCAAGGAGGTGCCGTTGAAGACGGTCAACCAGGATCGCCTGGGCGGCGGGCGGCTGGATGGCAGGGCAACCAGCAAGGGACAGGTGTTCAGCCTGTCCGCGACCTACGACTTCTAGACCCGGCCGTAGGTAGAGGAAGGGCCTCCCCCTGGCGGCGGAGGCCCTTTCGCATCTGGCGCCGGGATGCACGCGAACGGTGCTTTCGTCGCCCTTCAACAGTGCGTGGCCAGCCCGGGAGGCAGCCTGGTTCCGGGCGCGTGCTCTGGCCCGAGCCGTTCTGGCGGACCCGGAAAGTTTCAGTTTTGCACCATAAAGATTCATCAATGCGTCATTTCGCACTTTCTAGGTGCCGCCTGGCTTGTTAGAGTCACGCGCAAAAAATTGTTCACAAAACTAGAAACCGGTGAGAAAAATGACGCAATCCGTCGACGCTTTCCTCGAGCGCCTGAAGCGGCGCGATCCCGATCAGCCCGAATTCCACCAGGCGGTGGAAGAGGTGCTGCGTTCCCTCTGGCCGTTCCTCGAGGCCAACCCGCACTACCTGGAAGCCGGCATCATCGAACGCATCGTCGAACCCGAGCGGGCGATCCTGTTCCGCGTACCCTGGGTCGACGACCAGGGCCGGGTACGGGTCAACCGTGGCTACCGGGTGCAGATGAGCAGCGCCATCGGCCCCTACAAGGGCGGCCTGCGCTTCCATCCCTCGGTCAACCTCGGGGTGCTGAAGTTCCTCGCCTTCGAGCAGGTCTTCAAGAACTCCCTGACCACTCTGCCCATGGGCGGCGGCAAGGGCGGCTCCGACTTCGATCCGAAGGGCAAGAGCGACGCCGAGGTGATGCGTTTCTGCCAGTCGTTCATGAGCGAGCTGTACCGCCACGTCGGCGCCGACCTGGACGTGCCGGCCGGCGACATCGGCGTCGGCGCGCGTGAGATCGGCTACCTGTTCGGCCAGTACAAGCGCCTGTCCAACCAGTTCACCTCGGTGCTGACCGGCAAGGGCCTGAGCTATGGCGGCAGCCTGATCCGCCCGGAGGCGACCGGCTTCGGCTGCGTCTACTTCGCCCAGGAAATGCTCAAGGATCGTGGCCGCGGCTTCGACGGCCAGCGGGTGGCGATCTCCGGCTCGGGCAACGTCGCCCAGTACGCGGCGCGCAAGGTCATGGAAATGGGCGGCAAGGTGATCTCGCTGTCCGATTCCGAAGGCACCCTGTATGCCGAGGCGGGGCTCTCCGACGAGCAGTGGGAATACCTGATGGAGCTGAAGAACGTGCGCCGCGGGCGCATCCGCGAGATGGCGGAGCAGTTTTCCCTGCAGTTCCTCGAAGGGCGCCGGCCCTGGGGCCTGGCCTGCGATATCGCGCTGCCCTGCGCGACCCAGAACGAACTGGATGCCGAGGATGCGCGGCGCCTGCTGGCCAACGGCTGCGTCTGTGTCGCCGAAGGCGCCAACATGCCCTCGACCCTGGAAGCCGTCGACCTGTTCCTCGAGGCCGGCATCCTCTACGCGCCGGGCAAGGCGTCGAACGCCGGCGGGGTGGCGGTGAGCGGCCTGGAAATGTCGCAGAACGCCATGCGCCTGCGCTGGAGCGAGGGCGAGGTGGATACCAAGCTGCACGGCATCATGCAGTCGATCCACCATGCCTGCCTGCTGTACGGCGAGGAACAGGGGCGGGTCAACTACGTGAAGGGGGCGAACATCGCCGGCTTCGTCAAGGTCGCCGATGCGATGCTGGCGCAGGGCGTGGTCTGAGGTCGTCCATCGAGGAAAAAAACGGGGCTCCAGGGGAGCCCCGTTTTTCCTTGTGGCGGTTATTCCGCGGGACGCGGCGTGGTCTCCGTGCTGGCCGGCAGCAGCGGATATTCGACGCGCGGCTGCTTGCCGCTCAGGCTGTGCAGGAAGGCGACGATGTTCTCCACGTCGTCCGGCGCCAACTGCTTGCCGAGCTGGGCGTTGCCCATGATCGCCACCGCGTCCTTGAGTTCCCAGACCTGGCCGCTGTGGAAGTACGGCGCGGTGAGGGCGACGTTGCGCAGGGGCGCGGCGCGGAATACGTACTCGTCGCTCTGGGTCTTGGTCACGGCGAAGCGGCCCTTGTCGCCGCTGGGCAGCACGCTGGCGTCGGGCTTCTTCACCAGGCCGAACGGGAAGTAGGCCTGGCCGCCCAGGTTGATGCCGTTGTGGCAGGCGCTGCAGCCACTGTCCATGAATGCCTTGAGGCCTTTCTTCTGCTGTGCGTCGAGGGCCTTGTCGTCGCCCTTGAGATACAGGTCGAAGGGCGAGTCCGGAGTCACCAGGGTCGCCTCGTAGGCCTCGATGGCCAGCGCCATGTTGTCGAAGCTGACCGGCTTGCCGGCCTTGGGGAAGGCCTTGCGGAAGGCGTCCACGTATTCCGGGATGCTGCCCAGGGTCTGTTCGACCAACTGCGGGGTACTGTGCATCTCGACGCTGTTCTGGATCGGACCCTTGGCCTGCTCCCCCAGGTCCTTGGCACGGCCATCCCAGAACTGCGCGGCATTGAACACGGCGTTGAAGACCGTCGGTGAATTGCGTGGCCCCTTCTGCCAGCCGTGACCGACCGACGTCGGTACGTTGTCGGCGCCGCCGGTGCCGACGTTGTGGCAGGTGTTGCAGCTGAGCACATGGCTGCGTGACAGGCGCGGGTCGAAGAACAGTTTCTTGCCGAGTTCGCGCTGTTGCTCGCTGATGGGCTGGCCGCGTAGCTCGGTGACCTGCTCGGGGATGGGTTTGAACAGCGCGCGGGCCTGGTCGTGCAGGGCATCGGCCTGGGCGAGGGGCGTGGCGAACGACAGCAACAGGCTGCCAAGCGGGAGCAGTTGCGAGGACTGCATCTTTTTTTCTCCTTATCAGGCGTTACAACCGGTCCTGTGAGGAGAGGCCAGCGGCGCGCTGCTCGGCTTGACGTGGATCAAGCGCACCGGGATCGGTGCTGCGGATGGTTGTCGCAGCGTGCTTCAGCGCTCGCGCAAGGCCCGGGCCAACGCGCGGTCGCGGTCGCGCTGCCAATCGTCGTCGCGGTCGTCCCACTGGCGCTCCTCGAAACGCCGCCGCTCTTCGCTCCGCGCCATCGACCGGCATTGCTCGAAGCCGTCGCCCCAGCCGCTGGCGTAGATCGCCTCACGCAGGTAGCGGGGGACGTCCTTGCGGAATTCGCCGCTGATCGAGCCGGCCGCCTGGCGGCCGCTACCGCAGCCATCGTCGAAACCGTCGGCATAGGCGGGCGGGTAGCCCTTGGCGAGCAGGTACTGGTGGGTGCTTTCGCAGCCGCCGAGCAGGGTGGCGGTGAGCAGGATCAGGGCGAGGACAAGCACGCCGAGACGCGAAGAAGACATGGCCGGGACTCCTCGACCGCCGGGATGGGGCTCCCGGAGATTCGCGCCGGGCCCGCTGGCAGGTCCGGCGCGAGTCTAGGTCGGCATTGGTGAGGAATTCGTCAAGCCGATGTGATGACGATGCGATGACCGCCGCCGTCCAGCGCCTGGTCGCCGATCCTCACCGGCAGGAAGCGTTCGATAACCCGGCGGTTGCTTTGCAGATGGGCGCTCAGCCGCGGCGTGGTGAAGCTGCCGGCGCCGGCCAGGGCCATGGGCAGCAGCAATTGGTCGGCGAGGTGCTCGTCCGCCGCGCAGCCGCTTTCCATCCAGCCGATGGCTTGCGTCGCGACCTGTTCCGCCACCCGTTCGGCGCTGACGCCGGCCTGGCCGAAGGCGCAGAAGGTCGCGCAGATGTGCTCGCAGTCGATCCGCAGCAGCAGGGCGTTGCCCGGCCCCTGGTCCTCCGCGAGGAACTCCAGCTGGTGTTCTTCGTCGCTCCAACCGAGGCGCTGGCGGACCCTCTCCAGCTCACGCTCGCCGACGTGCCCGGGAATCCCGGCGAGCAGCGCCCGCGCCTGGCGCCGCAGCGCCGCGCCGGGATGCTCCAGTTGCAGCGGCCGCCAGCGTGCCGGGCGTACCCGCGCCAGCAGCTCGCCACCGCCGGCGGGTACGAAGCCGTGGCGCAGCAGTTCCAGGTCGACTTCCGCGCCCATCCGCTGCAACAGCGGCAGCCAGCTGTCGCGGAGAAAGTCCGCCGGCGGCGCCAGTGGATTGTGGGTGCCGCCGCTGATCCTCACCCGGCTTTCGCCGTTGGCCGCGAGCAGCGCCGGCAGCAGGGTTTGCAGTACCAGCGAGCAACTGCCGGCGGAGCAGATGGCGAAGGCGTAGTCGCCGGCGCGGATCGCACCGGGCCGGAACGCCAGCTCGCGTGAGCCGAGCTCGGCACCCTCGACCTCGGCCGCGCAGATTTCCGCCGCCGCGCGCACCGCGGTGAGGTGCTGCCGCAGCAGCCCCGGACGGCTGCGCCGGCCACGGATGTTGCGGATGCGCAGCGGCTGGCCGCTGGTCATCGACAGGCTCAGGGCGCTACGCAGGATCTGCCCGCCGCCTTCGCTGCCGTCGAGTTCGATGAGGTCCTTTCTCATGAGGTTTCCCTTGTGTATTGCCATATCTTGTCGTGGAGGTAGCGATCCAGCAGTCGGCTGTCCTGGCGCGCGCCGGTTGGTTGGGTGGCCCCTCGTTCGGCCTGGAGCAACTCCGCTTCGATGAAGCGTTGCAGCGCCAGGCGCGGAGGGCCGTAGGCCGATTCGTCGCGCTGACGCTTGAGGCTCAGCAGGGCATCCAGTTCTTCGCGCAGCGACGGATCGTCCAGCGTGGCTTCCACTAGCCTCTCGAACGCCACCGGCGGCAAGCCCAGGCCTGCATCCAGCCAACGCACCGCGAACAACGGACGCAGGACGTAGAGGTATTTCTTCAGCCGGACGCTGTCGCCCTTCAGGTAGCCCCGGTAGTTCTTGCGTGCCATCGACAGGTAGTGATGGCGACTGCCTGGTACGGAGTGAAAGGCGCTGCCCAGCCAGAGCAGTTCCTCGCGCACGCCAGGCTCTTCCCGATACACCAGCGGCGAGCCGAGCCACTCCAGCAGGGCCGGGTTGGATTTGCGCATCAGGCGCAACGCCTTGCGCAGTTCCCAGCCGCTGATGTCCAGCTCGTCGCTCAGCGGACGTTCTATCACGTCGCGAGGTTCCTCGACGCGCTGATACCACTCGGGCTGATGCACATAGACGAAGCGTACGTCGTAGTCGCTGTCCGGCGAAGCGAAGCCCCAGGCCCGGCTGCCCGACTCGCAGGCGTAGAGCACGACTACGTCGTGCTCGCGTTCGATCCGTTCCAGCTCATCCAGTACCCGCTCGCGCATGGCGGCGGGGAGCGGATGGCGTTCTTCCCTGTTCATTTCGATTCTTCCCCAGCGGGCGCCACAGGGCGCCCGTCATCCTTTCACGCACACCACCTGACGCAGGGTGTGCAGCACTTCCACCAGCTCGCGCTGGGCTTCCATGACCCGGTCGATGTCCTTGTAGGCCATCGGGATCTCGTCGATCACGTCGGCGTCCTTGCGGCATTCGACGTGGGCGGTGGCGCGCGCCTGGTCGGCGACGCTGAAGACCTTCTTCGCCTTGGTCCGGCTCATGGTCCGCCCGGCGCCGTGGCTGCACGAGCAGAACGCTTCCTGGTTGCCGAGGCCGCGGACGATGAAGCTCTTCGCCCCCATCGAGCCGGGAATGATGCCGAGCTGGCCCTTCTGCGCGGACACCGCGCCTTTGCGGGTGACCAGTACCTCCTGGCCGAAGTGGCGCTCCTTCTG
This sequence comes from Pseudomonas sp. HMSC076A11, assembly GCF_001810205.1. Classification (NCBI taxonomy): domain Bacteria; kingdom Pseudomonadati; phylum Pseudomonadota; class Gammaproteobacteria; order Pseudomonadales; family Pseudomonadaceae; genus Pseudomonas; species Pseudomonas sp. HMSC076A11. The sequence goes on along the minus strand of NZ_KV800318.1, from coordinate 46,125 downwards.
CACGTAGTTGTGGTGGCAATCGACCGCCTCCAGGTTGGCTTCGAACGGCTTGCGGATCACCTGGCGCGCCGCCTCGATCACCGCGTGCATCATCAGCGCGCGGTTCTGCCGGGCGAAATCCTGGGCCCAGCCGACCGCTTCCACATAGTCGTCGAAGTGCCGGCTGCCTTCCTCGAAGTAGGCCAGGTCCTTGTCCGGCAGGTTGGCGATGTGCTGGCGCATGTCCGCCTTGGCCAGTTCGATGAACAGGTTGCCGATGGCGTTGCCGACCCCGCGCGAACCGCTGTGCAGCATGAACCAGACGCGGTCGGCCTCGTCCAGGCAGACCTCGATGAAGTGGTTGCCGGTGCCGAGGGTTCCCAGGTGCTGGCGGTTGTTGGTCTTCTCCAGCCTCGGGTGCTTGTCGGTGATCGCCTTGAAGCGACCGGCGAGCGCCTTCCAGGCCTGGTCGGCGGCCTCCGGTACCTCGTGCCAGGCGCCGCGGTCGCGGCGGCCGAAGGTCTTGCCGTGGGGTACCGCCTGCTCGATGGCGCTGCGCAGGCCGTGCAGGTTGTCCGGCAGGTCGGCAGCGACCAGCGAGGTGCGCGCGGCGATCATTCCGCAGCCGATATCCACGCCCACCGCGGCCGGGATGATCGCGCCGAGGGTAGGGATCACGCTACCGATGGTCGAGCCCTTGCCCAGGTGTACGTCAGGCATCACCGCCAGGTGCTTGAAGATGAAGGGCATCTTCGCCGTGTTCAGCAACTGCTGGCGCGCTTCCTCCTCCACCGGGACGCCCTGGGTCCAGAGCTTGATCGGCTTGCCGCCGGCCACTTCGAGGATATTCATGTCTTTCATCGTGCTTTCCTTGTGCTCCGCGCCGTCTTGTCGACGGCGCGGCTATCGTTCGTGATCAGGCCTGCTTCAGCGTGACCAGTCCGTTCAATACCTGGTCCAGGCCACCGAATACCGAAATCCGGTCGATGCGCTCGGCCACCCGCTCCAGGGTTTCCAGTTCCTTCAGACGCAGCGCGGTCGGGTTTTCCTCCATGACCTTCGCGGTATTCAGCAGCGAGCGGGTCGCCGAGGTTTCCTCGCGGCGGCGGATCACATTGGCCTGGGCCGCCTTCTCCGCCTCCACCACCTGCGCCAGCAGGGTCTTCATTTCGCCCGGGAGGATGATGTCGCGTACGCCCAGGCCGCTCACTTCCAGGCCGCTGTCTTCCAGCTTGGCGGCCAGGTGGGCGCTGACCGCTTCGTCGATCGACTGCTTGTTCTCCAGCAGTTCGTCGAGGGTACGGGTGCCCACTGCCGCCCGCAGGCCGAACTGCAGCTCGCGGTACAGATACTCCAGCGGTTTGCTCAGCCGCGAGAAGGCGGTGAGCACGTCGCTGTAGCGCCAATTGGCGGCGAGGTTCAGGCGCAGGCTGACCTTGTCGCGGGTGAGGATCTCCTGGCCGCTGACCTCCAGCGCCTGGATACGGGTGTCGACCAGTTCCACGCTGACTTGCCGGTTGTAGCGCCAGAAACCGTATTGTCCAGCTTGCAGCAGGCCGGCAAGGGCGCCGTCGACCTTGAGCACGCCGACCTGGAACGCCGGCACCTGGACCAGCAACACTGCGTCCAGGCCCGCCAGGGCGCGGTCGCGCAGGTTCGGCTGGTGCAACTGGGCGACCAGCGCGGCGGACAATCGATAGTCCTGGGTCAGGTCGATGCGCTCCAGGCGCTGCTCGGTCTGGCCTTTCCAGTACAGTCGGCGGCTGCCCGGTGCGAGCAGCTCCACCAGCACGCCGTCCTCGTAGCGCAGGCCGGCCTCGTTGTCGCCCAGGTCCATCCGGGTGAAGTAGCGCTCCACCAGTTGCGGTTCGCTCTGCCGCAGGTAGCCGGCCAGGCGGTGTTCGAACTGCGGGGTGTTCAGGCTGAAGCTTTCCAGGCTCAGGCGGTCGTACGGATCGAAGCGGCGGTAGGTGCCCGGTTCGAGCACGGCGAGGAAGTCGCCTTCGGAATACAGCAGGCCGCGTTCGTTCTTCTTCACGATAAAACGCTTCAGCATTTTCATCTCTTCATTCCTTTCATTCTTCCGTGGTGCCGGTGTTGCCGGCCCGTCGAGCGTCGTGGGTGGAGCGCGGAGGAGGTTGGCCTGGCGGACGTCCTGTCCATACGATCGATTCCCTCGATCCCCGGCCTGCCTTGCCCCGTGCCCGAACCGCGGGCCGGACGGGCCGGCGGCGGCTTCGGCTCCCTTGCGTTGTCCGGCCTTCCTGGCCGCTTGCGCAGTTCGCCTCGGCCACACCGGCGGGTGTTGCCATTGAGTGATTGCCGTTAAGGCAACGTTCGAGCGGGAGTCGAACCCGCGACAGACCATTTCGTGGATGGTTGCTCTACCAGGCTGAGCTATCGAACCGCGAAGCGGCATTGCCGTCATTCGCGAATGACCGTCGTTGTTGCGGGCGGCATGCACGACGCCGACACCAGGGGTGGGCTCGGGCACCGGCGGGACTGGAGTCCCGACCCGTCGGCCTGCATGGGCGATGCGGTCGAAATGGATATAGCGAGCGGCGTGCCAGGTTTTTATCGATGAGACTGTTTCTTGCTTAACTATTTGATTTTAAATGTGAATAAATTTTTTTTTGCGCTTCGTCGGCGAATTCGATGGAGAGATGCCTGGCTATTTCTATATATTTTCATATCGATCTTTATCTTGAAGGATAAGCAGTGATGAAACGCACGGTCGCCATCGGCTTCATCGGCGCCACCCTCGACCGTCTCGGCAAGGGCGCGGCGCGCTGGCAAAAGTGGCGGCCGAGCATCGGCCTGTGCCAGCAGCCGGACCTGCTGATCGACCGCCTCGAACTGATCCACGGCAACGACGCCCGCGACCTCGGCCTGGCCGAGCGGATTCGCGCCGACATCGCCGCGGTGTCGCCGCATACCGAGGTCCGCCTGCAGCAGATGGAACTGCGCAACCCCTGGGACTTCGAGGAGGTCTATGGCGCCCTGCACGATTTCGTCAGCGCCTACCCCTTCGACACCGAGCGCGAGGACTACCTGGTGCATATCACCACCGGGACCCATGTCGCGCAGATCTGCTGGTTCCTCCTTACCGAGGCGCGCTACCTGCCGGCCCGGCTGGTGCAGACCTCGCCGTCGCGGCGCAAGGACGAGGCGCGCCATCCCGAGGGCTCGGCGACGCTGATCGACCTCGACCTGTCCCGCTACGACCGCATCGCCTCGCGGTTCCGCCGCGAACAGGAGGAAAGCCTGGCTTTGCTCAAGTCGGGAATCGCCACGCGCAATGCCGCTTTCAACCGCTCCATCGAGCAGATCGAGCGGGTCGCGGTGCGTTCGCGGGCACCCATGCTGCTGGTGGGGCCGACCGGTGCCGGCAAATCGTTCCTCGCCCGGCGCATCTATGAACTCAAGCGCAGCCGGCACCAGCTCGACGGGCGTTTCGTCGAGGTCAACTGCGCCACCTTGCGCGGCGACGGCGCGATGTCGGCACTGTTCGGTCACGTCAAGGGCGCCTTCACCGGCGCGCAGAATGCGCGCGAAGGCCTGCTGCGCGCAGCCGACGGTGGCATGCTGTTCCTCGACGAGATCGGCGAGCTGGGCGCCGACGAACAGGCGATGCTGCTCAAGGCTATCGAAGAGAAGCGCTTCTTCCCGCTGGGTTCGGACCGTGAGGTGGAGAGCGACTTCCAGCTTGTCGCCGGGACCCACCGCGACTTGCGCGGACGAGTGGCCGAAGGCCTGTTCCGCGAGGACCTGTTCGCCCGCATCAACCTGTGGACCTTCGAGCTGCCGGGCCTGGCTGGACGCCGCGAGGACATCGAGCCGAACATCGACTTCGAACTGGAGCGGCACGCCCGCGAGCAAGGGCGGCAGGTGCGTTTCAACCTGGAGGCCAAGCGTCGCTACCTGGCCTTCGCCGGTTCCAGCGAAGCGCGCTGGGCCGGCAACTTCCGCGAGCTGTCGGCTTCCATCACACGGATGGCGACCCTGGCCGACAGCGGGCGGATCGACGAGGCGCTGGTCGAGGAGGAGATCCTCCGCCTGCGCCAGGCCTGGGGGCTCGATGCGGGCCGGGAGCCACTGGCCGATCTGCTGGGGCAGCGGGTGGAGGCCCTGGATCTGTTCGACCGCCTGCAACTGCAGGCGGTGCTGGAGGTGTGCCGCGGGGCTAAGACCCTTTCCGAGGCGGGACGCCGGCTGTTCGCCGTTTCGCGCCAGGACAAGCGCAACCCCAACGACGCCGACCGGCTGCGCAAGTACCTGGCGCGTTTCGGCCTGGACTGGGCGCAGATACGCGCCTGAACACCACTTCGGGATATCCTTGGCGTCTTTTCACGGGCTCCAGGGACGAATGCCGATGAGCGAGATAATGGACGTCGAGCGGCTGCGCCAGCGCTGCGCGGCCGGCGAAAGCTTCAAATACCTGTATTTCTGGGGACATCGCCCGGCGACGGATGACAAGGTCGGCAAGAGCTGTTTCAGCCAGTGGTACGAGGCTTCGTTCAAGCTCGACGGGGTGCGCTACCCCAGCGCCGAGCATTACATGATGGCGGCCAAGGCACGCTTGTTCGACGACCCTAGGTTGCTCGAGCGCATCCTGGCGGCGCGCAGCCCAGGCGAGGCGAAGGCCCTCGGCCGCGAAGTCGCCGGCTTCGACGAGGCACGCTGGAACGCCGAGCGGGTGAGAATCGTGATCGAAGGCAACCTCGGCAAGTTCGGCCAGAACGCTTCGCTGAAGAAATACCTTCTGGGCACCGCCGACCGGGTGCTGGTCGAGGCCAGCCCGGTGGACGCGATCTGGGGCATCGGCCTGGCCGCGAGCGATCCCCTGGCAGCCGAGCCGGCGACCTGGCAAGGCCTCAACCTGCTCGGCTTCGCCCTGATGGAGGTGCGCCGGAGGCTGGCTCAGTAGTAGTACCAGCGCAGCTCCAGCTTCACCTCGTTGATCGGCTTGCCGACATGGCTGAACTCGCGTTCGGCGCTCAGGCGCAGGCCGAGGTCGCGGCCCAGCTCCACCTGCTGGACGAAGCCCAGGCTGCGGCGCACTTCACCGTTGTGGAAGTAGTCGCCCTTGGCCTCCAGGGTCAGGTTGCCCAGCGGGTTGCGCCACAGCAGGCCGCTGTCGAAGCCCACCGCCGGGGCGATGGCGGCGGCGAAGTCCCTGTTGTTCTCGATCCGCGCGGTGCCCATGGCGTAGAGCAGCAGGTCGTCGCCGAACATCCAGCTGCCGCCGGCGCCGCCGTTCAGGTGGCTGACCAGGTTTTCGTCGCCGTCCTCGCCCGGCACCCGCTCCAGGCCGCCGGCGACCTGCCAGGACAGCGGCTTGAGCAACTGGTTGCGCGGGGTCAGCGAGCGGATGGTGACCAGGTCGAGATTCTGCAACTGCCAGCGGTTGCCTTCGTACTGGCGCAGCTTGAGCTGGCCGATCTCGATCTGCGCGCCGAGGGGGAAGCCATAGGCGTTATCGGCGAGGTCATGGTAGGCCATGCGCAGGCCGTACTCGGCGAAGGCGCGGTCATCGCGGCTGCCGACGGCGAACTGCCAGGTCCGTGACTCGTGGCCGTCTTCCGGCTGGCCGGGGCGCTCGACCTGGAGGTCCGGCGGCGGGTTGCGGTTGATCGCACGCAACAGGTTGTAGCTGCGCGAGGCGATGCCGCTGTCACGCGCCTGACCGGTGGCGCGGTAGCGCACCAGGCGGAAGGCGGCGTCCTGGATCAGCGCCTGGCGCGGCATCGGCAGGGCCTTGAAGTCGGGAGCGTCGAGCAGGCTGTCGTCGTCCGCCAGGCGCTTGGCCCAGTCGCGCTCGGCATGGTCGAGCGGTTCGGCGCGGGCGAGCAGTTCCTTCTCGCGCGACGGCCGGTAGTCGATGCGCTCGATCAGCCCGGCGTTCTTCACCGCGCGGACGGTGTCGGTGGGGATCGCGGTAAGCGGGAACTGCTCGGTCAGCTCGATGCCCGGGCGGGCGATCTCCATCAGTTCGAGCAGGCGGAACGAACAGTTCTCGTCGAAGAAGTAGTAGTCGAAGCGGACCTGCTTGAGTTCCCAGACGTGTTCGACCATGCGCCCGGTCTCCTCGGGCGTGAGGTTCAGCTTGTATTCCCAGAGGTCGCGGTTCTCCAGGCGGCTGTATTCGGCCAGCTTCTCCCGGTACGGGACCAGCGCGAACAGGCCGGGATAGCCGCCCATCAGGCCTTTCCAGGCATAGAGGATGCTGTTGTCCATGCCTTCGATGTAGGCGCCGAAGTTCAGCGCGTAGCTGAGCAGGGCAGTGTTGTTGCTGGTGACGTCGGCCTGGTCGATGCGCAGCAGGGTGTGGCCGAACATCGACGACGGGCTGTTCAGGTAGGCCGCGGGGAACACCAGCACCGCACTGTGCGGGTTGATGTCGCGGTACCAGTTGTCGTATTCGCCGCACTGCGGCTGCGGCAGGTCGTCGAGTTGCAGTTGCTGGCGCAGCCAGCGGGTGCGCGCCGGGTAGACGCACTGAGCGTGCTTGTCGCCAAGGCTGGGCGAGGCATAGAGCGCCTTTAGCGTGGCCGCCAGTTCGGCGTCCGGGTGGCTCTCGCCGTTGTCGGCGAGGAAGAACCGCTCGTCGTCGACGTAGCTGCGCCAACCGCCGAGCTTGCCGCGTTCGTAGTGGCCGAGGGCGATCCAGTAGGGATCGGCGGCCAGTTGCTGGAGGCGGGCCTCGGGAACCGTGGGCGCAGCCAGAAGGGGGGAGCAGGCGCACAGCGCCATCCAGGGCAACAGGCGTTTCGGCATCGGCAAGGCTTAATGCTTGGGGAAAGGGGCCTGCCCGCGAACGGGCAGGCGGCGAGGCTCAGGCCTGCTCGGCGTACTTGGCCAGGCGGGCGTCCTGTTTCAGGATCGCCTGGGTGTTGGCATAGACGTCGGCGGCGGTGGCGTCGGACTTGTTGAAGATCTCGGAGAAATGCTCATGGGTGACGGCGGCGAAGTGCTCGCGGTCCTGCGGTTGCACGCCCAGCACCACGGCATAGGTGGTCAGCGCTTCGCCATTGCCCTTGGCCATGTCTTCGGACAGCTCGTCCATCATGCTGCCGAGCACCAGCAGGGGCTTGCCGCCATAGGACAGCGCGCCGTTGGTATGGCAGCCGTTGGTGCCGGTGGTCATGCCGAAGGTGTTGTTGCCGGAAGTACCGTTGGTGGTCGCCGCGACCACGTGGGTGGCCACGCCGCGCTGGCCTTTGAAGAGCATGTTGCCCCAGCCGCAGCCGGCGCCGCCGGGAGCGTCGGCGAAAGCGTTGAAGGAGGCGGCGGCGAACAGGGTACCGAGCAGAATCCGTTTCATCGTTTGTTCTCTCTTGAGGTGGATCGGAGCCATCTGGAGCGGGCCAGCGACGCCGTGAGCTTTTCGGAATGCCACCGGGGTGTCAAGGCACCGAATGGGTGGCAGCGCGCAATGCCGGGCGAAAATTGACCGGCGTCAGCGGCAATCCGCTTGGAACCGTCCAGACTTGGGAAAGTTCTGGTCGGTCTGAGCGAAACCGGCCTTGGTCAGCCGTTCCTCATGCAGGAGGTGGATATGAGCGCTTTCGACCCCGCTACCGCCCTGGAAACCCTGGCGACCGAGTACGCGGCACGCGCCGCGGCGATCCGCCGGGACCTGGCGCGCAGCCATTCGCCGGACTTTGCCGAGCAGGCGGTGCAGCGCCAGAACGACGAAGTGCTCGAAGGCCTGCTCGCCGAGGCGGAGGCGGGGATGCGCCAGGTCGGCCTGGCCCGCCTGCGCCTGGCGGAAGGTCGCTACGGCCAGTGCGAGCGCTGTGGCGAGGCTATCGAACCGGCGCGCCTGGCCGCCCTGCCTGCGGCGGAATACTGCCTGCGCTGCGCCGACCTGGTACATCGGTGAGATAGCGCCATCCGCGCCTTGTCAGTGGCGCGAGGCTGGGGGGAGAATGCGGGCGACGACACCCCGCGGCGATCTGCCGCCCGATGCAAGGATTCCCGATGCCCGATTCCGTCGCTGCCGGCCTGCGCCTGGCGCCAGAAGAACTGACCCGCCCGTTCGCTCCCGAGCAATTCGCCTTCGACACCACCGATGACCTGGAGCCCTTCCGCGGCGTGCTGGGCCAGGAGCGTGCGGTCGAGGCGCTGCAGTTCGGTGTGGCGATGCCGCGTCCGGGTTACAACGTATTCGTCATGGGCGAGCCGGGGACCGGACGCTTCTCCTTCGTCAAACGCTACCTGCAAGCCGAGGGCAAGCGCGTCGCCACGCCCTCCGACTGGGTCTACCTGAACAATTTCGACGAACCGCGCGAACCTCGGGTGATCGAGCTGCCGCCGGGCAGCGCGACCGAATTCAGCGCCGACATCGACCGCCTGATCGACAACCTGATGTCGACCTTCCCGGCGGTCTTCGAACATCCGGCCTACCAGCAGAAGAAGAACGCCGTCGACCGCGCTTTCAACCAGCGCTACGACCGCGCCCTGGACTCGGTGGAGCGGCGCGCCCTGGAGAAGGACGTGGCGCTGTACCGCGACAGCGCCAACGTCGCCTTCACCCCGATGAAGGACGGCAAGGCCCTCGACGAGGCCGAATTCGCCCAGTTGCCCGAAGCCGAGCGCGAGCGTTTCCACAAGGATATCGCCGCCCTCGAGGAGTACCTCAACGAGGAACTGGCGAGCCTGCCGCAGTGGAAGCGCGAGTCGAGCAACCAGTTGCGCGAGCTCAACGAGGAAACCATCACCCTGGCCCTGCAGCCCCTGCTGGCGCCTCTGGTGGAGAAGTACAACAACAACCCGGGCGTCTGCGCCTACCTGCAGGCGATGCAACTGAACCTGCTGAAGACCGTGGTCGACCAACTGGTCGACGACAGCCGCACCGACGCCCAGCGCAAGCAAGGGCTGATCGAGCAGTACGCGCCGAACCAGGCCATCGTCCACCACGCGACCAGCGGCGCGCCGGTGGTGTTCGAGTCGCACCCGACCTACGACAACCTGTTCGGCCGCATCGAGTACAGCTCGGACCAGGGGGCGCTCTACACCAGCTACCGGCAGTTGCGTCCGGGGGCGCTGCACCGGGCCAACGGCGGCTTCCTGATCCTGGAAGCGGAAAAGATGCTTGGCGAGCCGTTCGTCTGGGACGCGCTCAAGCGTGCCCTGCAGTCGCGCCAGTTGAAGATGGAGTCGCCGCTGGCCGAACTCGGCCGCCTGGCTGCGGTTTCCCTGACCCCCCAGGTGATCCCGCTGCAACTGAAGGTGATCATCATCGGCTCGCGGCAGATCTACTACACCCTGCAGGACCTCGATCCGGACTTCCAGGAGATGTTCCGGGTGCTGGTGGACTTCGACGAGGACATCCCGCTGGGCGAGGACAGCCTCGAACAGTTCGCCCAGTTGCTCAAGACGCGCACCTCGGAAGAGGGCATGGCGCCCCTCAGCGGCGCGGCGGTGGCGCGACTGGCGACCTACAGCGCGCGCCTGGCCGAGCACCAGGGGCGGCTTTCGGCACGGATCGGCGACCTGTTCCAGTTGGTCAGCGAAGCCGATTTCATCCGTCAGCTGGCGAACGAGGAGGTGATCCAGCTCGGCCACATCGAGCGTGCCCTCAAGGCCAAGCAGACCCGCACCGGACGAGTGTCGGCGCGGATCCTCGACGACATGCTGGCGGGGATCATCCTGATCGACACCGCTGGCGCCGCGGTCGGCAAGTGCAACGGACTGACCGTGCTGGAGGTGGGCGACTCGGTGTTCGGCGTGCCGGCGCGGATTTCCGCGACCGTCTATCCGGGCAGCAGCGGCATCGTCGATATCGAGCGCGAAGTCAACCTCGGCCAGCCGATCCACTCCAAGGGCGTGATGATCCTTACCGGCTACCTGGGTAGCCGCTACGCCCAGGAGTTCCCCCTGGAAATCTCCGCCAGCATCGCCCTGGAACAATCCTACGGCTACGTGGACGGCGACAGCGCCTCGCTGGGCGAGGTCTGCACGCTGATCTCGGCGCTGTCGCGGACGCCCTTGAAGCAGTGCTTCGCCATTACCGGCTCGATCAACCAGTTCGGCGAGGTGCAGGCGGTCGGCGGCGTCAACGAGAAGATCGAGGGCTTCTTCCGCCTCTGCGAAGCGCGCGGCCTGACCGGCGAACAGGGTGTGATCATCCCGCGCGCCAACGTCACTACCCTGATGCTCGACGAGCGCGTGTTGCAGGCGGTGCGCGCCGGGCAGTTCCACGTCTACGCGGTGCGCGAGGTGGACGAGGCGCTGGCGCTGCTGGTGGGCAAGCCGGTCGGTGCCCAGGACGAGAAGGGACGCTTCCCGAAAGGCAGCGTGAACGATCTGGTCGTGGCGCGCTTGCAGGAGATATCCGAACTCGGCATGGAAGAGGACGACAAGGAAAAGGACAAACCGGCGGAGAAAGAGACCGTCGTGGCGAAGGACAAGGCCGCGGCGAAGAAGGACTGAGCCTGGCGCGCTGTCGGAACCTGTCGAGGGCGGGGCTGGAAAGCCCCGCCCTCGTGCGTTTCAGCCCTGTGGACAAGTTCCCGCCGGCGCTATGCGGAACCTGGCGGCAGGTGTAGGCTCAAAACTGGGAACCCCCGTGAGGATGCCGCCATGCCGCGTAACCTCTGCCTCATCCGCCCTTGTCTGGGGCTGACCACGCGAATCGAATGCGTGGTCAGGCCGCTGGCCGGAGAGAACGGACTCTGGACCCTGCTTTGCGCCGCCGGCATGTCCGGCTCCCAGCCTTCGGCGATCAAGGCCCAGGGCCCCTTCCACGGACCGCTGGTGGCCGAAGGGGTGTTGCAGGCGATTGCCGACTGCCTGGCCCAGCAAGGCTATATCGAAGCCGTCGACCCGCCGATCTGGCGCTTGCACCTGCAGGGCGAACTGCGCCGACTCAATGGCGAACGACGGCCGCATGTCGGCGACTACCTGTTTCGCCCGGAATCCTGAGCGGCGCCTGGGCAAAGCCTGAGCAATCCGGCCGAGGCCCCGTGCCATCATCGCTGGCGGGATCCATCCCGGCTCGGTGCACATATTTATCCACAGATTTTCTGGATAAAAACCGCCGGCCGCTGCGTTATACTCGCCGCCCCATTTCCCCCTGCACATACACACAAGAGACCATGGAACGCTTTTTCGAAAACGCCATGTACGCCTCGCGCTGGCTGCTGGCTCCCATCTACATGGGCCTGTCGCTGGCGCTGCTGGCGTTGACCATCAAGTTCTTCCAGGAAATATTCCACGTCATCCCGAACATCTTCGCGATGGCCGAGGCCGACCTGATCCTGGTCCTGCTCTCACTGATCGACATGGCTCTGGTTGGCGGCCTGTTGGTCATGGTGATGATCTCCGGCTACGAGAACTTCGTTTCGCAACTGGACATCGACGAAGGCAAGGAAAAGCTCAGTTGGCTGGGCAAGATGGATTCCGGCTCGCTGAAGAACAAGGTGGCCGCCTCCATCGTGGCGATCTCTTCGATCCACCTGTTGCGCATCTTCATGGACGCGAAGAATGTGCCGGACAACAAGCTGATGTGGTACGTGATCATCCACATGACCTTCGTGCTCTCGGCGTTCGCCATGGGCTACCTGGATAAGCAGACCCGTCACTGACGACCCTCTCCAGTGTTTCGCTCGCGCCGCCCGGCCGTTGTAAAACGGACGGGCGGCGGCGTTTCCGGCTTGCGTTGCCTGCCGCCTGGGCAAGACTTTCCTGTGATATCGGGCGGACGCCGGGAGCGGGCGTCCTTCGCATCGTCGGGGCCTGCCGGCCGGACGATGCCGGGAATCGGGCCGGCGCTGTCGGGACCGAGGCGGTTGGCGGAAACCTGGAGGCTTCCGCTGCCTGCGCAACCTCGAGAGGTTCGCGATGAACATGCAGGATCTCGCCGGCCGGGTCCAGGCCGGACATATCGACGCCTTGCACCTGGTGTCGCTGGAGGGCGGCATCTATGTCCTGGAGGCGCAGATGGGCGACCGCGCCTATCCGGTGGAGGACGATCTCGGCCAGCCGGTCAGCCTGCGCTCCGTGGAGCATGCGCGCCAGGTACTGCGCGGGCTGGACAGGGTTCCGGTGGAGTTGGTGTGCGCCGATGTCGATGACGAGATGTGTGGACTCCTGGCCGAGTCGGGTTCGTTTATCGGCGGGCTGCCGCTGTCGATCCGCCAGGGTTGAGCACAAGCGGCTGCGCCGGTAGGGGGGAAGGGCCTTCTGTGCTAGGCTGGCCGCCCTTTTTCGACCCCACAGCGGAGCACCGCCATGAGCGAACTCAACCTGACCACTGACGAAGCCCGTGTCAGCTACGGCATCGGCCGTCAACTGGGCGACCAACTGCGCGAGAATCCGGTTCCGGGCATGACCCTGGACGCAGTCCTGGCCGGCCTGTCCGATGCGTTCGCAGGTATCGACAGCCGGGTTTCCGGCGAGGCGCTGTCGGCCAGCTTCCAGGTGATCCGCGAGCGCATGCAGGCCGAAGCCCAGGCCAAGGCCGAAGCCGCCGCTGGCGAAGGCCGCGCCTACCTGGCCGAGAACGCCAAGCGCGAAGGCGTGACCGTGCTGCCCTCGGGCCTGCAGTTCGAAGTGCTGAGCACTGGCGAGGGCGCCAAGCCTTCCCGCGAGGATACCGTGCGCACCCACTACCACGGCACCCTGATCGACGGCACCGTATTCGACAGCTCCTACCAGCGCGGCCAGCCGGCCGAGTTCCCGGTGGGCGGCGTGATCGCCGGCTGGGTCGAAGCGCTGCAACTGATGAACGCCGGCTCCAAGTGGCGCCTGCACGTACCGAGCGAACTGGCCTATGGCGGCCAGGCCGTCGGCAGCATTCCCCCGCACAGCGTGCTGGTGTTCGACGTCGAACTGCTGGAAATCCTCTGAGGCGCATCGGCCCCAGGAAGGAGCGAAACGCCCCGTCGACGCATCGACGGGGCGTTTTTCATGGCGGCATCAGTAGCGGGCATCCAGCGGACGCTTGTCCTTCGGCCAGTCCTTGATCTTGTCCGGGAAGTCCGGGCGCGGCTGGTGCGAAAAGTACTCCGCGACGTCCACTGCGTCCTGGTCGCTGAGGCCGCCCTGGCCGAGCGGGAAGCGTTCCTGGAAGCCGATCGGCATGTTGTGCTTGACGAAGGCGGCAGCGGTGAAGGTCCGCGCCATGCCGGCGCCGATATTGAACGACTCGTCGCCCCACAGCGGTGGGAAGAGCATCTCGCCGGCACTGTTCCTCAGCCCCTCGCCATTCTCGCCATGACACACCGCGCATTGTCGGGCGTAGACCTTGCGGCCGTTCTCCGGGTCGGGCTTCAGCGCCGGGTCGACCTTGCCGACGCCGCGGCCGGCGACCTTGTCCTGCGGCCGGGTGTTGTTCTTCATCCAGTCGAAGTAGGCCACCATCGCCTGCATGTCGGCAGAGTCCGGCGGCAGAGGCTTACCGTTCATCGAGCGCCGGAAGCAGCCGTTGATGCGTTCCTCCAGGCCGATGACCTTGCCCGCCCGGGGCGCGTAGCTGGGGAAGAACGCCGAGACGCCGACGAAGGGCGAGCCGTCGGCTACGGTTCCGGCGTTCAGGTGGCAACTGGTGCAGTTCAACTGGTTGCCGACGTTCGCCGGCAGCAGCTCGCGGGTCTCCAGGTGCAGGCGCATGCCGCGTACCACCTGTTCGGCGTTCGGCGCCGCGAGCATGTCCGCCAGGCGTGGAGAGACGAAGGTCGTGGCCGGGCCGTTGCCGGCCTCGATCCGCTGGCGCAGTTTCTTCACCTGGCCGGCATCGATCGACGAACCCTGGTTGCCCCAACTGCTGCGGACGAAGCTGAGGATCTCGGCGATTTCGCGGTCTTCCAGCTGGGCGAAGCCGGGCATGGTGTAGACCCGCGAGTGGGTTGCGGTCTGCGCGGTTTTCCAACCGGTAAGGGTGATATGCAGTAGCGTGCTCGGGTTGGCCGAAGCGACCGTGGGGTTGCCGGCCAGCGGCGGGAACATGCCCGGGACGCCGCTGCCGTCCTTGCGGTGGCAGTCGGAGCAGAACTGCGCGTAGCCGAGACCGCCCCGCGAGCTGTACAGGTCGACCGGTGCTGCCAGTGGGCGTTCGCTGTCGGGCATGGGCAGGTCGTCCTTGCCGGCCGGCAGGGACTTCAGGTAGCTGGCGATGGCCAGCAGATCGTCGTCGCTGAAGTGCTGGGTGCTGTGGTGGATGACATCGGTCATGCTGCCGGACACCGTGGCGAAGCGGTTCTGCCCGGTCTTCAGCAACTGCACGGTGTCCTCCACCGTCCACAGGTTGCGCAGGCTCAGGGCTTGCCATTGTTCGACGGTTTCTCCGGCGAGGTAGAACTGCCCGGAACGACCGGCTTCGCTCATGGCTTTTTCCTGGAAGGCGATGCCGCGCGGAGTATGGCAGGCGCCGCAGTGGCCGAGCCCCTGTACCAGGTAGGCGCCGCGGTTGATCACCGGGTCCGCGTCGCTGGAGGGGGTGAACGGCGCGTCGTCGAGGAACGCCCAGTTCCACAGCGACAGGCCCCAGCGCTGGTTGAACGGCCAGCTCATCGCGCTCGGCGTATTCGCCTGGGTGACGGGTTGCACGCCGTGCATCAGGTAGGCGTACAGCGCACGCATGTCTTCTTCGCTGATCTTGGCGTAGGACGGGTAGGGCATCGCCGGATAGAGATTCACTCCCTCGGCGGTCACCCCCTTGCGCATGGCGCGGTCGAACTCTTCGAAGCTGTAGCGGCCGATGCCGGTCTCCCGGTCGGGAGTGATGTTGGTCGAGTAGATGGTACCCATTGGCGTCTTCAGCTCCAGGCCGCCGGCCATCGGCGCGCCCTGCGGGCCGGTATGGCAGGCGATGCAGTCGCCGAGCTGGGCCACGTAGCGGCCTTTTTCGATGAGCGCAGCGTCCGTGGTCGGTTCGCTGGCATGGAGCAGGGGAACGATGGAGCACAGCGCGCCGAGCAAGCCGAGGCGCGGGAAAGAAGCAGGCATTTCCTCATCCTTAGGCGTAGGCCTGGGGCGGTCCCCTCGGCCACGGTCCATTCTTTTTTTCGTTATGCGGCCGTCGACAGGACGACGGTCACGCCGCTGTTGTAACGGCTTTCAGGCGAGGTCGGCTTGATGTGGATCAGGCAGGAATCCCTGTCGCGGCGAGGAGCTGCCGGCGTGCTCGGGCGAGGCGTTGCGGAAAGACCGGGACATGAGGAAAGTGACTCCGGGAAGGTCGTCCGTGACCTTCCCGGAACCGGCCGGAGGCGCCTTTGCCTCCGTTCGTGCGATCCGCCTCCCGGGCAGCGGCGCACGGATGACGCGTCCTGGCGTCATCGCAAAGGCTCAGCGCAGGGCGCGGGCGTAGCAGAAGAGGAACAGGTTGCGTACCAGCTCCTTGAGGATCAGCGGTTCGCTCGAGTTCAACTCGTGCAGGTCAAGGCCGCCCTGGTCACGCAGTTCGTCCAGCGCGTCTTCTTCCAGGACTGCGCAGATTTCCCCGGTTTCCCGGTGCAGGATCCGCAGGTAGGGGTGTGGCCGATCAAGCCAGGCATCGATCAAATAAGTCATGGCGCTCATCTCCGTGACAAGACTGTGAGATGAGAATAATTCTTATTATCGTAATAGCAAGTCTTGATCGTGCCTTTCGTCGCAAAACGAAAACGCCGCCGTGAAAACGGCGGCGTTCGTCACAAGTCGAGCCCGGTTCAGTGGGTTCGGGCGACAGCGAATTCGCTGAGTTCGACCAGGGCGGAGCGGTATTCGTTGTCCGGCAGCGTATCCAGGCAGGCGATGGCGCGGGCGGCGTAGTCGCGGGCGAGGTTGGCGGTATAGTCCAGGGCGCCGGCTGCCTCGACGGCGGCACAGACGCTCTCCAGGTCCTGGCTGCCACCTTGCTGGATGGCTTTGCGTACCAGCGCGGCCTGTTCCTCGGTGCCGTCGCGCATGGTGACGATCAGCGGCAGGGTGGGCTTGCCTTCGGCGAGGTCGTCGCCGACGTTCTTGCCGAGGGTCGCGGCGTCGCCGCGGTAGTCGAGCAGGTCGTCCACCAGCTGGAAGGCGATTCCCAGGTAGTCGCCGAAGCGGCGCAGTGCCTCGGACTGTTCCTCGCCGGCCTGGCACAGCGCGGCGGCGCTGTGGGTCGAGGCCTCGAAAAGCATCGCGGTCTTGCCGCGGATCACTTCCATGTAGGTCTCTTCGGTAGTGCTGGCGTCGCGTACCTTGGACAATTGCAGCACTTCGCCCTCGGCGATCACCCGGGTGGCCTGGGATATGATGCGCATGACCGGCATGGAACCCAGCTCGACCATCATTTCGAAGGAGCGGGCATAAAGGAAGTCGCCTACCAGCACGCTCGGCGCGTTGCCCCACAGGGCATTGGCGGTGGAGCGGCCGCGGCGCAGGCCGGAGGCGTCGACCACGTCGTCGTGCAGCAGAGTGGAGGTGTGCAGGAATTCGATGGTGGCGGCCAGCAGGCAGAGGTCGTCGCCCTTGTAGCCCAGGGTCTTGCCGGCGAGCAGGACCAGCAGCGGGCGCAGGCGCTTGCCGCCGGCGGAGATGATGTAGTCGCCGATCTTTTCCACCAGGGGAACGCGGGAGGTGAGTTGGCGACGGATGATCCCGTCGACGGCGGTGAAATCTTCCGCCACCACGCGGTAGAAGGCCTGGGGTTGCATCAGTGACAATAGCTCCACAAAGATTGCGCGGCATGCTAGGTGGCAGGGGGGGGACTGTCAAGGAAAGGCCCGTGGCACTTGCCTCGGCCTGGACCTTTCCGTACAATCGCGGGCCCTGAACTTCCTTGGCATACCCTGCCTTACGCAATTGCACGGGCGTCCGATCCGACCCCATGCAGCCATGCCGGCCGATTCCTACTTCTATAAAGCGTCGGGTGAGCAGGTTTAACGGAGATACACATGTACGCAGTGATTGTTACCGGTGGCAAGCAGCACAAAGTCACCGAAGGCGAATTCCTCAAGGTCGAGAAACTCGACGTCGCTACCGGCGAAGCGATCGATTTCGACCGCGTCCTGCTGGTTGCCAATGGCGAAGACGTGAAAATCGGCCTGCCGGTCGTCGAAGGTGCGAAGGTTACCGCTGAAGTGGTTTCCCACGGCCGTCACGACAAGGTCCGCATCATCAAGTTCCGCCGTCGTAAGCACCACATGAAGCGTCAGGGCCACCGCCAGTGGTTCACTGAAATCAAGATCACCGGCATTCAGGCCTAATTCCTTTCTGGAGGATATGACTCATGGCACACAAAAAAGCTGGCGGTTCTACCCGCAACGGCCGCGACTCAGAAAGTAAACGCCTTGGCGTGAAACTGTTCGGCGGCCAGGCTGTAAAGGCTGGCAACATCCTGGTTCGTCAGCGCGGCACCAAATTCCACGCCGGTTACGGCGTTGGCCTGGGCAAGGACCACACCCTGTTCGCGAAAGTGGACGGCGTGGTCAAGTTTGAGACCAAAGGCGCCTTTGGTCGCAAATACGTGAGCATCGTTGCTGCCTAAGCAATAGCTCGCTGAAAAAGCCCTGTCTCGCGACGGGGCTTTTTTGTTTCTGCGCCGGCTTCCGGCCATGCCCTGCTTTCGGGGCATCCTGTATCCTATGTTTTTTTCTGTTAACCCGCCCTCGTGGTGGGAGGCGTATCCATGAAATTCGTCGATGAAGTATCAATCCACGTGAAAGCCGGTGACGGCGGCAATGGCCTCATGAGCTTTCGTCGCGAGAAGTTCATCGAAAAGGGCGGTCCCAACGGCGGCGACGGTGGCGACGGCGGTTCCATCTATCTGGAAGCCGACGTCAACCTGAACACCCTGGTCGACTATCGCTACACCCGCCGTTTCGATGCCCAGCGCGGCGAGAACGGCGGCAGCAAGGACTGCACCGGGGCCAAGGGCGACGACCTGATCCTGCCGGTGCCGGTCGGTACCACCGTGATCGACGCCAATACCCAGGAAATCATCGGCGACCTGACCGAGCCCGGTCAGCGGCTGATGGTCGCTCAGGGCGGCTGGCACGGCCTCGGTAACACCCGTTTCAAATCCAGTACCAATCGGGCGCCGCGCCAGACCACCCCGGGCAAGCCGGGCGAGGCGCGTGACCTCAAGCTGGAACTGAAGGTGCTGGCCGACGTCGGCCTGCTGGGACTGCCGAATGCCGGCAAGAGCACTTTCATCCGTGCAGTGTCCGCGGCCAAGCCGAAGGTGGCCGACTATCCGTTCACCACCCTGGTGCCGAACCTCGGCGTGGTCAGCGTCGGTCGCTACAAGAGCTTCGTGGTCGCCGACATTCCCGGCCTGATCGAAGGTGCCGCCGAAGGCGCCGGGCTGGGCATCCGCTTCCTCAAGCATCTGGCGCGGACCCGTATCCTCCTGCATCTGGTGGACATGGCGCCGCTGGACGAAAGCGATCCGGCCGATGCCGCCGAGGTCATCGTTCGCGAGCTGGGTCGCTTCAGTCCGGCGCTGACCGAGCGCGAGCGCTGGCTGGTGCTGAACAAGATGGACCAGATCCTCGATCCGGCCGAGCGCGAGGCGCGCAAGCAGGCGGTGATCGAGCGGTTGGGCTGGGAAGGCCCGGTCTATGTGATCTCCGCCCTGGAGCGCGATGGCACCGAGGCGCTCAGCCAGGACATCATGCGCTATCTCGACGAGCGTACCTTGCGCCTGGAAGAGGATCCGCAGTATGCCGAGGAGCTGGCCGAACTCGACCGGCGTATCGAGGACGAGGCGCGGGCCCGTCTGCAGGCCCTGGACGATGCGCGCGCGCTGCGGCGTTCGGGTCTGAAGAACGCCGGTGCGGTGGATGACGATGATTTCGATGATGAGGAAGACGACGGCGACGGTCCGGAGATCTTCTACGTTCCCTGATGGCGTGATACCCCGCCGGGCGGGCCGGCGGGGCTGAAGAGTCGAAGCCTGGGCTTCTAAGGTTGAGGGTATGCGGGACAAGGTGACTGGCGCGCGGCGCTGGGTGGTGAAGATCGGTAGCGCCCTGCTGACGGCCGATGGCCGTGGGCTGGATCGCAATGCCATGGCCGTTTGGGTCGAGCAGATGGTGGCGCTGCATTGCGCCGGCATCGAGCTGGTGCTGGTGTCGTCCGGCGCCGTCGCCGCCGGTATGAGCCGCCTGGGCTGGGTGTCCCGACCTAGCGCGATGCACGAACTCCAGGCCGCCGCCTCGGTGGGACAGATGGGGTTGGTGCAGGCCTGGGAGTCCAGCTTCGCCCTGCATGGCCTGCAGACCGCCCAGGTGTTGCTGACCCATGACGACCTCTCCGACCGCAAGCGCTACCTGAACGCCCGCAGCACCCTGCGGACCCTGGTCGAGCTGGGCGTGGTCCCGGTGATCAACGAGAACGACACGGTGGTCACCGACGAGATCCGCTTCGGCGACAACGACACCCTGGCGGCACTGGTGGCCAACCTGGTCGAGGCCGACCTGCTGGTGATCCTTACCGATCGCGACGGTATGTTCGACGCCGATCCGCGCAACAATCCCGATGCCCAACTGATCTACGAGGCGCGTGCCGACGATCCGCAGCTCGATGCGGTGGCCGGCGGCAGTGCCGGCGCCCTGGGGCGCGGCGGAATGCAGACCAAGCTGCGGGCGGCGCGCCTGGCGGCGCGTTCCGGCGGGCATACGGTGATCGTCGGTGGGCGTATCGAGCGTGTCCTCGACCGCCTGCGCGCCGGCGAACGCCTCGGCACCCTGTTGACTCCTGATCGCAGTCGCAAGGCGGCGCGCAAGCAATGGCTGGCCGGCCACTTGCAGATGCGCGGCACCCTGGTGCTGGACGATGGGGCGGTGAAGGCGGTGAGCCAGGATCACAAGAGCCTGTTGCCGGTTGGGGTCAAGGCGGTCCAGGGCAGCTTCCGTCGCGGCGAGATGGTGGTCTGTGTGGACCAGGGTGGGCGCGAAGTGGCGCGCGGCCTGGTCAACTACAGTGCGCTGGAGGCGCAGAAGATCCTCGGTCAGCCGACGGATGCCATCGAGGCCTTGCTCGGCTACGTGGATGGGCCGGAGCTGGTGCATCGCGACAATCTGGTTCTGGTCTGAGGAGAGGGCGAATGCGCAAGCTCGCGGGGTTGCTGGGTGGTCTGCTGCTGTTGCCGGCGCTTGCCGGGGCGGAGGAGATCGGCGAGGTTTCCACGGTGTTCAAGTGGGTCGGGCCGAACGACAAGATTGTCGTCGAGGCTTTCGACGATCCCAAGGTGCAGGGCGTGACCTGCTATCTGTCGCGCGCCAAGACCGGTGGGGTCAAGGGCGGCCTGGGGCTGGCGGAGGATCGCGCCGAGGCGTCGATCGCCTGTCGCCAGGTGGGGCCGATCCAGTTCAGTGGTGAACTCAAGGATGGCGAAGAGGTGTTCAAGCAGCGCACTTCGCTGGTGTTCAAAAGCATGCAGGTGGTGCGCTTCTTCGATCGCAAGCGCAATGCCTTGGTCTATCTGGTCTACAGCGACCGGGTGATCGAAGGTAGTCCGCAGAACGCGGTGACGGCGATTCCCCTCATGCCCTGGCCGACCGCTCGCTGAGGCGAGCGAGTCGCGGGCAATAAAAAACCGGCCATTGGCCGGTTTTTTATTCGAGCAAGGCGTGCCTTAGGCGGCAGCGGTGCTGAGGGCCTTGATGTGGCCGCTCAGACGGCTCTTGTGACGAGCAGCCTTGTTCTTGTGGATGATGCCTTTGTCAGCCATGCGGTCGATCACCGGTACAGCGGCGGTGAAGGCGGCCTGGGCTTTTTCCAGGTCCTTGGCGTCGATGGCTTTCACGACGTTCTTGATGTAGGTGCGCACCATGGAGCGCAGGCTGGCGTTGTGGCTGCGACGCTTCTCAGCCTGTTTGGCGCGTTTTTTGGCGGAAGGTGTGTTGGCCACCGTCGAGCTCCTCGAAAAAAACTGGGTAAATAGCGAACAAATTAAGGCCGCGAATAATGCCGTTGCCTCCAGGGGTTGTCAAGGGGCTGCGCATGCGGCCGGAAAGATCGGCGACGGATGTCGCCTGCTTTCTTGCGGGTGATTTATTCCGGCGCGCATTCTACACTCGGCGCGCCCTTGCGGACCGCCGTTCGGCGGCGAGGGCGCACTCGCGCGATGAACCGGCCCGGCCGGTCGCGGTCTTGGACAGGATCAATTTCGACATGCCGGCAGCCCGACATCCATGAATCTTCTCAAATCATTGGCGGCGGTGAGTTCCATCACCATGCTGTCGCGGGTCCTCGGCTTCGTCCGCGATACCATCCTGGCGCGGATCTTCGGTGCCGGCCTCGCCACCGACGCCTTTTTCGTCGCCTTCAAGCTGCCCAACCTGTTGCGGCGGATCTTCGCCGAAGGGGCGTTTTCCCAGGCTTTCGTGCCGATCCTGGCAGAGTACAAGAACCAGCAGGGCGAGGAGGCGACGCGGACCTTCATCGCCTACGTTTCCGGCTTGCTCACGCTGGTGCTGGCGCTGGTCACGGCGCTCG
Organism: Pseudomonas sp. HMSC076A11; assembly: GCF_001810205.1. Taxonomy (NCBI): domain Bacteria; kingdom Pseudomonadati; phylum Pseudomonadota; class Gammaproteobacteria; order Pseudomonadales; family Pseudomonadaceae; genus Pseudomonas; species Pseudomonas sp. HMSC076A11. Next base: position 24,732 of record NZ_KV800318.1, on the reverse strand, counting down.
GCATCCTCGCCGCGCCCTGGGTTATCTGGGTCACCGCGCCGGGCTTCGCCGATACCCCGGAAAAGTTCGCCCTGACCACCGACCTGCTGCGGGTGACCTTTCCTTATATATTGCTGATCTCGCTGTCGTCCCTGGCCGGCGCGATCCTCAACACCTGGAACCGCTTCTCTGTGCCGGCCTTCGTGCCGACCCTGCTGAACGTCGCAATGATCGGCTTCGCGCTGTTCCTCACGCCTTATTTCGATCCGCCGGTCATGGTGCTGGGCTGGGCGGTGCTGGCCGGCGGCCTGTTGCAGCTCCTCTATCAGCTGCCGCACCTGAGGAAGATCGGCATGCTCGTGCTGCCGCGCCTGAACCTCAGGGACAGCGGTGTCTGGCGGGTGATGAAGCTGATGCTGCCGGCGATCCTGGGGGTCTCGGTGAGCCAGATCTCGCTGATCATCAACACCATCTTCGCCTCGTTCCTGGCAGCCGGTTCGGTGTCCTGGATGTACTACGCCGACCGCCTGATGGAGCTGCCTTCCGGCGTATTGGGCGTGGCGCTGGGGACGATCCTCCTGCCGATGCTGGCGAAGACCTATTCGAACAAGGATCGCCATGAGTACTCGCGCCTGCTCGACTGGGGCCTGCGCCTGTGCTTCCTGCTGGTGCTGCCCTGTTCGCTGGCCCTGGCGATCCTCGCCGAACCTCTGACCGTCTCGCTGTTCCAGTACGGCAAGTTCACCACGGTGGACGCGGCGATGACCCAGCGCGCGCTGGTCGCCTACTCCGTCGGCCTGCTCGGCATCATCCTGGTCAAGGTTCTGGCGCCGGGCTTCTATGCCCAGCAGAACATCCGTACGCCAGTGAAGATCGCGCTCTTCACCCTGGTTTCCACCCAACTGATGAACCTGGCCTTCATCGGCCCGCTTCAGCATGCCGGCCTGGCCCTGTCCATCGGCCTGGCCGCCTGCCTGAATGCCGGGCTGCTCTACTGGCAACTGCGCAAGCAGCGTCTGTACCTGCCGCAACCGGGCTGGGCGAAGTTCCTGGTCAAGCTGGTGGTCGCGGTGCTGGTGATGTCGGCGGTACTGCTGGCCACGATGCACTGGCTGCCGGCCTGGGAGCAGGGCGCCATGCTGGAGCGATTCCTGCGCCTCGGCCTGCTGGTGGTTGCCGGTCTCCTGGCCTATTTCGGTATGCTCGCGCTGCTGGGTTTCCGCCTGCGCGACTTTTCCCGTCGGGCGGTGCTGTGAAGCGCGTCCGGGCTGGCGGCGGGATCATGCCGTTTTGCCTGTTGTCCGGCGCCCGGTACGCGTATAATCGACCACTTTCTGAGCAATAAGCGTGCTATGCAGCTGCTTCGCGGACTACACAACCTGCAGCCCCTGGCCGGGGGCTGCGTCGCCACCATCGGTAACTTCGACGGCGTCCACCTCGGGCACCAGGCTATCCTGGCGCGTCTGCGCGAGCGCTCGCTGGAGCTGGGCGTACCCAGCTGCGTGGTGATTTTCGAGCCGCAGCCGCGCGAGTTCTTCTCCCCCGATTCGGCGCCGGTGCGTCTGACCCGCCTGCGCGAGAAACTCGAGTTGCTGCGTGGGCAGGGCGTCGACGTGGTGCTCTGCCTGGCCTTCAACCGCCGCTTGCGCGAGCTGTCGGCAGCCGAGTTCGTCCGCCAGGTCCTGGTCGATGGACTGGCGGTGCGGCACCTTGAAGTGGGCGACGATTTCCGTTTCGGCTGCGACCGCTCCGGTGACTTCGCCTTCCTGGTGAACGCCAGTCGCGAGCAGGGGTTCACCGTCGAGGCGGCCGCCACCGTTGAACTGGACGGCGTGCGGGTGAGCAGCACGCGGGTCCGCCAGGCCCTGTCCGAGGGCGACCTGCATCTCGCCGAGCGCCTTCTGGGGCGTCCCTTCAGCCTGAGCGGACGGGTCCTGCATGGACAGAAACTCGGCCGGCAACTGGGCTCGCCCACGGCCAACATTCAACTGAAACGGCGCAAGGCGCCGTTGAACGGGGTCTACCTGGTCAGTACGCTGGTCGATGGCCAGCGTTGCCAGGGGGTGGCGAACATCGGCACCCGCCCTTCGGTGAACGGCGACGGCCGTCCCCATCTGGAAGTGCACCTGCTCGATTTCGCCGGCGATCTATACGGCCGGCATCTGCAGGTGACCTTCCACCAGAAGCTGCGCGACGAGCAGCGTTTTGCCTCCCTGGAGGCACTCAAGGCGGCGATTCTCGCGGATATCGCCGCCGCCCGGGCCTACTGGCTGGGCCAACCGCTTGATTGAAGAGATCCTGAACAGGCCCTGAGATGACCGACTACAAAGCGACGCTAAACCTTCCGGAAACCGCCTTCCCAATGAAAGCCGGCCTGCCCCAGCGCGAGCCGGAAACCCTGAAGTTCTGGAACGACATCGGTCTGTACCAGAAGCTGCGGGCCATTGGCGGCGACCGTCCGAAGTTCGTCCTGCACGATGGCCCTCCGTACGCCAACGGCAGCATTCACATCGGTCACGCGGTCAACAAGATTCTCAAGGACATCATTGTCCGCTCCAAGACCCTGGCGGGCTACGACGCGCCCTATGTGCCGGGCTGGGATTGCCACGGCCTGCCCATCGAGCACAAGGTCGAGACCACCCACGGCAAGAATCTTCCGGCGGACAAGACCCGCGAACTGTGCCGCGAATACGCAGCCGAGCAGATCGAAGGGCAGAAGGCCGACTTCATCCGCCTGGGCGTGCTCGGCGAGTGGGACAACCCCTACAAGACCATGAATTTCGCCAACGAGGCGAACGAAATCCGCGCCCTCGCGGAAATGGTCAAGCAGGACTTCGTGTTCAAGGGCCTGAAGCCGGTCAACTGGTGCTTCGACTGTGGTTCGGCGCTGGCCGAGGCCGAGGTCGAGTACGCCGACAAGAAGTCGCCGACCATAGACGTCGGCTTCCCGGTGGCGGATGCCGACAAGCTGGCCGCGGCCTTCGGCCTGGCGGCCCTGGACAAGCCGGCGCAGATCGTCATCTGGACCACCACGCCCTGGACCATCCCGGCCAACCAGGCGCTGAACGTGCATCCGGAGATCGACTACGCGCTGGTCGATGCCGGCGATCGCTACCTGGTGCTGGCCGAGGCCCTGGTCGAGTCCTGCCTGGCGCGCTACCAGCGCGAGGGCAAGGTGGTCGCCACCGCCAAGGGCGAGGCGCTGGAACTGATCAACTTCCGCCATCCGTTCTACGAGCGCCTGTCGCCGGTCTACCTGGCCGACTACGTGGCCCTCGACGCCGGCACCGGTATCGTCCACTCGTCGCCGGCCTACGGCGAAGACGACTTCTATACCTGCAAGCGCTACGGGATGAGCAACGACGACATCCTCAGCCCGGTGCAGAGCAACGGCGTCTACGTCGACTCGTTGCCGTTCTTCGGCGGCCAGTTCATCTGGAAGGCCAACCCCAACGTGGTGGCCAAGCTGGAAGAGGTCGGCAGCCTGCTGGCCCACGAAACCATCAATCACAGCTACATGCACTGCTGGCGGCACAAGACGCCGCTGATCTATCGCGCCACCGCGCAGTGGTTCGTCGGCATGGACAAGCAGCCCAGGCAGGGTGCTTCCCTGCGCGAGCGAGCGCTGGAAGCCATCACCCAGACCGAATTCGTCCCGGGCTGGGGCCAGGCGCGCCTGCACGGAATGATCGCCGGGCGTCCCGACTGGTGCATCTCGCGCCAGCGCAACTGGGGCGTACCGATCCCGTTCTTCCTGCACAAGGCCAGCGGCGAACTGCATCCACGCACCGTCGAGCTGATGGAAGAGGTCGCGCAGCGAGTCGAGAAGGAAGGCATCGAAGCCTGGTTCAAGCTCGACGCCGCCGAGTTGCTCGGCGAGGAGGCCGCGCAGTACGACAAGATCAACGACACCCTGGACGTCTGGTTCGACTCCGGCACCACCCACTGGCACGTGCTGCGTGGTTCCCACCGGATCGGCCATGCCAGCGGCCCGGTCGCCGATCTCTACCTGGAAGGTTCCGACCAGCACCGCGGCTGGTTCCACTCCTCGCTGCTGACCGGCTGCGCGATCGACAACCATGCGCCGTACCGCCAGTTGCTGACCCACGGTTTCACCGTCGACGAGTCCGGCCGCAAGATGTCCAAGTCACTGGGCAATACCGTGGTGCCGCAGACCGTCATCGATACCCTGGGCGCCGACATCCTGCGCCTGTGGGTAGCCTCGACCGATTACTCGGGCGAGATCGCGGTATCCCAGCAGATTCTCCAGCGCAGCGCCGATGCCTACCGGCGGATCCGCAATACCACGCGCTTCCTGCTGTCCAACCTGAACGGTTTCGATCCGGCCACGGATCTGCTGCCGCCCCAGGAAATGCTGGCCCTGGATCGCTGGGCGGTCGACCGCGCCCTGCTCTTGCAGCGCGAGATCGAAGAGGCGTACCGCGAGTACCGCTTCTGGAACGTCTATTCCAAGGTGCACAACTTCTGCGTACAGGAGCTGGGCGGGTTCTACCTGGACATCATCAAGGACCGCCAGTACACCACCGGCGCCAACAGCGTCGCCCGGCGCTCCTGCCAGACCGCACTGTTCCACATCGCCGAGGCCCTCGTGCGCTGGATCGCCCCGATCCTGGCGTTCACCGCCGAGGAAGTCTGGAAGTTCCTGCCCGGCGAGCGCGCCGAGTCGGTAATGCTCGCCACCTGGTACGACGGCCTCAGCGAACTGCCGGCCGACGTGACGCTGAATCGCCAGTACTGGGAACAGGTCATGGCGGTGAAGGCCGCGGTCAACAAGGAGCTGGAGAACCAGCGCGCGGCCAAGGCCGTGGGCGGCAACCTGCAGGCCGAGGTCACCCTGTATGCGGAAGACGCGCTGCAGGCCCAATTGGCCAAGCTGGGCAACGAGCTACGCTTCGTCCTGATCACCTCGACCGCGACCCTGGCGCCGCTGTCGGCGGCTCCGGCCGACGCGGTGGACAGCGAAGTCGCCGGCCTCAAGCTGAAAGTGGTCAAGTCGACCCACGCCAAGTGCGGTCGTTGCTGGCACCATCGCGAGGACGTCGGTCAGCACGCTGCGCATCCTGACCTGTGTGGTCGCTGCATCGAGAACATCGAAGGCAGCGGCGAGGTTCGCCACTATGCCTGAGGTCGATCGTTTCGGGCGCTTGCCCTGGTTGTGGATCACCGTGCTGGTGTTCGTCCTCGACCAGCTCAGCAAGGCGTTCTTCCAGGCCGAACTGAGCATGTACCAGCAGATCGTGGTGATCCCCGATCTGTTCAGCTGGACCCTGGCCTACAACACCGGTGCCGCCTTCAGCTTCCTGGCCGACAGCTCGGGCTGGCAGCGCTGGCTGTTCGCCCTGATCGCCATCGTCGTCAGCGCGATCCTGGTGGTCTGGCTGAAACGCCTGAAGAAAGGCGAGACCTGGTTGGCCATCGCCCTGGCGCTGGTGCTCGGCGGCGCCCTGGGCAACCTCTACGACCGCATGGTCCTTGGCCACGTGGTGGACTTCATCCTGGTGCACTGGCAGAACCGCTGGTACTTCCCGGCGTTCAACCTGGCCGATAGCGCCATCACCGTCGGCGCCGTCATGCTGGCGCTCGACATGTTCAGATCGAAGAAATCCGGAGAAGCCGCCCATGGCTGAGTCGACCCGCATTGGCCAGGAGAGCCGCGTCACCCTGCATTTCGCCCTCAAGCTGGAGGACGGCAACGTCGTCGACAGCACCTTCGACAAGCAGCCGGCCTCGTTCAAGGTCGGCGACGGCAACCTGCTGCCGGGCTTCGAACAGGCGCTGTTCGGCTTGAAGGCTGGCGACAAGCGCACCCTGAGCATTCTTCCCGAGCAGGGTTTCGGCCAGCCGAATCCGCAGAACGTGCAGATCATGCCGCGCGACCAGTTCCAGGACATGGAGCTGGCCGAGGGCCTGCTGGTGATCTTCAACGACGCGGCCAAGACCGAACTGCCGGGCGTGGTCAAGGCGTTCGATGAGCAGCAGGTGACCGTCGACTTCAATCATCCGCTGGCCGGCAAGACCCTGGCCTTCGAAGTCGAGATCATCGACGTCCAGCCGGCCTGAACCGCCGGTCGCTGCGCCCTTCCCAAGCGGGGAGGGCGGTAGCAAGGTTCATTCGTCCAATCACCGCGTCGCCCACGAGACCGCCATGCAAATCAAACTCGCCAATCCCCGCGGCTTCTGCGCCGGCGTGGATCGCGCCATCGAGATCGTCAACCGTGCCCTCGATGTCTTCGGCCCGCCGATCTACGTGCGTCACGAGGTGGTGCACAACAAGTTCGTCGTGGACAACCTGCGCCAGCGCGGCGCCATCTTCGTCGAGGAACTCGATCAGGTGCCGGACAACGTCATCGTCATCTTCAGCGCCCACGGCGTTTCCCAGGCGGTCCGCAAGGAAGCCGAGGGGCGCGGCCTGAAGGTTTTCGACGCGACCTGCCCGCTGGTGACCAAGGTGCACATGGAAGTGGTGCGCTACAGCCGCGACGGCCACGAATGCGTGCTGATCGGGCATGAAGGGCACCCCGAGGTGGAAGGCACCATGGGCCAGTACGATGCCAGCAACGGTGGTGCCATCTACCTGGTGGAGGACGAGGCCGACGTCGCCGCGCTGGAGGTGCGCAAGCCCGAAGCCCTGCACTACGTGACCCAGACGACCCTGTCGATGGACGACACCTCGAAGGTCATCGATGCCCTGCGCGCCAAGTTCCCACAGATCCAGGGACCGCGCAAGAACGACATCTGCTATGCCACCCAGAACCGCCAGGATGCCGTGAAGGAACTGGCCGACCAGTGCGACATGGTCCTGGTGGTGGGCAGCCCCAACAGTTCCAACTCCAACCGCCTGCGCGAACTCGCCGAGCGGATGGGCACGCCGGCCTACCTGATCGACGGCGCCGAGGACATGCAACGCGGCTGGTTCGACGGTGTGCGTCGCATCGGAATCACCGCAGGCGCTTCCGCGCCGGAAGTGCTGGTGCGCGGCGTGATCGCCCAGCTACGCGAGTGGGGGGCGTCGGAGGAGCAGGAACTGGAGGGGCGGGAGGAGAACATTACCTTCTCGATGCCCAAGGAACTGCGGGTCAAGGCTTTGTGAACCGTGCGCAATGAAAGAGCCCCTCTTGTAGAGGGGCTCTTTCGTTTCAGCGCCAGCAGTCGTTGACGGTGCTGTTGTTGCCGGTCTTGCCGGCTGCGCCGCGTTCGCCGAGCTGATTGAGGGTCAGCTTGCCGCAGGTCTTGTCGCGGGTCTGCGAGTTGATCGGCGTGGCGGTCAGGGTATAGGTGGTGCTGGTGGGCGTCGCTATGGTGAGGTTGTACAGGTTGTTCGGCGAGTTGGCCGAACTCATGCCCAGCTTGGCCACGTCCTTGGTGTAGCCGACCCCGGGGTTCTGCGAGTAGTAGCGTTCCTGGCGCGCGGCCGCGTCCGAGAGCAGCGCCTGGCCCTCGGTGCGGTTGGAGCGGATCACGTAGTTCTGGTAACTGGGAATGGCGATGCCGAGGAGGATGCCGATCACCGCCACTACCACCACCATTTCCAGCAACGTGAAGCCCTTCTGTCTTGTCCTCATCGGGGCTGCTCCTCCCCGTCCTGGCGGGGCTGTTCTTTCTCGATCATCTCGGCCAGCTCCTGTTCGCTCATCTGTTTGTGAATGTAGATATCGGTGATGGTGGACCACGGCTGGCTGACGGTGCCAGAGTAGGACACCACGGAGCCCGGCTTGACCTGGAACAGGCTGGGCATGCCGTTCCTGACGGTGCTGTTGGGAAGGCGGTAGAGCCGGTGGTCGATGTCCACCAGGTTCTTCTCGACCTGGACTTCGAAGACCACGCCGGCGCCTTCGAAGGTCTGGGGTTCTTCGGCCCAGCAGTGACCGGGGACGGCCAGGGCCAGCAGCAGGGGCAGCGCTTTCATATCAGTTCTTTCCTTCGATGGGGCGCCAGTTCTGGCGGCCACGGGTGTTCGGTCCGGGGTTCACGGTCAGGCATTCGCCCGAGGAGCAGACTTCCGGATTGCCCTGTTCGTTGGTGCTCAGCGTCAAGCCTCCCAGGCCTTTCTGCTCGGTGCCGGATACCGCGACGTTCTGCTTGTTGTAGCTGTAGTCGGATTTCGAGTCCACGACGCCCTGGCGTGCCAGGTCGAACACGGTGAAGCTGGTGCGACCGCCGGTATAGGGATCGAGGCCATAGGTCCAGTTGCTGGCGCCGTCGGCACAGGGGTCATCGTTCGGGGTGATGGTTTGCAGCAGCACCACCTGGCCGATGGCGATCATGTCCTCGATCAGCATCTCGCCCTTCAGGGTGCCGTTGACCATGAAGTCCAGATACCAGCCGGACTGCTTGGTGCTGCCGTCATTGTTCAGCCAGTTGACCGGGTTCTGACTGGCGATGCGAATGGTGCGAGCGGTCGAGGCGAAGGTCGAGTCGGCCTGGAGGTCAAGGGTCTGTTGCTGCAGGTTGCCGCGCGTCAGTCGGGGTGTGCTGCCCGCGGCTTCGCCCTTGGTCTGCTGGTCCCAGATGCCGTAGAGCGTCTGGGCGCGGCTGGTATCGGCCCGGGCGTCGCTGTTCTCGAAGTACTTGCCGGTGCCGAAGATCACGATGTAGCCCTTGCGTGTCGGATGGCGAACCAGCGAGGGCGCGGCGGTGATCGCTTGCGCCGCGCCAGCGGAGTCGACCGCCGAATAGAGCGGTTGGCCACCGAAAGACACCCTGAAGCTCGAGGCCACCGCCGGGCCGTCGTTGGCTCGGCTGAACGGATCGTCCTGGTTGACCTTGCCGGCGATCAGGTCGAAGCGCCAGAGGTTGCCTTGCAGGTCGCCGGCGTAGGCGTAGTCGGCTACGCCGTCGCTGTTGTTGTCTGCCAGGCGAGGGCTGGATAGACCGTTGGGTACGCCGGTCCTGCCGGTGACTTCCAGTTTGCGGGTGATGGCCCCGGTTTCCAGGTCGATGATCAGCAGCGCGGCCTTGTCGTTCAGGCTGGAATAACCGTTTCCGGTAACCACGGCCCACTTGCCGTTGTGCAGCCGGGCGACCGTGGGTTTGGGGAAGCTGTAGCCCAGGTCGGGCTCCTGGTCCACGCCGATTTCCCAGAGCAGCTTGATGTTGGCCGGGTCGGTCACGTCGAGGGCGAACAGGCCCTTGCCGCCGGCACGCAGGCTGCCGATCAGCACGGTATGCCAGGCGCCGCCGAAGAAGGCGTCGGCGACCACCGGCGAACCGTCGACATAGAACTGGTGGGCGCCGCCCTGGTAGCCGCGGGCGGTCAACTTGTGGAGCTTCTCGAAGACCGCGCTTGGGATGAAGGCGAAGGTCTCGTTACCGTCGGTATCGAAACCGTGCAGCATGCCGTCGTTGGCGCCGACGTATACCCGCGGGGCACGGGTTTTCTGTGCTTCTGCGAACGTGGAGTAGTTGCCGCTGGGCTCGATCGGCTGGGCCAGGTAGGTCAGGTACTGGGCCTTGCCGACCGTCGCCGGCGAGGAGTTGATGATATCGCCGAGGATCGAGTTGCGGGTGCGGAAGTTGTCGCTGTTCTCCTTGCTGCGATCGCCGCGCAGGAAGGCCACGCGGTCCTGGCCCTTGGTGTCGGCGACATCGTTGCGGTCCGGATCGCGGTTCAACTGCCGCTTCTGGTCGGCGCTGAGGCTGCCCCAGGTGAACTCCTTGAGGCCCGAGGTACCGGATCCGGCCATCATGATCTTGCGGCCAGCTCCACCGTTGGGCATCGCGTCGAGGATGCTCTGCGCGCTCCACAGCTTGGTCTGGACGGTGGCCTTGTCCTGGGTGGTCAGGCTGTAGCGGGTCAGGTCGCCAGCCCAGTTTTTGTCGCTGGCGAAGCTGGTCTGGTAGGCGAAGCGGGTCAGCTTGTCGCCAGTGTCGTCTTCCTGCAGGGACGAGCTGATGGCGGGGCGGGATGCCGGCAGGTCCTTGCTCGAAATTCGGTTGAGGATGTCCTGGAAGGCCGCGACCAGTTGGTCCGGCGAGTCGGCGCTGAAGAACTCGCCCCGGGAGTTCACTGCGGCGTGCCACAGGTCGTAGACGTTGTTGGCGCTGTTGTTCGAAGCACTGGGCCAACTCAGGTTGCCAGCCACGATATCGTTGTAGCCGCCGGAAAAGGTGGAGCCTTCCCATCTCGGGCTGGTGAGGCTGGTGGTCAGGCCCAGGCCCAGGGTGTAGGTCACCATGTGTTGCCAGGTCGCCGGATCGTTGCGCGGATTCCAGTACTCCGCCGAGGGATTGGCCTGGTCCGGGTAGGGAATGTACGGCTTGATGTTGTCGTCGATATCCGGCCGGGCGTCGGTGGCCCAGTAATGGAACGCCTGGTCGGCCAGGGTATTGGACGTACCGTCCCTGTAGGGTGTCTGGCTGCTGTAGCTCTTGCCATCGGGGAGGCTACGACTCGTGCTGTCGGCATTGCCTACGCTGGCCGAGTCGTTGTTCCAAAGACCGTCGGTCATCAGGATATGATAGCTGCCCCGGCAGCTGTATTCGGGCGCGGTCTGGGTCCCTGGGCGATAGGCATAGGGACCGTTGACACCGGTCTTCTTGAGAAACTCGCCTGCCCGGGTCATCGCCTGGCGCAGGGGCGTACCACCATTGACCGAAAGATTTTCCAGCCAGTTGAAGAAGTTCACCCGATGTTGACCAGTGAAGTCTCTCAGGTAGTTGTTGTAGCAGTTGCTGGAACCGCTGCCGATCTGGCAGTAGGAGTTGTTCAGCAACTGCCAACTGATCCGCGCATTTTCCGGCAGACTATAAAAGGCTAGGTTGGCGGCGGTCTGGGTAGCCAGGGCGCGGGTACGGTAGAAGGAATACCAGTTGGCAAAGTTCTGTTGCTGGTCTGCTCCGACAATATCTACACGCTTGTAACAGGATTCGTTGGTCGAGGAGCAACCGGAGCCCGAGTACTGGTAGTAGAACGCGAGTCGAGAGCTGTGCATGCTGGACTCGCTGCCCGCACTCGAGCCGCCACTGTAGGAAATAGTTGGCCGGTAGTAGCGGGACAGATCCACTTGGCCCTGTTGGGTGAATCCATTGCGCCACGCTGCGGTGAAGCTCGGCTTCGGATAGTCTTGGACCTGAATCTGGCCGTTGGAGAGGGTTACTTTCTTCGGTAGTTTGTACTGCGTATTCGGGTCGTAGTACATCGGGTTGAAGCTGTTCGACGCGAAGAACGTATAGTTCCCATATCTGGAAATGCTGTCTGGCGCATAGGCGAACGCCATACTGCCCGAGTCGTCGAGCGTCACCAGCATGTTCGGGGCGACGCCCTGGATCAGCATCAGCGGCTGCTGGCTGACCGACAGGGCGGCGGCGTGGGTGGTCTGGGCGGAGAGCAGGACGGCGCCGCTGAGCGCGGCTGCCAGCGAGGTCTTGCCGATCTGGTGGAGTGCCGATTTCATGCGAGGCTCGATCAGTTGGTGTAGAGACGGGCGAGAACGGTCTGCAGGACGGTTTCGCTGTTGGTCTGGTTGCGCGCGACGCTATTGGTCTCGTAGTAGAAGGTGCCGATGCCGCGCATCAGGTTGCCGTATTCGGGGCTTTCCGCTTCGTTGACCTGGCCGCCCGAGGGAATGGGCAGGTTGTTCCACTGCACGCTGTAGAGCGTGCCCGCGGTGGTCGCGCTGGTGATGTCGCTGCCACGGTAACTCATCCAGGTATTGGCGATGCCCTTCAGCACGCCGACCGGATTCTGGTGGGTGTCCGCCAGCTTCAGGTTCAGCGCGGCGAGGTCCAGCAGGCAGGGGCGGGCCACGTTGTCGGCCGTACAACCGGTGCCGGGCTCCGGCGGACGCAGGGTGTTGACGAAGCGCCGCTCGCCTTCGCGGAGTCCGGACTCGGCGGCGTTCTGCAAGCGAGTCTGTTCGATGACGTTGCCGGTGATGCGGCTTTCCAGTACCACTTCGCGCATGCTCGAGACCGCCAGCAGGGTGACGATCACCAGGATCGCCAGGGCGATGACCAGCGTGGCGCCGCGCTGTTGTGCAGGGAAGTTGTTCATGGCACGAGATTCCTGAGTGTCTGGCTGCCCTTGGCGATCTGGTAGAGGCGGTCCTTGTCATTGCCTTGCAGGCTGGTCTTGGACGAGGGGTAGAGCGTGATCCAATCGTCCAGGGTCTTGCTGTCGCCCTGGCGCAGGTTCTTGTCGCTGGCCATCAGCGCGGAGTAGCGCAGGGCACGCACCGGACGGTCGGCGATGTTGGCCTGTTCGACGAAGCTTTCCACCTCGCGTTTGCCGGCCATGGTCGGGCCGACGCCGTACTCGAGCTTGAAGTCGACCAGGCCGCTTACGATCTCCTGGCCTTTTTCCTTGATTGTCTGCGCGGAGCAGGCGAGGCTGCCGGGGACATCGGCGGTCGCGGGAACGAACAGAACGCGTGCGGTGATGGCCTGGGCGGTAGCGAAGGGATCGCTAGGGGTGGTGATCGAGTTGCCTTCGCAGTCGTAGGCTTCGCCTGGCGCCGGTTGATAGCGGTAGCAGAATCCGCTCTGGCCGGCCTTGACCACGGCGGGCACCAGGGTCGAGCCGGCTTTGAATGCCTCGCAATAGGCGGTTTTCTGCTGCGCCGGGAAGGCAAACTCGTTGGGGTCGTCCGCACGCCTACGGAAACCCACCTTGGCCAGTTGCTGGTCCAGGAACATCATGGCGAAGCGTCCGTTTTCCTGGTTGCCTGCCTGGCCTTGCTGGAACAGGTAGTTGCGCTTGTTGTCCAGGTAGATCTGGGTAATCCCGAGAATCAGGAAGCTGCTGATGGCGAGGGCCACCAGTAGTTCGATCATGGACAGGCCCGATTGCCGTCGGGAGCGGTTGTTCATGCTCATGGCTCGACCCTGAGGGGGTAGTAGCAGAGGGAGGTGTCGGCGCTGCTGTCGGCGGCGTTGACGCAGGCGCCTTGCTTGCCGCGCCAGGCAAGGCGGATTTCCAGCATGGAGCCCTTGCCGTCGCAGTCGCCCGGCTTTGAGCTGCGGCAGATGTAGTAGTCGCTCTTCAGCAGGTCGCCAGCGCCTGGCAGTTCGTTCTTCACCTGTTCCGCCCAGCATCCCAGGCGGTCCTTGATCGCGTCGGGCAATGGCGTGCAGGAGGACGGCGCGGTGGGGAACGCCGACCCCTTGGCCTTGAAGAAGTCGGATTGCGTGGCCATCTGGTCCTTGACGTCGTACAGCGCCTTCGGGCTCGCCCGCATGCTTTCCAGCAGGTTGCTGCCGAGCATGGCTGCCTTGTTGCGCTCGACCGAGTCGGCGGTGTACTGGATGGTCTTGCCCTGCATGGCGATCATGCCCAGCACGCCGATGCTGATCAGCAGCAGGGCGACCAGCACTTCGATCATGCTGAAGCCGGATTGGTGCAGCGACCTGTGTCGCGATTTCAATAGCATGACTGGGGCGCCTTGGAGGAAGGTTCGAGTTGGATCCGGCCGGCCTGGCTGATGCTCAGCACGCGGCCCCCGTCGGTCTTGCCGTTCTGGCAGATGGCGAAGGTTCGTTCCGTTGGCGGTACGAGGGTACCGTTGGCCGTGAAGGTCAGATGTTCCACGGCGCTCTTTTCCTTCGCTGTCAGCGTGGCGGCACGGAAGCCGTCGTGTTTGCGCAGGGGCGCGGCGATCGAGCCGGAGGCCAGGACACCTATGCTCAGGCCCTTGCCCCAGTCCTTGTCCTTCAGCGCCTGGATGCTGATCGCGCGCCTCTGGGACACGGCTTCGCTGCGAGCGTACTGCAGCATCGCATTGAGTTCCTCGGCGGCGCTCTGCAGTTCGTTGCGTTCTGTCAGCTGCTTGAAGTTCGGAATGGCGAAGCTCGCCATGATGGCCAGCAGGACGACGATGATCAGCAACTCGATCAGGGTGAAGCCGGTCGAGTTGGAACGATATGACATGCGGTTGCTCCAGGGGGTCTACGCCTGGAAAGCATGCCAAACGGGCCTGGGAGCGTCTTGCGGTCGTTGACGGTCGGCCCGTGGGGCAGGACAACTGGTCCATGATCATCCGGAAGTGCTGCATAGCTCACGTTTCTCCCGGTTCTCCCTGGCGCTCGCGGTACGGAGCCGGCCCTGCCGGTTGAGGATCAGTTGCCAGGCAACGGTATGCCTTCCGCAGAGCAGAAACCGCCCGTTGTGAATGTTGAGCTGGCCGCTGGGGAGGAACCTGAGGCGGTTCGAACGGTTCCAGCGGAGCCTTTCCTTCTTTGCAAGCGCGCGTCCCACGAGAAGCCGTTCCCCACCGTCTTCCGCAAGCAGCCAGCCCTCTCCCCAGTCGCTGCCGCAGTGACGGCCATCGGTCGACGGACAGAGCGTCACCGGGCGCTGGTAGGCGACGGCATGGGTTCTGCCCAGCTGGATGCTCGCGCTCAGCTCGTGCAACACACTTCGCTGGCGATTGCCGTCCAGCCAGGCTGCCATCCCGGGCAGCGCCAGGCTTCCCAGTATTCCCAGCAGAACCAGCGCAAACAGCAGCTCGGTGAGCGTCAACGCTCTCTGCGACCTTTCGACCATGGCAGGCGGTCCTTTTGCTCGTATCATTCCGCGACGGTCGTATCTCGCCGGATTTTCCCCGTTGCCTCAATCAGCTGCGGGATGAGGCGTATGACCGACTTTTCTGCAACCCCTGTGTGATCGTGGAGGCCCTGGTGTCGGAAAGAGTTGTGGTAGTGGGCGCTGGCGTCATCGGCCTGTTGACCGCCCGGGAGCTGGCGCTCGCCGGACTGCGGGTGACCCTGGTGGAGCGGGGCGAGAGTGGGCGTGAGGCATCCTGGGCGGGAGGCGGGATCGTCTCGCCGCTCTATCCGTGGCGCTACAGCCCGGCGGTGACCGCCCTGGCGCACTGGTCGCAGGACTTCTACCCGGCCCTGGGGCAGCGTTTGCTCGACGAGACCGGGCTCGATCCCGAGGTCCATACCGTTGGCCTGTACTGGCTGGACCTGGACGACCAGACCGAGGCACTGCAGTGGGCACGCAAGCACACCCGGCCGTTGAAGGAAGTGCCGATCGAGGAGCCCTACGCGGCGGTGCCCGGGCTGGGCGCCGGCTTCCAGCGGGCGGTCTACATGTCGGGCGTGGCCAATGTGCGCAATCCTCGCCTGGCGCGCTCATTGCGGGCATCCCTGCAACAATTCGCCAATATCGAACTGCATGAGCAGACGGAGGTGCGCGGCTGGTTGCGCGACGGCGATCGAGTGGTCGGCGTGGCGACCTCGCGTGGCGAGATCCGTGGCGACAAGGTGCTGCTGGCGGCGGGCGCCTGGAGCGGCGAGTTGTTGAAGCCGCTTGGCCTGGAACTGCCCGTGGTACCGGTGAAAGGGCAGATGATCCTCTACAAGTGCGCGGCGGATTTCCTGCCGCGCATGGTGCTGGCCAAGGGGCGCTACGCGATTCCGCGGCGCGACGGCCACATCCTGATCGGCAGCACCTTGGAACATTCGGGCTTCGACAAGACGCCGACCGACGAGGCGCTGGAAAGCCTCAGGGCGTCTGCGGCAGAACTGTTGCCGGAACTGGCGGACATGCAGCCGGTGGCCCACTGGGCAGGGTTGCGCCCGGGCTCTCCCGAAGGCATCCCCTATATCGGTCCGGTGCCTGGCTTCGACGGGCTCTGGCTGAATACCGGGCACTACCGCAACGGGCTGGTCCTGGCACCGGCGTCGTGCCGTCTGCTGGCGGATCTCATGAGCGGGCGGGAACCGATCATCGACCCGGTCCCCTACGCCCCGGCTGGTCGCCTCTGAGGAGCGAAAACCAAAAGGCCTGTCTTCGGACAGGCCTTTTCACTTTCAGTCGATGCCCAGCTTTTTCAGGCGGTAGCGCATCGAGCGGAACGTCAGGCCCAGGCGCTGGGCCGCGGCGGTGCGGTTCCAGCGGGTCTCCTCGAGCGCCTGCATGATCAGCTTGCGCTCGATGTCTTCCAGGTAGTCCTCGAGGTTGTCTATTTCGCTCAGGCTCGCGGCGCCTTCCTGGCTGGCACCCGGCGCATCGGCCAGGCGCAGGTCGTGAGGCTGGATCTGGTCGTCTTCGCACAGGGTGTAGGCGCGCTCCAGCATGTTTTCCAGCTCGCGGACGTTGCCCGGGAAGCGGTAGTTCTTCAGCTTCTCCTGTGCGTCGCCGGTCAGCCTGGCGGCCGGCAGGCCGGTGTCGCCGGCCAGGCGCTTGAGGATGCGTTCGGCGAGCAGCGGGATGTCCTCGCGGCGTTCGCGCAGCGGCGGTACGCGCAGCTCGATGACGTTGAGGCGGTAGTAGAGGTCCTGGCGGAAGCGCCCGGCGCCGACTTCGGCGGCGAGGTCCTTGTGGGTGGCGCAGAGGATGCGCACGTCGACGGCGACCTCCTGCTGGCCGCCGACCGCGCGCACGGCCTTTTCCTGGATCGCCCGGAGCAGTTTGACCTGCATGGCCATCGGCAGGTCGGCGACTTCGTCGAGGAACAGGGTGCCGCCGCTGGCGGCCTGGAACAGGCCCTGCTTGTCTTCGATAGCGCCAGTGAAGCTGCCTTTCTTGTGGCCGAAGAACTCGCTTTCCATCAGTTCGGAGGGAATCGCGCCGCAGTTCACCGGCACGAACGGCCGCTCGATACGTGGCCCCTGCTCGTGGATCAGGCGCGCCACCAGCTCCTTGCCGCTACCGGACTCGCCACTGATGTAGACCGGCGCCTGGCTGCGCGCCAGCTTGCCGATCTGGTTGCGCAGGGCGCGCATCGGCGGCGACTCGCCGAGCAGGCGGTTGTCCACCGGCGCTTCCTCGGCTTCCGGGTTGCGCAAGCGCAGGGCGGTTGCCACCAGCTCCCGCAAGCGACCGAGGTCGACCGGTTTGGTGAGGAAGTCGAAGGCACCGGCCTTGAGCGCCTGGATCGCGGTGTCCAGGCTGCCGTACGCGGTGATCATGGCCACCGGGGTCTGTGGATGGCGCTGCTGGATGTACTGGACCAGATCGAGGCCGCTGCCGTCCGGCAGGCGCATGTCGGTGAGGCACAGGTCGAACGGCTCGCGGGCCAGCAACTCGCGGGCTTCCTTGACGTTGCGGGCGCTGCGGGTGTCCAGCTTCATGCGGCCGAGAGTGATTTCCAGCAGTTCGCGGATATCCGGTTCATCGTCGACGATCAGGGCTTTTTGTCGGCTCATGCGTGCGGCTTCCGTCAGCTGAGTTTGCGCGGGTGGGCGAAGGTGATGCGGAAGCAGCCGCCGCCTTCCTCGCGATTGCGGTAGTCGATCCGTGCCTGGTTGCTCTCGCAGAGCTCGCGGGAGAGATAGAGGCCCAGGCCGGTGCCTTTGCTTTCTGTAGTAAAGAAGGGTTCGAACAGGTTGTTCAGTTTGTCCGCCGGTACGCCGGGACCGTCGTCGATGATTTCCAGCACCGGCAGGTCGCTCTCCGGGTCGCGCGCGAGGCTCAGCCAGACCTGGCCGCGCCCGTGCGCCTGGGCGCTGTAGCGAAGACCGTTCTGCACCAGGTTGCTCAGCACCTGGTTCAACTGATGTGGGTCCATGCGGGTCTGGATGTCGCCGGCACCGAGCTGCAGGTGCAGTTGGCTGTCGTTGCGCAGCCTGCCGGGGTATTCGTCGACGAACCGCTGAAGCCACTCCTTCAGGTCGAGCTGCTGCGGTTCGGCCTGGCGGCGACGGGAGAGCTGCAGGACGTTCTCGATGACCAGGTTCATCCGCTTCGACTGGTCCTGGATGATCTGCGTCAGGCGTCGGTCCGGGGCATCCAGTTCCTCTGACTCCTGCAGCAGTTGGGCGGCGTGGCTGATCGCGCCCAGCGGGTTGCGGATCTCATGGGCGATGCCGGCGGTCAGGCGGCCGAGACCGGCCAGCTTCATCTGCTGCGCCTGCTGGGCGATCTGCGAAATGTCTTCGAGGAAGATCAGCACGTGCTGGTCGTCTTCGCGGTTGAGGCTGATAAAGCTGGGTTGCACCGTCGGGCCATCCGGCACCACCTTGAGCGTCGGCGGACGGAGGCTGGGATTCAGGCGCCATTGCTTCATGCAGTGCATCAGCATCGGGCTGTGGCGGCCCAGGCTGGCGCCCTGCACGTCGTCCTGCCTGAGCAGGCCGAGGGCGGCCTGGTTGGCGAGGAGGATGGCCTGACGGCTATCGACCACGAGGATGCCGGTGCGCATGCGCTGCAGGATCAATGCGTTGAGTTCCTCCAGGTTGGCGACCGTCTCGGCGCGTTCTTCGGCCAGCGTTTCGGTCTGCTCCTGGCGCCGCACCAGAGCCTGGATCACCAGCGCGGCGGCGAAGCACAGGGTGCCGAGGCCGCCGGCCTGGACGTAGTGGTTGGTGGCGTCCGGACTGCTCAGGCTGAGGAAGAAGGTCAGGTAGAGCAGGCCGAGGCTGGCCGCCGCCGCGATGACCAGGCCGATGCGCCCGCGCAGCAGGATGTTGGCAATGGCCACCGCCACCACCAGCAGGCTGCCGATGCCGCTGGGCACGCCGCCACCTGCGTAGAACAGGCCGCAAAGCATCAGCACGTCGGTGAGCGCGAGGATGAAGATCGGCAGCAATTGCCGCGACGGTGGCAGGAACAGCGCGACCAGGATGTTGAAGACCAGGTAGCACCAACTGCCGACATGGAACAGTTCAGGGTGGACGAGCTTGAGGACCTGATCTTCCAGTTCGCTGGAGATCAGCAGGACCAGTACCAGGCCGATGGTCAGGCGGTACAGGTGGTACAGACGGAGGATGCGTTGCCCCTGCTCCTCGCTCAGCCGTAGCCGTTCAGCGCGCACGGTCGCCCTGGTCCTGGCGCAGGTGCGCCTGGCTGCAATACCAGCGTTGTTCGTGGGCGAGGGCGTTGGCCTGCGGCACGTGGACGCCGCAATGGGCGCAGCGGACCATCGGCGATGCGCTCGGCTCGTCCTGCGGACGTTGCTGCTGGCGCGGAGTGGGACGGGTAAAGCGACGCCAGAGCCAGAACGCGATGGCGATCAGGGCGATCCAGAACAGGAGGCGGAAAAGGCCCATGGTGATCTCGGAGGCTGGAGAAAGCTGCAGTTTAGCCAAGCCGCCGGCTCGATCCCAGCCGGGAAGGTCCAGGCTGTGCGGCGTTTGGCGCTGGGAGAGGCATGGCGGCGGGCAAAAAGAAGGGAGGCCTGCGCCTCCCTTCGGTGTTTCGTGCGATCAGTCGAAGAGACCGAAGGTCATGTAGCTCCACCAGGAGCGGCCGGAGTCTTCGTCGTCATCGCTCTCCGGCTTCTCGTCGTCGGCGCTGTGATCCTGGTTTTCCGGCTTCAGTTCGGCGGGGATCTCCCGCTCGGCATCCTCGTACTGCTTGATCACGTCCTTGGCGGCCTGGGTTTCCATGTGCGGCGGCGGCTCGCCGCCTTCGATCAGGCCCAGGGTGGCCTTGGCCAGCCAGGAGCGGGTGTCGGCCTCGCTTTCGCGGGCGACGAACTCGCCATCCTTGAGGCTGGCGTTATCCGGATAGTTGAGCTTGAGGGTTTCCAGGCTGGTGCTGGCCAGGTCGTCGAGACCCAGGCGACGGTAGGCTTCGACCATGATCGCCAGGCCATCGCCGACGGCCGGGGTTTCCTGGAAGTTCTCCACCACGTAGCGACCGCGGTTGGCGGCGGCGACATAGGCCTGGCGCTTCAGGTAGTAGTGGCCGACGTGCACTTCGTAGGCCGCCAGCAGGTTGCGCAGGTACACCATGCGCGCCTTGGCGTCCGGGGCGTAGCGGCTGTTGGGGAAGCGGCTGGTGAGCTGGGCGAACTCGTTGAAGGAGTCGCGGGCGGCGCCCGGGTCGCGCTTGGTCATGTCCAGCGGCAGGAAGCGCGCCAGCAGGCCGCGGTCCTGGTCGAAGGAGGACAGGCCCTTGAGGTAGTAGGCGTAGTCGACGTTGGGGTGCTGCGGATGCAGGCGGATGAAGCGTTCGGCGGCGGCGCGGGCGGCTTCGGGCTCCATGTTCTTGTAGTTGGCGTAGATCAGCTCGAGCTGGGCCTGCTCGGCGTAGCGGCCGAAGGGATAGCGCGACTCGAGGGCTTTCAGCTTGGTGACGGCGCTGTTGTAGCTCTTGTTGTTGAGGTCGTCCTGCGCCTGCTGGTACAGCTGGCTCTCGCTCAGGTTCTCGTCGACAGTCTCCTTGTTCGAGGAGCAGGCTGCGGTGAGGGCGAGGATGGCGATCAGCAGCAGGTGTTTCACTTGCATGGCGGCTTGCGTCCCTGGGACGGTCGGCTTGGCCTCAACCGTCTGTTATGATTGGCGCCCCAGACACCCCCTGGGACAAAGACCCCGTATTTAACCACAGCGCGTAGCCGATTCCAAAAGCCGCGCTGAGCATCGTCTCCTACTCATGTCCGATATGATTCAACGCGCGGCCGAGGTGCCGTTCGAGCTGGGTGGCCAGCGTCTCGACCAGATCGCCGCCCAGCTTTTTCCCGAACACTCCCGCTCCCGTCTGGCCGGCTGGATCAAGGACGGTCGCCTGACCGTCGACGGCGCCGTGCTGCGCCCGCGCGACATCGTCCACAGCGGCGCGCAACTGGTCCTGGAGGCCGAGCAGGAAGCCCAGGGCGAGTGGCTCGCACAGGACATCGAGCTGGAAATCGTCTACGAGGACGAGCACATCCTGGTGATCGACAAGCCCGCCGGCCTGGTGGTCCATCCGGCTGCCGGCCATCAGGACGGCACCCTGCTGAATGCCTTGCTCTACCATGTCCCGGACATCGCCAATGTGCCGCGCGCCGGGATCGTCCACCGCCTGGACAAGGACACGACCGGCCTGATGGTAGTGGCCAAGACGCTGGAGGCCCACACCAAGCTGGTGGCGCAACTGCAGGCACGGTCGGTCAGCCGCATCTACGAGGCGATCGTGATCGGCGTGATCACCTCCGGCGGCACCATCGATGCGCCGATCGGACGGCATGGCGTGCAGCGGCAGAAGATGGCGGTGGTCGACGCCGGCAAGGTGGCGGTCAGCCATTACCGCGTGCTGGAACGCTTCCGTGCGCACACCCATACCCGGGTCAAGCTGGAGACCGGGCGTACCCACCAGATCCGCGTGCACATGAGCCATATCGGCTATCCCCTGGTCGGCGATCCGGTCTACGGTGGGCGCTTCAGGATTCCCCCGGTGGCCAGCCAGACCCTGGTCCAGACTCTTCGCGAGTTCCCCCGGCAGGCGCTGCACGCGCGCTTCCTCGAACTGGATCACCCGGCCACCGGCGTGCGCATGAAGTGGGAGTCGCCGCTGCCGGAAGACTTCCTCTGGCTGCTCAGCCTGTTGCGCCAGGATCGCGAGGCGTTCGTCGGATGAACGCCTGGCTGACCCCCGGCTGGCCGGCGCCGGCCCGTGTGCGGGCCTGCGTGACCACGCGCAGTGGCGGGGTCAGCCAGGCACCCTTCGACAGTCTGAACCTTGGCGCCCACGTCGACGACGATCCGCGCGCCGTGGAAGAAAACCGCCGACGCCTGACCGAGCGCCTGGAATGCCGGCCGAGCTGGTTGGACCAGGTGCACGGAGTGACGGTGGTGGAGGCCGACCCGAGCCGGGTGCTCAGGGCCGACGCCAGCTGGAGCGCGATGCCGGGCGTCGCCTGTACGATCATGACCGCCGACTGCCTGCCGGCGTTGTTCTGCGACCGCTCGGGCACCCGCGTGGCCGCGGCCCATGCCGGCTGGCGCGGGCTGGCGGCGGGCGTGCTGGAGGCGACGGTGGACAGCCTGGGCGTGCCCGGCGACGAACTGCTGGTGTGGCTGGGGCCGGCGATCGGCCCGCAGGCCTTCGAGGTCGGCGGCGAGGTCCGCGATGCATTCGTCGCTGCGCACGCCGAGGCGCGCTCGGCTTTCGTACCTAGCGCCAATCCGGGCCGCTTCATGGCCGACATCTACCGACTCGCGCGGATCCGCCTGGGCGCCCATGGCGTCACCGCCGTGCATGGCGGCGGCTTCTGCACCTTCAGCGATACCGCGCGCTTCTATTCCTACCGCCGCTCGTCGCGTACCGGCCGTTTTGCCAGCCTGGTCTGGCTCCAGGACTAGGCCCGCGCAGGTTATCCGGCGGCAACTGACCGATGTCACGGTCCGGTCGCTTGAACCGCGGAAAATCGCCCTTATCTACTGAGTCATCTCGGCGGGCTTTTCTTCATCAGGGACACCCATCGTTCCGGCCCGCTCTATAGAAGGAAGGACGACCCATGCGAATAGACCGTTTGACCAGCAAGCTGCAACTGGCGCTCTCCGACGCCCAGTCCCTGGCCGTTGGCCATGACCATCCGGCCATCGAGCCGGTGCACCTGCTTTCCGCCCTGCTCGAGCAGCAAGGCGGTTCGATCAAGCCCCTGCTGATGCAGGTCGGCTTCGATATCGCCGCCCTGCGCAGCGGCCTCAACAAAGAACTCGACGCGCTGCCGAAGATCCAGAGCCCGACCGGCGACGTGAACCTGTCCCAGGATCTCGCACGCCTGCTCAACCAGGCTGACCGCCTGGCCCAGCAGAAGGGCGACCAGTTCATCTCCAGCGAGCTGGTATTGCTGGCCGCGATGGACGAGAACACCAGGCTCGGCAAGCTGCTGCTCGGCCAGGGCGTGTCGCGCAAGGCGCTGGAGAATGCCGTGGCCAACCTGCGTGGCGGCGAAGCGGTGAACGACCCGAACGTCGAGGAGTCGCGCCAGGCGCTGGACAAGTACACCGTCGACATGACCAAGCGCGCCGAGGAAGGCAAGCTCGACCCGGTGATCGGTCGCGACGACGAGATCCGCCGGACCATCCAGGTCCTGCAGCGGCGGACCAAGAACAACCCGGTGCTGATCGGCGAACCCGGCGTCGGCAAGACCGCCATCGTCGAGGGCCTGGCCCAGCGCATCATCAACGGCGAAGTGCCGGACGGCCTCAAGGACAAGCGCCTGCTGGCCCTGGACATGGGGGCGCTGATCGCCGGTGCCAAGTTCCGCGGCGAGTTCGAGGAACGCCTGAAGGCAGTCCTCAACGAACTGGGCAAGCAGGAAGGCCGGGTCATCCTGTTCATCGACGAACTGCACACCATGGTCGGTGCCGGCAAGGCGGAAGGCGCCATGGACGCCGGCAACATGCTCAAGCCGGCTCTGGCGCGCGGCGAGCTGCACTGCGTCGGTGCTACTACCCTCGACGAGTATCGCCAGTACATCGAGAAGGATGCCGCGCTGGAGCGCCGCTTCCAGAAGGTGCTGGTGGACGAGCCGAGCGAGGAAGACACCATCGCCATCCTCCGTGGCCTCAAGGAACGCTATGAAGTGCACCATGGGGTGAGCATCACCGACGGCGCGATCATCGCTGCGGCCAAGCTGTCGCACCGCTACATCACCGATCGGCAACTGCCGGACAAGGCCATCGACCTGATCGACGAGGCCGCCAGCCGCATCCGCATGGAGATCGACTCCAAGCCGGAGGAACTGGATCGTCTCGACCGTCGCCTGATCCAGCTGAAGATCGAGCGCGAGGCGCTGAAGAAGGAAGACGACGAAGCCACCAGGAAGCGCCTGGCCAAGCTGGAGGAGGATATCGTCAAGCTCGAGCGCGAATACGCCGACCTCGAGGAGATCTGGAAGTCCGAGAAGGCCGAGGTGCAGGGCTCGGCGCAGATCCAGCAGAAGATCGAGCAGGCCAAGCAGGAGATGGAGGCGGCGCGGCGCAAGGGCGACCTCGAGAGCATGGCGCGCATCCAGTACCAGACCATCCCGGACCTGGAACGCAGCCTGCAGATGGTCGACCAGCACGGCAAGACCGAGAACCAGTTGCTGCGCAACAAGGTGACCGACGAGGAAATCGCCGAGGTGGTTTCCAAGTGGACCGGTATCCCGGTGTCGAAGATGCTCGAGGGCGAGCGCGAGAAGCTGCTGCGCATGGAGCAGGAGCTGCATCGGCGAGTGATCGGCCAGGACGAGGCGGTAGTCGCCGTGTCCAACGCCGTGCGCCGTTCGCGCGCCGGCCTCGCCGATCCGAACCGGCCGAGCGGCTCGTTCCTCTTCCTCGGCCCGACCGGGGTGGGCAAGACCGAGTTGTGCAAGGCGCTGGCCGAGTTCCTCTTCGATACCGAGGAGGCGCTGGTGCGGATAGATATGTCCGAGTTCATGGAGAAACACTCGGTGGCCCGCCTGATCGGCGCGCCTCCGGGCTACGTCGGCTTCGAGGAAGGCGGCTACCTGACCGAGGCGATCCGCCGCAAGCCCTACTCGGTGGTGCTGCTGGACGAGGTGGAGAAGGCCCATCCGGATGTATTCAACATTCTCCTCCAGGTGCTCGAGGACGGACGCCTGACCGACAGTCACGGGCGTACGGTGGACTTCCGCAACACCGTGGTGGTGATGACCTCCAACCTCGGTTCGGCGCAGATCCAGGAGCTGGCCGGCGACCGCGAGGCGCAACGTGCCGCAGTGATGGACGCGGTCAATGCGCACTTCCGTCCGGAATTCATCAACCGGATCGACGAAGTGGTGGTATTCGAGCCGCTGGCTCGCGAGCAGATCGCCGGCATCGCCGAGATCCAGCTCGGTCGCCTGCGCAAGCGCCTGGCCGAGCGCGAGCTGAGCCTGGAACTGAGCCAGGAGGCGCTGGACAAGCTGATCGCCGTCGGCTTCGACCCGGTCTATGGCGCACGCCCGCTGAAGCGGGCCATCCAGCGCTGGATCGAGAACCCGCTGGCGCAACTGATCCTGGCCGGCAAATTCGCGCCGGGTGCCAGTATCTCGGCGAAGTTGGAAGGAGACGAGATCGTCTTCGCCTGACCTCTTCGTGGACGGACAGGGAAAGCCCCGCTTCGGCGGGGCTTTTTCATGGGCGTCCGGTGGG